>CADEDG010000005.1:0-43376 GCA_902826035.1 uncultured Alphaproteobacteria bacterium
CCCTATGTGCCCCGCTTACCGGCGGACCTGGAAACAGCGTCCACTAACGCCCCCTCGGCCCAGGCCACCTGGGGGATCGCAAGCAACGGGAAGCAGGAAGCTTCCTAGGCGATCCTCCGGCGCAAGCTCCCAAGGGCGGACCTGACATTAATGCATGTCCGACTAACGCCGGCCTGGGTTTGAACACACCGCAAAAGCGGTGGAAGTTTTGGGAGCTGCCGGATGGACTCTGTCCTCTCGCCTCTTGACCTTTTGGCGCGTGAAGCGCCGGACGGTCCCGTGGCAATCGCCCGCCCGCACCGCGTCGCCGCGGCGGCGCTTTGGTTTACGAGCAATTTTCCGGGCGAGGTGCTTTACGCGGTAAAGGCCAACCCCAGCCCATGGGTGCTCGACGCACTCTGGAAGAACGGCGTCAAGGGCTTCGACGTCGCCTCCGAGGCCGAGGTCGAGCTTGTAGCTTCGCGCTTTCCTGAAGCGCGCATCGCCTTCATGCACCCGGTGAAAAGCCGCCGCGCCATTGCGCGTGCCTTCCACGAATTCGGGGTCAAGACCTTCGCGCTCGACAGCGAAGACGAGCTTGAGAAAATCCTCGCCGAAACCGGCGGGGCGAAGGACCTCACGCTGATGGTGCGCTTTGCTGTATCCGGCGAAGGCTCGGCCTATCCGCTGGCGCGCAAGTTCGGGGTTTCGCCCGAGGAAGCGCCGGCACTGCTGCGGCGTGCGCGCTCGGTCAGCGAAGAGATGCTGGGCGTCTCGTTCCACGTCGGCAGCCAGTGCATGCGCCCGGACGCGTATCGCACGGCGATGTCCATGGTGAACCGCGCCATCGTCAAAGCCGGCGTGGTGGCCGATATCGTCGACATCGGCGGCGGCTTCCCGGCGATCTATCCCGGCATGAATCCACCGCCGATGATCGAGTACGTGAACGCGATCAAAGCCGGCTTCGAAGAAATGTTCGTCGCCCAGAACGCCGTGCTCTGGGCCGAGCCCGGCCGCGCCTTGGTGGCCGAGGCTGGCAGCACAGTCGCGCGCGTCGAACTGCGCAAAGGTGATGCGCTCTATCTCAACGACGGCGCCTTCGGCACGCTGTTTGACGCCACGCACCTCAATTGGTCGTTCCCGGCAAAGCTGTTGCGCACGCAGGAAAGCCGCGCGCGGCTGGCGCCGTTTTCGCTCTATGGGCCCACCTGCGATTCCATGGACGCAGCAGCGGGTCCCTTCATGCTGCCCGCCGATATCCGCGAAGGCGATTTGATCGAGATCGGCTCGCTCGGGGCGTATGGCATGGCGATGGCGACGCGCTTCAACGGCTTCGGCGACGCGGTGACGGTGACGTCGAAAGACGCGCCGTGGCCGAGCATGTTCGGCGAAGTTGCGGCGACAAAGCCAAAGCGCGCGCGCAAGAACAAGCAGGCTTAGGCGCAAATCGACGCAGCCCCAGGGTAAGCTCGTAGCATGCGCGCGGCGGTCGCGCGTATTCTCGCCTGCATGAACCTCTTTCTCCTCGCTTCGGCGCTCCTGGGCTTTGCGACCGCCGCCGGCCATTCGTTTCTCGGCGAACGCTTCGTGCTGGGACCGATGTTCGCGGGCCGCGGCGACAACCGTGTGCTTGCGCGTGCGCCGATGCGCAGCATCATCCGCTGGGTATGGCACCTGCCCTCTTTTGCCTGGGCGCAGGTCGCGGCGGCTACGCTTTGGCTCGCCTTCGCGCCGGAACGGGCCGACACGGGCGCACGCGCACTGCTCGTCTATTTCGGCGCGGGCGTTTATCTCACTGGCGCCTTCTTCAATGCGCTGGCCCTGCGCAGTCCGCAGCCGGGCAACATCCTGCTTCCGCTCGCCGCCATCACGCTGTGGTTTGGGGTCTATGGCTAGGAGCCGATTGTATTGCTCGCCAGAGATTTCTTGCATTCCCCACGCTTTGCCCTATTTGCACCCCGATCGCGCGTGGGCGGAGCGTCCGCGTGATCTGCTTTTTCCGACGCCGCCGTTAGGAGCCCACTCCAATGGCTGAAAAGACAACCCAGAACCGCAAAGCTGAACTGCTCTCCTCACCCGTCGAGCACATCGATATCGCGAGCTTCGACGCGCGCCCTATCATCGACGCCTGGGGCAAGATGAGCTTCACCTCCCGCGACGCCGCGCGCGCCGCGCAAATCCTCAACATGGCGCTGGAAGATGAAAAGTGCTCGACTTGGCTGATCATGGCCGGCTCCACCGGTGCGGGCGGGTGCCTGCATGTGTGGCGCGACATGGTCGAGTACAACATGGCCGACGCCATCGTCGCCACCGGCGCTTCCATCATTGATATGGATTTCCTGGAAGCGCTTGGCTTCAAGCATTACCAGGCCAAGGAGATCCCCGACGACAACGTGCTGCGCTCGCTCTATATCGACCGCATCTACGACACCTATATCGACGAAGAAGAACTCCAGCACGTCGACGGCACGATCTACGAGATCTGCAATGCGCTCGAGCCGCGCCCCTACACGTCGCGCGAGTTCATTTATGAGCTGGGCAAATGGCTCGCCGCCGGCAACGCCAAGAAGAAAGATTCGCTGATCCAGCGCGCCTATGAGAAAGGCGTGCCGATTTTCGTGCCGGCGTTCTCCGATTGCTCGGCGGGCTTCGGCATCGTCAAGCACCAGGTCGAACGCCGCAAGGCCAAGCAGCCTTATCTCACCATCGATTCCGGCGGCGATTTCCGCGAACTGACCGAGATCAAGCTCGCGGCTGGCACAACAGCTCTCTTCATGGTCGGCGGCGGCGTACCGAAGAACTTCGCGCAAGACACCGTCGTGTGCGCGGAGATTTTGGGCCACGAGGATGTAGAAGTGCACAAATACGCCGTGCAGATCACGGTGGCCGATGTGCGCGACGGCGCGTGTTCTTCCTCAACGCTGCAAGAGGCCGCAAGCTGGGGCAAGGTGTCCACCGTGCACGAGCAGATGGTGTTTGCTGAAGCGACAAGCGTGGCGCCGATCATCGTCAGCGATGCGTATCATCGCGGCGGCTGGCGCAAGCGCGAAGCGCGGAACTGGGCGAAGTTGTTTGTTTGAATCCCCTCCCCCCTAGAGGGGGGAGGGGTTAGGGGTGAGGGTGAATGCGCCGAGCCTTGATGTGTGCGCGCCAGCGACCGTCTCAACAAACTTTGCAAGGCAAGATACCGTCACCCCACCCCCTGCCCTCTCCCCCTCGCGGGGGCGAGGGTTCCGGCGCCAGAAACACGAAGGCCGCTCCGAAAGGGGCGGCCTTCGTTCCTCATTCGACAACGGATGCTTGTCCGTCATCATTGACTACGGCATCATCAATGAATGGCCGACGTTTTCATAAGTTACTCCCATCAGGACAAGAGTTTCGCCGACGGGCGAGGCATTGAGAAGGTACTTAAGACAGTCACTCCTGAGGTCACGTTCTGGCGCGACAGTGGCCTTGCCGCCGGCTCAACATGGAACGAGGAAATCCGAGACGAGCTAAACGCGTGCAAGTGTGTCTTCGTCATTTGGAGCGTGAGTTCCTGGGCGTCACACTGGGTTCGCCAAGAAGCGTTCTACGGCTATGTTCGTGACATGCTCATTCCGATGCGCATTGATGACGTTGTCCTGGAGCCCCCATTCACGCATATTCAGTGCATCGATGGTCGACGCCCAATCCGCGAACACGTTTTGAGAGCACTCAGCAAGAAACTGGGGCAGGACTTCCACTAGCTGGACGAAGACTGACCAGCGTACCTAACCCACCACATACCTCAACCTAACCGCATCCTCCCCCACCCGCTCGCTCCCCAACAGCCGCAGCTTCGGCCAGGCGCCAGCGAAGAACGGCGCACCGCGCCCCAGCACCACCGGGTGCAAATAAATCTGCACCTCATCGACCAACCCCAACTGCGCCAGGCTCGCCGCGAGCTTTGGTCCGCCAACATCGACGCGGCCGTCGAGATCGGCTTTCAGCTTGCGGATCGCCGCTTCGAAATCATCGCCGAGCAAAGTCGCATTCGGGCCAACCTCTTTCAACGAACGCGACACCACCCATTTCGGCTGGCGCCGCCACGCTTCGGCGAAGTCGCGCTCGGGCGCATCCCACTCGGGCCGTTCCTCATCCCAATAGCGCATCAATTCGTACAACCCGCGCCCATAGATGCTGCCGGTCAGGCCGCGCGTCTGCTCGATGAAGTGCTGAAACAGCGCCGGCCCGGGCGCGAACCGGTCATGATCGACATAGCCGTCCAGCGACATGTTCATTCCATAGATAAGCCTTGCCATGCGCGACCCCGCCTCGCCCCCCCAAGTTCGCTCTTGGGACTATGTCTGACTCATCCACCAATTGCCCGGCGCCGCCAACTGGACGGGACTGTTTAAATCGACCCTTGGCCGGGGTAAGAAAACAGGATTGGCCCCAACAAGGGCCGGCGAAGGCGGAGTTGTTCGTGCGTTTCATCATCATCGCGGCCTGCTTGTTCATCGCCACAACAGCTGCGGCCCAGTCTCAAACCGCGCGAACCCCCACCGCCCAAGCCGCCGCCCCTTCCTCGGCGCAGCGTTTCACCGGCGCCTTGACTAGCGCAGCACCTCGCGCCTCGTTCCCCATCGAACTTCAGGCGGGGCAAATCGTAACGCTCACAACCTCCTCGACGCGAAATATCGACACCGTCCTCGCGCTAAGCGGCCCCGATGGACGCCAGGTCGCGCGCAATGACGACCAGCAACCGGGCGTGCTCTCCTCGCGCATCGTGTACGTCGTGCGCACAAGCGGGCGTCATGTCGCCGTGGTGAGCGGCTTCGGCGGCGCCACCGGCGCATTCGAGCTCGAAATCGCCAGCGGACTTCAGCTCGGCCTCTCCGCCGAAGCGCGGGTGTTGCGCGAGGAGCGCGTCAGCTTCGATCGCAGACGCACTGAGCTGCGCTTTCCGGTCGACCTCCGGGCCAACGAAATCTTTGTCGCATCCACACTTGCGCTCTCGGACAATCTCGATTCCACGCTGCAGCTTCTCGACGCCAGCGGCGCCATCCTCTCGCAGAACGACGATCGCGGCGACGGCTCGCTGAATTCGCAGCTGGTGTTCCAGGCCGCCGATGCTGGCCGCTACGAAGTGCTGGTGAGTACGTTCGACGGACGCGGCGTTGGCGACCTCATGGTGTCGCTGGCGATCGATCCGAACGCCAAGGCGCCGATGAACTTCGCATCGATCCGCGGCGCGACGATTGCGAGCTACAATGGCGAGCTCAACGAGGCGCAACCGTCCCGCGACTATCCTGTCCAACTCGTCGCCGGGCAAACGCTGCTCGCGGTGAGTGACGCCGTCACCGGCGATCTCGACACTG
The DNA here is from genome assembly GCA_902826035.1 of uncultured Alphaproteobacteria bacterium. Lineage (GTDB taxonomy): Bacteria > Pseudomonadota > Alphaproteobacteria > Caulobacterales > Aquidulcibacteraceae > Vitreimonas. The sequence continues at coordinate 5,322 of CADEDG010000005.1, forward strand.
TGCTGCGGCTGAACGATGCGGATGGCTACCCCGTCGCCATGAACGACGACCGCGGCGACGGCTCGCTGAATTCAGGCTTTGCGTTCACCGCGCCGCGCGCCGGCGCTTACACGCTGCAAGTCTCGCGCTACATGCAATCCGACAGCAGCGGAACCTACCGCCTCGCCTTGAGTTCCGTCGATGCTTCGGTGGTGAACCAGCTCCAAGCGCTGCTCGAAGAGCCGGTGACGCTGAGCGGGGCTGAACAAGTCATCGAGACCGCCGATTTCCGCGTGCACTACACGACCGAAGGCGGCGACGCCTCGACGCCCGAATATGCGCGCGCGACCGCCGATACGCTCCAGGAAATGCTCGACGCGCAAGTGAATCGCATCGGTTGGGCAGCACCCATTCGCGATTCCAATGGCCGATACCGCGCCTACATCGCCAACGCCAATGGCGACATGGGTTACACAAAGTCCGTGCAAATGGTGTTCGACAATCCCAACACGGCAAATGTACGCGAACGCGGCGCCGCACGAGCCGTGCTGGTGATCGAGAACGATTTCGCGAACATGGGCAAGAAGGCGTCGCCCGAAAGCCTGATGCGCGCGACGGCGACCCATGAACTCAATCACGTCATTCAGTACGGATACGATGCCGACGAACCTTTGACATGGCTCTATGAAGCCACGGCCTCGTGGGCTGAAGTGGCGACCGCGGGCGCCGATCAAGACGCTACCGGTTACGTCGAAACCGATTTCGCCGCGCCCAACCTGTGTTGGACCACCAACGCGCGCACCCACAATTACGCGCAATGGACATTGCTGCAATCGCTCGTCGATGCATACGGGGAGTCCTTTGTCGTACGCCTCTGGGAGAGCTCGGTTCAGTACGACGGCTTCGAGACGATGTCGCGCGCCTTGCAGAACGTCGGCGCGACCATCCCCGACGTGATCCGGCGATGGAGAGCGCAGAACTTCGCGCTCGACTACGATCTGGCGCCTCGGTTCGCGCGCGCCGTGCGGTTGGACGGCGCCATTCGGGGTGACGGCAATTATGCGTCGCGGACTCGGATTGAGCAGCTTGGCGCCGGTTACGTGGCGCTGCGCCTGCAAGGGCCGCGCACGTTCGAACTGCGCGGCGACGCAAATCTGGAAATGCTCGCACTCGGCAAGCGCAACGGCGAGATCGAGGTCATCGCATTGGGCCGCCGCGGCGTTTTCGACCCAACAGGTTTCGAGTACGCGGCGCTCATGGTTTTCAATCGCGCAATGCCCCAACGCCCGGGCGCCTGTAGCTCTGTCGGCTATTCGATCAATGTGGGCGCCGCGAATGGGGCACCCCCAAGCACCCAATATCGTTTCAGCGCCGAGCACTTCAAGGCGCCACGCTAGCGGAGCAGAAAAATGCCGAAATTCTACTTGCGCGAGGGGGGATGCGGGCGAGGGTTGCGCTGGCAAGCAATCGCGGCGGTCGCCCTCCTCTCCGCATGCGCCAGCATACAGAGTGCGGCGATCTCAACGGTCGCAGCCTTAACGCCATCGGTCGAGGCAGCCGAAATCGTCGCTGGCCCGCCAAGTGGCGCTATGCTTGGAGCAGAGGCGCAAGCCGTGCGCGGTCCGTGGAGCGAGGCGCGCGTCGCCCAGGCGCGCGCCGACGACAGCTTCGACGCGTTCTCCGCGTTCGCGTCCGTGCTGGGCGACGGCTTTGCCGAAGCGAACTATCCTCTAACCAAGGGCGCGCTCGAGCGCGTGCTCGCTCCACTCGGCGCCGCCATTGGCGTTGCGAAAGCGCGCTACGATCGCGAACGACCGTTCGAGGTCGATAGCGCGGTGACCACATGCATTGAAGCAACGGATCGCATCCGCGCCAGCGGCTCTTACCCTTCCGGGCACGCTGCGTTCGGGTGGGCCTGGGGCCTGGTGTTGGCGGAGCTTGCCCCCGCCCATGCCGACGCGATTCTGGGGCGTGCCCGCGAGTATGGCGACAGCCGCGTCGTGTGCGGGCTGCACTATCCAAGCGACATTGAAGCCGGCCGCACCATCGCCGCCGCCGCGCTCGCGCGCCTGCATGCTGAGCCAGAATTTCGCGCCGCGCTGGATGCGGCGCGGGGGGAGTTTCAGCGCTAGAGCAAATCACCTTGGACCGCCGGCGGTCCAAGATGACGCTAAACCCCCGCCCTGCGCTCGCTTAGAAACCTGATCACCGCCCCGTCGCGTTCGCGTGCGATGGCTTCGTCGTACGCCGCACGCGCTTCATCGGCGCGGCCCAAATGCGCCAGCAGATCCGCGCGCAGCGCCCAATAGGGTTGGTAACTCTTAAGCGCGGCACCAAGCGACTCAAGCGCCGCTAGCCCCGCCGCTGCGCCGCTCATGCGTGCACTCGCCGCCGCGCGGTTTAGGCGCACGACCGGAGAAGGCGCCAACGCAGCGAGACCATCATAGAGCGTGGCGATTGCGTTCCAATCCGCGCGGCCCTGCGCGCGTCGCGCCGCGTGTGCGGATTGGATGGCCGCCTCTAGCTGGAAGCGACCGATGCGGTCGGCGGCGGCGGCGCGTTGAAGGATTGCCTCGGCTTCGTCCTGCATGTCGGCACGCCATAGCGACAAGTCCTGCGCCTCCAGCGGCACAAAGCGACCCTCGACGCGCCGCGCGGGCCGACGCGCTTCGAGGTGCAACATCAGCGCAAGCAGGCCGAGCGCTTCGGGCTCGTCCGGCAATTGCGCAGCGAGCACGCGGGCGAGCCAGACCGCCTCCTCCGCCAGCGCCGCACGATCGGGATTGGCGCCTTCGGGATCGCTCCAGCCCTCAGAATAGGCCGCGTAGATCGCTTGCAGCACCGCATCGAGACGGTCCGACCACTCCTCCGGCGGCGGCGGCGCAAACGGGATGCGCGCTTCGGCGATGCGCTGCTTGGCGCGCACCAGACGCTGGCTCATCGCCGCTGGCGCGACCAGGAACGCCGCAGCGATCCGCGAGCCGGAGAGGCCGAGCACGGCTTGCAGCATCAAGGCGGTGCGCGCGGCCGGCTCGATCTCGGGATGCGCGCAGGCGAACATGAGCTCAAGCCGGCGGTCGGGCGTGCGGCGCGCACCGATGTCGGCCGCCAATTCCTCCGCCGCCAATGCCAGCGTCGGCCCACCAGCGGCCGCGGTCTTGGCGCGGCGCGCTGCATCAAAAAGCTTGCGCCGGGCGGCGGCGAACAGCCAGGCTTCGGGATTATCCGGCGCGCCGGTGCGCGGCCAAGCCGTGAGCGAAGCGGCGAAGGCGTCCGCAAGCGCATCCTCGGCGGCGGCTACATCGCGCGTGCGCGCCGCTAGCAGAGCCAGCAAACGCCCATAGCTCTCGCGCGCGACGCGTTCGGCGAGGCGGCTCGCGTTCACCGCACCATGATCGGCCTGAGCTCGACGCCCCCGCCATGCATCATGGTCGGCGCATGTCTGGCCCAGTTGAGCGCTTCCGCATCGCTTGCGCACTCGATCAGGTAATAGCCGCCAAGATTTTCCTTTGTATCCACGAACGGACCATCGACGACCTGCGTCCCGCCCATGCCGCGTACGCTCTTGGCGGTGGCGACGACATTGAGTTCATCGCCGGAAACCAACGCGCCTGCATCGCGCAGCTTGGTTGTGTAGGCCTCATATGCGCCCATGATTTCACCGACGCGCTCGGAGGAAACGTTCTCCCAATCGGATTCCTTGCCATAGATCAGGATCATGTAGCGCATCTTCAGTCTCCAGTGGCGGGATGCCGTCCTCGTATTGACGTTCGGCCGCGCCTGCTTTCGACACTCAAGCGGCCTTCTTTGGAGAATCCCGCAACAACCCTAGTGCGACCAGACTTTCAGCGGTCGCCACCAACGCGTCTTCATTGCTGCGCGGGGCCCAGCCCAGCACGTTGCGCGCCTTGGCGTTTGAACCGTTCTTGCGCTTGCCTAGCTCCGGCACGATCTGCGCCACTGCCGGATCGCGCGCGGCCGCCATACGCACCATCCAGTTCGGCAGCACGGCTGTCGGCGCGCGCCGCGCCGCGCGGCCCATGCGCGCCTTTAGCACGCGCGATATCTGCTGGATGGTGAGGAAGTCGCCGGCCACCGCCTGGAAACGCTCTCCTTTGGCTGCGGGGCTGGTCATGGCGCGCAGGTGCAGGTCGGCCACGTCGCGAACATCGACAATGCCGAACGAGAGGTTCGGGCAACCCGGCAGCGCGCCATCCATCAAGCGTTGCACCAGCAGGATCGAGGTCGAGTAATCCGCGCCCAACACCGGGCCGAACACCCCAACCGGATTGACCACCGAGAGCTCCAACGCCCCACCTTCGCGGGTGATGAAATCCCAAGCCGCGCGCTCGGCAAGCGTCTTCGACTTGGTGTAGGCGCGAACGTCCTCGCCGTCCGGGTTTGTCCAGTTCGCCTCGGTGAAGGGTTCGGCCTGCGGCTTTTGACCGTAACCGATCGCGGCGAAGGACGAGGTCAATACCAAGCGCTTCACGCCGGCATCGCGAGCGGCCTTCAGCACGCGCAGCGCGCCTTCGCGCGCGGGGATAATCAATTCGTCTTCGTGCTTGGGCGCGGCGGGCGGAAAGGGCGAGGCTACGTGCAGCACGTACGTGCAGCCCGCGACGGCGTCCGCCCAACCGGCATCGCTCATCAAATCGGCGGCGGCGAAACTGAGCGCTTCGCCCGGCTCAGCGCCGCCCACTTTGAGCATGGCGCGCACTTCCGCTTCGCGCGAGAGCGAGCGCACTGTGGTGCGAACGCGATAACCCGCCGCCAGCAGCTGCAAAATGCAGTGCGCGCCGATGAAACCCGAACCGCCAGTGACGAGCACCAATTCTCCAGCCATGTCGGGCTCCTAGAGCTTATGTCGCCGGCGCCACGCGCGCGGCCATTTGATCGAACGCGTCCCAGAATTGGGCTCGCATCTCGTCTTTTTCCATCAGGATTTCGTGGCGGGCGCCGGGAATGCTGATGTGGGTCGCCTCGGGAAATTGCGCGATCACCGCCGCATGGCTGGCATTGTCCACTAATTGCTCCTTACCCGCGGTGGCGACCAGGATCGGGATGCGCAGATGCGCTGAGGCCGACGGTTGAGAGATCGCATCGATGGCGTCAGCGGCGGCCGCCACCCAACCGATCGTTGGGCCTGCGAGCGCAAGCCTTGGCTCCTCCGCGATCAAATCCTGACAACGCCCGTGACGTGCCTCGTCGTGTGTGACGGGATTTTTGCGGAACGGCTCGCGCGTCCATTTGCGCGTGACGCCCGGCGCAAACATACCGCCGCCGCCAACCGACACCATGAAGCGCGAATAACTCTTGGCCATCTTTCCAAGCTTGGCGATGCCCCACATCGGCGCGGAGAACGCCGCGGCGTCGAGTTCGACACGGCGGGTCTGCATAGCGCGCAGCAGAATTGCGCCGCCCATCGAGTGGGCAAGCCCGATGTAAGGACGTGGCAGCTTCCCGGCGCAGAGTTTCAGCGCCGTGGCGAGGTCGTTTACCGGATCGTCGAAACTGGCGAAGTGACCCTTGACGCCGTCGCCAACTTCGCGTCCCGACATGCCCTGCCCGCGCCAATCGATGCAGAACACAGCGAACCCGCGCGCCTGCAGGTCGCGGATTACTTCGAAATATTTCTCGATAAATTCCGTGCGGCCCGGCGCCACAATCACTGAACCGCGCGCCGGCGTCCGCGTCGCCGGTGCCGTGAGCGCGCGCACCTTCACGCCGCCGCGGCCCTCGAGCCAATGCTCTTCCGCGCCGTCCGGGATGTCGTTGCCGGGTACGCGGACGAAGGCCATCGCGTTCGCCCTCAGCCGCGCAGCTTGGCCATGACGCCTTGCAGCTGCATCGCCACGCCCATGTCGCCTTCGACCTTGAGCTTGCCTTGCATGAACGCCGAAGTCGGATCGAGCTTTCCGCTCGCCATATCGACAAAGTCTTCCAGCTTCACCTTGATGGTGGTGTCAGCGGCCGCATCCTCAGCGGACACCTTGCCCGCGCCGCCATCCAGGAAAATCTTCCCAGCGTCGCCGAAATCGAACTTCACCTTCTTGCCGGGGACCGTGACGCCGGAGCTGGAAAAACGGCCGAGGATTTCGTCGAAAGTCATTGGGGCTCTCCTCCTGATCGGCCCCTTACACACCAGGAGTGCGATCCCTGCAAGGGTGACGGACCGTCAGGGCGGACGATCAGGGGAGAGGCTTACGAAATTTGAGCGTCATTCTGTCGCTTTCGCCGATGACCTCGAACGGGGACGTGTCGAAGTCCGGGTCAGGGGGCTGTCCCAAAGGGGAGGTGCGCAAGGTCGGCGGCAGAGTCCACACCCCGAACGGGTGACTACGGGTGTCACGCGGATTAGCGTTGACATCGCTCGCGGCCACGAACTCGAAACCGACCTCCTGCGCCAATAGGCGCACATAGGCTTCGGTCACGTAGCCGGTGTCCGCGTTAGGCGATTGCAGTCGCGAGGACGCTGCGCGGTGTTGTTCGACGCCGAGCGCGCCGCCAGGTTTCAGCGCTGCGTAAATATCGGCGAACACGCGCTCCGCTACGCCCTCGACCATCATGGTGTTGACAGTGTTGGCGACAATCGCGAGATCGACGCTCCCCGCCGGCGCCAGCGCCCGGCCGCGCGCCACGATCGTGCGCTCGATCTCTCCATAGCGGGCAACATCGCGACGAAACCGCGCCTCCCAAGCGGCAAGCACCTCGCGCTGCGCCTGCGATGGCGCCTGTGGATCGAAACTCGCGGCTATCAGCTTGCCGCCATTGGCGGCAAGGAACGGAGCGAGGATCGAAGTGTACCAGCCAATGCCTGGCAACACTTCCAGCACCGTCATGTCGCCGTTCAATCCCCAGAACAGCAAAGTCTGCAGCGGATGGCGGTAACGGTCGCGGCGGCGGTCGAGTCGCCAATCGCCTGCAATCGCCCAGCCAAGCGAGCCGCGCTCGGGCGGCTTTGGCGCATCCGGCTCGCCCTTGCCGCATGCGGAAAGGCTCAGGGAAAGTCCAAGAACAGCGTATCGTCGTGTAAGCATGGGCGTGCGCTATGGCGGGCGCGGCGTTTTGTCAAAGCGGGGCCCTTGAACCCAGCGCCGCCAAACCCATCTCAAAATCGTGCGGCGCCCAATCGGGGCAGCACCGGCAAGGAAACGTCGCCGCTTCGGGGCGAAACAACCTGGCCATTTCCCGCTCTCTCGAGAGCGCTTGATGTCGCTTGAAAGGAAGGACAATCATGAACGCCAACGAACTCAACCCCCTCTACCGCACCCTGGTCGGCTTCGACCGGATCGCCAATTTGATGGACCAGGCCGCGCGCCTTGACGCTGCGCCAGGTTATCCTCCGTTTAACGTCGAGCAAAGCAGCGAGGATGCGTTCCGCATCGAACTTGCAGTCGCCGGCTTCGGGCAGGACGACCTCACCATCGAATTCAAGCAGAATTCGCTCACCGTTTCGGGTGCGCGCAAGCAGCCGGAAACGCCACGCAATTTCCTCCATCGCGGCATCGCCGAACGTTCGTTCGAGCGCCGCTTCGGCCTCGCCGACCATGTTCGCGTCGCCGGCGCCAAGCTGGAGAACGGATTGCTGACCATCGACCTGGTGCGCGAGCTGCCGGACATCCTGAAGCCGCGTAAGATCGATATTGCGAATGTAACCGCCGGCGCACCGAAGGCGAAAGCCAGAGTGGTCGAAGCGCAAGCGGCCAACGACGAGACAGAAGCGGCATAATACCCGCTTCCCGCTCGCCGCGCGGACATCCCCTCCCCCCGCGCCGCGCGGCGAGCCCCTCCTCCCCCAAGAAGCAAACTAAAGCGGCGCCTGTTGGCGCCGTTTTTTTTGGTCGAAGTCACGAACCCCACGCGCCAGATGCTGACTCAACCCGTCTTGTACAGCATCTTACACAAATGGGATGCGAATTGGAGAGAGCGCCGGCGGTCCAGGCTTGCGGCGCCTCGTCTGAAGCCGTCGGCAACCTTCAATCGTCGCTTGCTTCGTCGTCCTCGCCGCCGGTTTCGTGATCTTCGGCCTCGTCCGGTCCGGCGTCCTCCGACACGACGCCTAACAACACTGCATCGCATCCGGTTTCACCCAGAAGCGCCGCCAACGCTTCGTCCGCGACCAGCGCGCGCTTGCGGCGCAGTTCGGCCAGCGCTTTGGCGGCGTAACGCTGTGGCTTTTGCGAGAAGCGGGCCCCGGTGATATCGATCGCGACATTGGGCGCATCGCTCGCAAGAGCGTCGGCGTTCGCAGCCATCCAGGCCAGATACGCGCCAGCGATTTCGGTGCGTAAAAATTCGGCCAATCCGGCGCCCGCCGCCGCAAAGCTCGCGAACGCACCGTCAATGGAGGGCGCCCGCATGCGCTCAACCCAGCGCACCAGGTTCGGCGCTTGCGCCCGGATCAGCGCGCCCGGCGTCGGATCGGAAAGCAATTGTTCAAACTGGCCCGCCAGGCCGAAATCGGCCAGGCAGGGTCTGCCGCCCAACAGGTAGGCGCGGTCCGCCAGAATTTGGTCGATGATGCCGAGCACGCGCTGAAACGAGCCCTCGATCGCCGGCGCGGTTTCACGCGTGGAGCCGACATGGTGCAAGCGCCCAACCATGCGCACGCGGATGCTTTCCTCCAGCCCCTCCGGCGCTTCGGCGCCATCGAACATCATGTCGAGGATGCGGCGCGCGGCGCTCTCCTGATCGGCGGGATAGGTCCAGCGATAGTGGAACATCGCCTTGTTGAGCCATTCGTCGGCAAAGTCCTCGATCAGCGCCGACACGAACGCCAGGGCCGGATCGTCAGGTATGATGGAGGGCTCGGGAAACCGCGCTTCCAGCGCCTCGATGATCGGCGTCGAATCCTGCATCGCTTCGTCGTCGGCGTCGACCAAAACTGGAATCAGAGGCAATTTGGCGAACCGCGCGAATTCTTCTTGCCGCGCCTGATTGCGCTGCAGCCACTCGAACGGAATGTTCTTGAAGCGAAGATAAGAGCGCACCTTCACCGAATAGGGAGACAGCTCTGCGCCATAGAGTCGAAACGGGGCGTTCATGAATACCTCAAAGCAAGATCGCCGCGCGGGCTAACCGCACGGCGACCGAAAGTTCAAGCGCCGACGATGCGTCAGATCGGCTTGATGTTGACCGCGGAAGGTTTGTTTTTGCGCGGATCGTTTTCAACGTCGAAGCTGATCGCCTGACCTTCGCGCAGGCCGGTGAGCCCCGAACGCTCCACCGCGCTCACGTGCACGAACACATCCTGACCGCCTTCGTCGGGGGCGATGAAGCCGAAACCCTTCGCCATGTTGAACCATTTAACGACGCCTGTAGCCATGATTTCACTTTCTCGAACTGCGCGCCGGGGGGCCACAAGCGACCCCGCGGTGGACTTGGGGCTGGAAGAACGAAAGCCGGCGCAGCAAAGCGCAGGTCGGGCCGTCACGACCTTTAGTCCTGCGCCATAGGGCGCCGTGGCGGGGGGCAAGTCAAGGCCGATCCGAGCCAACCCAATCCAGCGCCACCGCCAACATTGCGCGCAGCGCCGTTTCCATCGCCGGTTCGTGCACGAAGAAGCGCGGGCTGTGGTTGGGGGCGGCGTCCGCGGCGGCGAGCGCAGGCGGGTTGACGCCATAATAGAAAAACACCCCTGGAACCGCTTGCTGAAAGTAAGCGAAATCCTCCGCCACCATGCCCGGCGCACCGCCCTGCACGGCGCCTTCCCCTAGCGCTCGCACCAGCGCCGAGCGCGCCCGCGCTGTCACTTCTGGCGGATTGACCACGGGGATGGCGTTGGACTCAATCGAAACCTCCGCGGTCGCGCCAGAGCTGGCCGCGACGTCCGCGACGGTGCGGCGGATGCGCATGTAGAGCTCATCGCGCGTATCGGGGTTGAGATAGCGGATCGTGCCTTCCATTTCTACGCGATCGGGGATGATGTTGTAGCGCACGCCGCCATGGATCGCGCCGATGGTGACGATGACGGGCGAGCCCACGGCATCCATCTGGCGCGACGGGATCGTCTGCAGCGCGTTCACAATCTGCGACGCCGCCACGATCGGATCGATGCCGCGGTGCGGCTGGGCGCCATGAGTTTGTCGACCCGTCACACTGATGCGCAAGCGATCGGAGCCAGCCATGAACGGGCCGGACAGGATCTTCACCGTGCCGGTGGGTTGCGGCCAGGCATGCAGGCCAAAAATCGCTTCAGGCCGCAGATCGCCAAACACGCTTTCCGCCAGCATGCGGCGCGCCCCGCCGAGGCCGCCTGGAGGCGCGCCTTCCTCCGAGGGCTGGAACACGAAAATCACCGTGCCGGCGAGTTCGGCGCGCCGCTCCGCCAGCACGCTCGCGGCCGCCATCAACACGGCGACGTGGGTGTCATGCCCGCACGCGTGCATGATGCCGACTTGCTGATTGTTGTAAGTTCCGCGTGCGCGCGACGCGAACGGCAGATCTACCTCCTCGGTCACCGGCAGCGCATCCATATCGGCGCGCAGCGCGATCACCGGCCCCGGCCGCCCCCCGCGCAACACGCCGACCACGCCGGTCAGCGCCACCCCGGTGCGCACTTCGTCGAGACGCAGCGCACGCAAGTGTTGCGCGACGACCCGCGCGGTGCGGACTTCTTCGTAGCTGAGTTCCGGATGCTCATGAAAATCACGCCGCCAGGCGATCATGTTAGGGAGCGTAGTTTGGATGGAGGCTTCGATGGCGGGGGGGAAGGGAGGTGGCGCGGATTGCGCGTTTGCGGCGCCAGTACTTGCCAACGCTGCCGCGATAAACATCGCAGCAACAACATTTCCGTCATTCCGGACACGCGGAGCGCGATCCGGGATACAGGGGATGGAAGCACGGCGCGCTTGACCCTGGATTGCAGGCTCGCCGCCGTGCGGCGCCCCGGAATGACGGAGCAATATTGCGAACCATTTGTTCATCATCACCTTACCCCCGCCGCCAGCAAATCATGCATGTGCACCACGCCCACCGGCCTGCCCTCCTCGACCGCGAACAGCAGGGTGATGCGTTTCTCGTTCATGATGGCGATTGCGTCGGCGATCGGGGCGTCGGGGGCGATGGTTTTGGGCGCCGCTGTCATCAGTGCGCGTGCGTCCTTCTGAAACATTTCCGGCGTCAGGCGCCGGCGTAGATCGCCGTCGGTTATAATGCCGATCAGTTTGCCCTCTTCGATCACGCCGACCGCGCCAATGCCGCCCGCGTTCATCGCTTCCAAAGCCTGCGGCACCGGCGTCGATGGCGCAATCAGCGGATCGCTCCGCCCCACGCGCATGATGTCCTTCACCCGCTTCAGCGCCGCGCCGAGCTTGCCGCCGGGATGGATGGCGCCGAAATGGTCGGCCGTGAAGCCGCGCGCCTTCAACAGCGCCACCGCCAGCGCGTCGCCGAGCGCCAGGCACATGGTGGTGGAAATCGTCGGCGCCGGGGCTTCCTCGCTGGCCTCGCCGCAATCGGGCATGACCAATGCCGCGGTCGAGGCCTTCGCCAAGGTCGATTGCGGTTTGAAGGTCATGCCGATGATGGGCACGCCCAAACGATGGCAATGGTACAACAGGTCCGACAATTCGGCCGTCTCGCCCGAGCGCGAGATCGCCAGCACGCAATCGGCTTCCACGATCATGCCGAGATCGCCGTGGCTGGCTTCGGCCGGGTGCACGAATTGCGCCGGCGTGCCGGTGGAAGCGAACGTGGCGGCGATCTTGCGGGCGATGTGGCCCGATTTGCCCATACCCGAGACGATCACCCGGCCCTTGGCGCTGGCCAGCAAGCGCGCGGCATGCACGAACGGCTCATTCAGCCCGTTGCCAAGGGCACCCGCCAATTGCTCCAGCGCGCGCGCCTCGGCGCGGATGGTGTCCTGACCGGCGGCGACGGCCGCAGCGGGGTCGATGAAATCGCTCATGGCGCTGTGTTCGCACGAGCCAGCCCCGTTGTCATGGGGAGTGCGGTTGAGCAGAGGCCGCAACCGCCCTAAGCAGCCCCCATGCGCGTACTGCATATTATCGCCGGGGCCGCCGAAGGCGGGGCTGAGCACCATATGCTCGAGAACGTGCTGGCGTTGGCCGAAGCGGGGTTAGAACAGCGCGTGGTGACGCGCCCTTCCGAGCGGGTGGCTAGGTTCGAAGCGACGGGCGTGCCGGTGACACTGGCGGATTTCTCACGGCTGTGGCGGTTGCCGACGGACAACGCGATCCAAGCCGCCATCGCTTCCTTCAAGCCAGACGTGATCCATCATTGGATGGGCCGCGCCGGCACGTTCGCGCGGAAGAACAATTACGCGCGCAATCTCGGCTGGTACGGCGGCTATTACAAACTGGAGCGGTTCAAAAATTGCGGCTGGCAGGCCGCCGTCACCGCCGACATCGTGGCCCACATCGTGGCCCAGGGCGCGCCGACCGACCGCGCGGTGACGCTGCACAATCACGCCAGCCTCGAACCGGGCGCGCCTGTGGATCGCGCCGAGTTCGACACGCCGGCGGACGCGCCCCTCCTCCTCGCGCTGGCGCGGCTGCATTGGAAGAAGGGGCTCGACACGCTGCTTGAGGCGCTGGCCGGGCTGCCGGGCGCTTATCTCTGGGTCGCCGGCGATGGGCCGCTGGAGGCGGAGCTGAAAGCGCTGGCGGCGAAGCTCGGCGTCGCGCCGCGCGTGCGCTTTCTCGGCTGGCGCACAGACCGTGCGGCGCTGTTGGCGGCGTGCGATGTGGTGGCGTTCCCCTCGCGCTATGAGCCGTTCGGGAATGTGACCATCGAAGCCTGGGCGGCTGGAAAACCGATCGTCGTTGCGGATGCGGCAGGGCCGGCGGCGACCGTGACGCCGGAGGTCGATGCGCTGATGGTTCCTAAGGACAATGTCGCGGCGCTGCGCGAGGCGCTAGCACGAGTGATCGGAGACCAGGAGCTGGCGGCAAAACTCGTGGCCGGCGGCCGGGCCGCGTATGAAGCCGGCTACACCAAGGAAGCGTTCGTGCGCAACGCCATGGCGCTGTACCAGCGCATCGATGAAGCGGCGCGGGCGGAGGGGAAGTAGCGCAGCTGCCGATTTCCTGAACTCTGGGAGGGCTACGCGGTTGGCGGAGACCTGAGGCGGCTTGAGCCCCCCCGCTTCCGCGCCTATGTCCACCCCCATGAACCCCTCCCCCACGATCCATATCCCCCGCGTCGAATCCTCCCCGCTCGATATCGGCAACGCGCTGCCGCTCAGCTTCATCTGCGGGCCGTGCCAGCTTGAGAGCCGCGGGCATGCGTTGGAGACGGCGGAGTTTTTGCGCGATGTGTTCAAGCGCGTCGGCGCGGGCTTCATCTACAAGACCAGTTTCGACAAGGCCAACCGCTCCAGCCTCAAGACCAAGCGCGGCGCGGGGCTCTCGGTGGCGGGGCCGATCTTCGAGGAAATCCGCATGAAGCTCGGCGTGCCGGTGCTGACCGATGTGCACCTGCCCGAGCATTGCGCCGAAGTGGCGCAAGTCGCTGACGTGCTGCAGATCCCGGCGTTCTTGTGCCGGCAGACCGATCTGCTTGTCGCTGCCGCGGAAACCGGCAAGCCGATCAATGTCAAGAAGGGGCAATTCCTGGCGCCCTGGGACATGAAGAACGTGATCGCCAAGATCACCGATAGCGGCAATCCCAATGTGATGGCGTGCGAACGCGGCGTGAGCTTCGGCTACAACACGCTCATCTCCGACATGCGCGCGATCCCGATCCTGAAAAGCTTCGGCGCACCGGTGGTGTTCGACGCCACGCATTCTGTACAACAACCGGGCGGCCGCGGCGATACCAGCGGCGGCGAGCGCCAGTTCGTGCCGGTGCTGGCGCGCGCGGCGGTGGCGATCGGCGTCGCAGCAGTGTTCCTAGAAGCCCACCCCGACCCAGATAACGCGCCCAGCGACGGACCGAACATGGTGCCGTTCGAAGAACTAGAAGATTTGGTGCAGGATTTGATGGCCTTCGACCGGCTGGCGAAACAACACCCAATTGGGGTGGGGTAGAGGCGCCTCCCGAGCGGGACAGAATTGCGATGGAAGCGGGGCAAGCGGAATGAAGATCACTTCCATTGTAGTCTACCAGGTAGACCTCCCCCTTCATGAGGGATCCTACAAATGGTCCGGGGGCAAATCGGTCAAAGTGTTCGACTCGACTATTGTTCGCGTCGAAACCGATGCGGGCATCGTGGGTCATGGCGAAGTGTGTCCGTTGGGACCCGCGTATTTGGCAGCCTACGCCGCGGGCGCGCGGGCCGGCATCGCCGAGCTAGGCCCTGCGCTGATTGGCCATGACCCTACTCAGCTCGACTGCATTACACGAACGATGGATGCTGCGCTGAAGGGGCACCCGTACGCCAAATCAGCGCTTGACGTCGCATGCTGGGACATCCTCGGGCAGGTTGCAGGCGTACCCGTGTCCACATTGCTTGGCGGGCGTTATGGCGCCGACTTCGTGCTGTATCGTGCCATCTCGCAGGAAGCGCCGGAACTCATGGCCTCTCGGGTGGAGCAGTATCGCGCCGAGGGCTATAAGCGCTTCCAGCTCAAGGTCGGCGGCGAACCCGATGTGGATGTGGAGCGCATTCGGGCTGTCTCTGCAAAGCTGACAACCGGCGAAAGACTAGTCGCCGACGCAAATACTGGTTGGCTGATGCACGACGCCATGCGGGTGGTGAGAGCGGTGCGCGATGTAGATGTCTACATCGAGCAGCCATGCCTGACGTATGAGGAATGCCTATCCGTCAGACGCCACACCGATCATCCATTCATCCTCGATGAAGTGATTGACGATGTGGGCATGGTCACTCGTTTGCACGCCGACAAGGCGGCCGACATCATCAACCTGAAGATCAGCAAAGTGGGCGGTCTGACGCGCGCGCGCCGCATTAGAGACATGTGCGTCGAACTCGGCATTGCGCTCACCATCGAAGATACGTGGGGCGGAGACATCGTCACCGCCGCAATCGCTCACCTCGCCCACAGCACACCGTCTGAATTCCTGTTCACCGCGACGGACTTCAATTCATACGTCACCGTGAGCATCGCCGATGGCGCCCCCAAGCGGGTGAACGGACGAATGGCGGCGGCGACCGCGCCTGGCCTTGGCGTAACGCCGAGGGCCGACGTGTTGGGAAAGCCAATCATGCGTTTCGGCTAGAAGGGTGTTTGCGCCGCGCCAATGGCTGCCACTCGGCCCCGCTTAAGGGCGCCCGTCGGCGACGAGCGTCCTTAACCAAATCTCCAGCCCCTCCAGGCCAAGCTCACGCGCACGCCGCAACGAGCGCTAACGCCGATGATCCCGGACTCAGTTCGCCTCAACTTCTCCACCGCCCGCGTGGGCATCGTGGATCCGAGCAGGTTCTCGCTGCAGATCACGCGCAGCGTTGTGTTCGGGTTCGGTTTTCGCGAGATCTTCGAATATTCAAGCGCACCCATGGCTCTTGCGCGCCTCAAGATGACGCCGGTCGATCTGGTCGTGTGCGACCCCTACCCCAATGTTTCGGAAAATTTGCAGGCGCTCGCGGCGCTGCGCGATCCGCGCTACGGGGACACGGCGTTCGCGCCGATCATTGTTGTCACAGCGTCGGTCTCGCTTGAACTCATGCAAGCCGCGCGGCAGGCGAAAGTCGATTGCGTGCTGGCCAAGCCGTTCTCGCCCGCCGCGCTCTTGGAGCGCATTCTTTGGGCTTCGAAACGACCAGGCATGCGCGATTCCGAAACGCCGCAACCTGTGCACGCCGCGGTCGAGACCGGAGTGATCGAGATATGGTGAAGCCATCGCGCCTATCCCAATGCGTCAACACGCCAGCCGGAATGAGCTTCGAGGAAGCCGCCGCCGGCGCAGAAGCGGCGCTTGCCGAACTCGCCGTCGAAGCAGGCTCGCAAATGGCTGCAGGCGTGTCAGCGCTGAGCGTCGCGTGCGCGGATTATGCAAAGGCGCGCAACAGTGCAGCCCTGATGCGCATCCATTGCATCGCCACCGAACTTTACACCGTGGCTGGCACGTTCGACGCGCCGCACTTGGCCGCTTCCGCCAAAACGCTTGCCGATTTCATCGAAGAAACCGCCAAGCCCGAGCAGTGTTCTCCCGCCCTGCTCGCGATGTTTGCGCAGGCGATCAACGCGTTGCAACGCGGCGGCGCTGGCGGCCAAACCCCGGCGCAACTCGCGCGGGGCTTAAGCCTGCTGGCGAGCCGTGCGCTTTCGGGGCAAGTGCAGCTGCCCTAGGGCAAGGGCCTCTGTCCGGGCAGGATATGTCGTAGCGGCAAGGGCGCACGCGCAGGGACGGACCCGGGCGGACCCAGGGGCACGGCCGCGCAAGCGATTCACGGAAATGGGGAAACGCGGCCGCGTCACATGAATCGGTCGGCGCTGGGCAGCAGCCATTCCAACGCGGTTAAACCTCTGTTAGAAACCGGTGACGAGGTGGCGGTGGCAGACGTCTTTCTATCCTACAATCGCGAAGATCAGCCCAAGGCGAAGGTCATTGCCGAGGCCTTGGAGCGTGCGGGATTCCAAGTCTGGTGGGACACCGTCCTTCGTGCTGGGCAGACCTACGATGAGGTCACCGAAAAACAATTGCGCGACGCCTGGGCGGTCGTGGTGCTGTGGTCTTCGCGTTCGGTGCAGTCGAAATGGGTGCGCGCGGAAGCCACGCTCGGAGAGCGCAAATCGGCGCTGATCCCGGTGATGATCGAACCGTGCGAGCGCCCGATCATGTTCGAACTGATCCAAACGGCCGATCTCACCAATTGGCAAGGCGATCTAACTGACGGCAACTGGTTGGCGTTCGTGGCGGACGTGCGCGAGCACGTGGAGCGCAAGCGCAACATCGAGACTGCAGCGGCCGCAGAGGCAGCCAAGGAAAAGTCACCGCCGAAAGAGCGCAAAGCGGGAAAGAAGAAGGGCGGAGGCGGAGGCCTGTTCTTCGGGTTGATCGCTTTGGTTGCCGCGGGCGCGGCGGGCTTCTACTTCTGGCAACAATATCAGGCGGGCGAGCGATCTGAGGTCGCGCAAGGCGACGCAGCGAAAACGCCGCCGCCGGCTGCGACGGCGACATTGTTCAGCGATTGCGAAGGGTGTCCAGAAATGATGCGCCTGCCTGGCGGCACGTTTCTCATGGGCTCGCCTGAGGGCGAACCCGGCCGGCGCGCCTGGGAAGGCCAACAGCGCGAAGTGCAAGTTCCAGCTTTCGCCATCAGCACCCACGAAGTCACGCTCGCGCAATGGGACGCGTGCTACGCGGCCGGCAGCTGCAGCGGCTACACCCCGCCCGATCGTGGTTGGGGGCGCGGCGCACACCCGGCGTTGATGGTGTCGTGGAGCGATGCGCAGGCTTATGTGCAATGGCTTAGCCAACGCACGGAGCGTGCCTATCGCCTGCCCTCCGAGGCGGAGTGGGAATACGCCGCTAGAGGCGGCGCGACGAGCGCTTATTGGTGGGGCCCCCAATACGATGCGAGCAAGGTGAGCACGGGCCGAACCAGCGAAGTCGGTTCGCATGGCGCCAACGCGTTCGGCCTGTTCGATGTGAGCGGCAATGTCGGCGAATGGGTCGAGGATTGCTACGTCGCTGGCTATTCGGGCGCGCCAAGCGACGGCGGGCCCATGCTAGAGGGCAATTGCGCGATGCGGGTGATCCGAGGCGGCTCCTGGCGCGACGATCCCACTGGCCAGCGCATCGCCAGTCGCGGCCGCATTGGACGCAACACGCGCGACAGCGGCGTCGGCTTCAGGGTTGCTGCGGCCGCGAACTAGAGGTAGGCGCGGCGGCGACGCGGGTTTCATCTAGGCGCAGGTCAACAAATCCTTAACCGGCGCAGCGTCCAGTCACGCCCATGTTTGAACGACGCATTCTCGTCACTGGCGGCTCGGGGTTCCTGGGCTCGCACCTATGCGATCGCCTTGTCGCGCGCGGCGACGATGTGATTTGCGCGGACAATTTGTTCACGGGCAGGAAGCGCAATATCGCCCATCTCTTGGACAAGCCGAACTTTGAGTTCCAGCGCCACGACGTGACGTTTCCGCTCTATGTCGAGGTCGACCAGATCTACAATCTCGCCTGCCCTGCTTCGCCCGTGCACTACCAGCACGATCCGGTGCAGACCACCAAGACCAGCGTGCACGGCGCCATCAATATGCTCGGCCTCGCCAAGCGGCTGCGTGCGCGGATTTTCCAGGCCTCCACCTCTGAAGTGTACGGCGATCCCGACGTGCATCCGCAACCGGAAGAATACTGGGGCCGCGTCAATCCGATCGGCGTGCGCTCGTGCTACGATGAAGGCAAACGCTGCGCGGAGACTTTGTTCTTCGATTATCACCGCCAGCATGGGCTCGACATCAAGGTCGCGCGCATCTTCAACACCTACGGCCCGCGCATGCATCCCAACGACGGCCGCGTGGTGTCGAACTTCATCGTGCAGGCGCTGAAGGGCGAGGACATCACGCTTTACGGCGACGGCCAGCAGACGCGCTCGTTCTGCTATGTCGACGATCTGATCGACGCGTTCCTGGCCTTCATGGATGCGCCGAAGGAACTCACCGGGCCTATTAATATCGGCAATCCGAACGAATTCACCATCCGCGAGCTAGCGGAGAACGTGATCGATCTAACCGGCTCAAAATCCAAACTCGTGTTTCGCCCGCTGCCCAGCGACGATCCCAAGCAGCGCCAACCCAACATCGCTAAAGCGCGCGAGCACCTGGGCTGGGAACCCCACGTGCAATTGCGCGACGGCCTGATGCGCACGATCGCGTATTTTGAGGGGCTCGTGCGCGAACGCGATCCGCTGATTTTTGGGCGGGAGGTTGTGGCGGGGGCGCGGGAGCCGGGGCACTCAGTCGCCGAACTACAGGCGCGGGCGGCGCGGTTTGGGCGGTGAGGGCTGGAGGGAGCTTTTTTTGGTCGGAGCGGCCACAAGATCAGAAGTACATCGCGAGGATGAGAGGCCGGCGTTCCATAATCGCACGCTTCGCAAATTGACTCATCTCGCCCAGCCCCTTCTCCGCGAGGTCTTCCGTAAGCCCTTCCATTTGCGCACCGCGATCTGCGGCCCATCGCCGAGCCGTTGGAACGATCTCGTCAGCGCCGAGCGCGGCAAGTCTATCCGTGAGATCATCAGGCAGGCGAAACACGAGTGGCTTAGTCTTTGGCCAAACAACAATCTCCATGCCTTCGAGGCGTGATGCGGATTCGTTTTCATTCAGCGCTCGCCAAAGGGTAGCGAGAAGCGAGTTGTCTACGCCGTTGTAATCCAACCGAGGAAGGTTTGGCGCCCAAAACCCCGAGCCTTGCGGCTCCCCAATCTCCAGAGGCTCACAAACAAGAATGTGCGTAATGATGGACATGCCCCGAGCATAGAGGAAGAACAGAACGTCTCAAATGCCCTACCCCGATCATTCCGGGGCGTCGCGCAACGCTCCGCGAAGAAAGCCTTCTCCCCTTGAGGGGAGAAGGTGGCCCGTAGGGCCGGATGAGGGGTCTGCGCGACTTCAGGAGGGACCGCCTTCCCCTCACCCGTCGCTTCGCGACACCCTCTCCCCTCAAGGGGAGAGGGGAAGAAACACCACAGCAATCACGCCCCCCACGTCGCAAAAAAATCCGCGTTCTGCGCGCGCGCTTCGTCCTCGAACAAACCCACCTCAACACCGACCCCTGCCGCGCGCAGGCGTTCGGTGCCTACGCCGGAGGCAAACGGGTGCGGGTCGCTTGCGGCGATCACTACGCGCGCGATGCCGGCTTGGATGAGCAGATCGGCGCAGGAGGGCGCGCCGCTGCTGCGCTTCGCGCACGGCTCCAGCGTGACGTAAGCGGTCGCGCCGCGCGCGCGTTCGCCGGCAAGCGCCAGCGCTTGTTCTTCCGCGTGTGGGCGGCCGCCTTGGGCGGTGGCGGAGTAGGCCAAAATGTCTGAAAATCCGTCGGCGGCTACCAAGACGCAACCAACGGAAGGGTTTTCACCAGTCAAGCCCACTCGAACGCGTGCCACCTCGAGCGCCACACGCATGTTGGTTCTGTCATAAGCAGCAGCAGCATCGCCCTTACCTTCAAACCAATCCCGAGTGAGCGCTTCAAGGAAGCCTGATTCCAGATTGATGCCAGCGTGTGCAAACAATGGCTTGATGACTGAATCATCTCCCGAGTACCCGATCTCGTCTTCCGCGCACTCCTTCGCTAGAATGCCGCCACTTCTAAAGACTATGCCTTCTTCGAAGTCGATGCTTCCGCCCCAACAGCTCGTGGTCAATCGGATGAAGGTGCAATCGGGAAAAGACGCGCTGAACATTACGAGCGCCTCATCGAAGTCTGAAGGCGCCTCAAAGAGTTTGTAGTCCGCAGCGAACGCAACGGCCCAAGCTCGTACGGGCCTTTGCATCTCTCCCGTACGACCGCCGAAGTCCATGCATATCTTCTTCGCCGCTTCAGCGCCGTCCCCCAGCACAAAAACACCGGAGAAGAAGTACGTCATCCCGGCAATCCCGGCAGTTTCTCCGCCCGCGCTTCATCCAGATAGCGCGCGGCAATGGGCTTCAGTTCAGCATCCAGCTCAATCAGCAGCGGATTGCCCGTCGGCATTTCCACGTGCACGATCTCGCCATCCGCTACGCCAAACAAATGCTTCACGATCGCGCGCAGCGAGTTGCCGTGGGCGGCGATTATGAGATTTTTCCCGGCGCGCAGATCTGGCGCGATGGCTTCGTTCCAGTAGGGCAGCACGCGTTCCAAGGTGAGCTTCAACGATTCCGTGCGGGGCAAATCCGCGACGCCGGCATAGCGGCGATCCTTAGAGAAATCGTGTTCGCTCGAGACGTCGAGCGGCGGCGGCGGCGTGTCGTAGGAGCGCCGCCAGATTTTCACTTGCTCTTCGCCGTGCTTGGCGGCGGTCTCGGCTTTGTTGAGGCCGGTGAGCGCGCCGTAATGGCGCTCGTTCAACCGCCACGAGCGCGCGACGGGTAGCCAGTTCAATTTGGCCGTCTCAAGCGCCAGATTTCCGGTGCGGATCGCGCGCGTCTGCACCGAGGTGTAGAGCTTGTCGAACGCCACGCCCGACGCCGCCAGCAACGCGCCAGCGCGGCGCGCCTCCTCCTCGCCCTTTGGCGTCAAGTCCACATCCACCCAGCCGGTGAAGCGGTTTTCCAGATTCCACTGGCTCTGGCCGTGGCGAAGCAAAGCGATGTGACTCATGGCTGCACACCGTTTCCGTCATCCCGGGCTTGCGGAGCAAGACCCGGGACCCAGGGGCAAACACTCAGCTCTACGATCCCCTGGGTCCCGGATCGCGCTCCCGCCTTCGCTCTTCGAGCTTCGGCGGGCAGGCCGCGCGTCCGGGATGACGGTGTTTGTGTTTCGGGCGGGGTGTCTGGGGCCGATGAGTTCATGCTCTATGCTTCGCCACGCCGACGTCGTTGCGTCAAGCAGGGGTTGGAGCCCGCGCCGGAAGGAAGCGGCTGTTGCGCAGGAGGAGTGCTGCGATCAGCGACACGATGAGCCCGACGGGGAAGATTTCAATGAACGTCATCGGCAGCCGGAACAACGGATTGGCGTACATCGTCTTCATCTGCTCCATCTCCGCGATGAAGGCGTTGAGTTGTTCACTCGGCAGGCCCTTCGCGCGCTCCGCCTCGATCGCCGCGGCCACGTAGTCGTTCATGAACGTGTAGTGCGTCATCGCCAGCGAGATTTCCCAGGCGATCACGTAGATGACCCCCGCCACGACGCTGATGCCAAGCCCGATCAGGAACGCCGGCAGGAACTTGATCACGCCACCCAGTGCGCGGTCGCGGTACCTCTTCACGGCGACAAAGATGAAGCTCAGGCCGACCAGCATGAGCGTGTAGCCGGTAAGATATCCACTGACGCCTTCCCCATGCGGGTAGAGCATCAGCAGTACGTTCATCGGGACGGCGACAATCAGCCCGGCGATGAGGCCGTAGATCGAGATGGTGCGTAGCATGGTGTGCTTCCTCAAGGAGCGAAACGAGGCGGTTTGGCGTCAGGCCGGCATTGGCTTCGGTTCCCAAAGCTCGATCTTGCGGCCGTCGGGATCCATGATGTGGGCGAAGCGGCCGTTCACCTCCTCTGGGAACAACTTCACCGGCTCAACGCCGTGCTCCTTGCAGCGCGCCAGGATGCCGTCGAGATCGTCGACCACCAGGTTGAACATGAAGTCTCGGGTGGAGGGTTCTAAGTAAGTCGTGTCAGCGCCCATGACGTTGAACACTGTGCCCGCGCCTGGCTGCGCCGCGAACGCGGTCGCGGGAAACCAAGTGCCGCCCCATTCCGTCGGCTCGACGCCAAGCACGTCGGCGTACCATTTGCGAAGGCGCTCCTGGTTCTCCGCCTTCAGGAACAAGCCGCCAACGCCCAGAACTTTCGCCATGGATAGAATCTCCCTGAACCGGGGCTTGAACCACCATGGCGGAGGCGTTCGCACAATCGCCCAAAAGGGTGATTTGAGCGAAATCACCCGACTTCCTACGGGATCAGCCCCAATTCCCGCGCTTTGAGGATTGCTTCGGTGCGCCGCGAGGCTTCGAGCTTCTCGAACAGGCGCGCCATGTGGGTCTTGATCGTGTTTGGCGAAACCGCGAGCGTTTGCGCGATTTCCTTGTTCGAGCGCCCCGCCGCCACGAGGCGCAGCACCTCAAACTCGCGCTCGGTAATGCCCAAAGACGCCTGCGCAGCTGAATTCGGTTCGAAACCGCCTCCCCTAGCGTTGGATCGAAACAGGTGCCCGCCGACCCAGACCCCCAGAGCCAGGAAGGCGAACGCGAGAACGCCAAGATAGAGTTCGCCGGGATGGCTGCGCGCCCAGACCCGGTATTCCAGCCATTGGAGCGCCGCCGCTGCGGCGGCCAGCGCAAGCCCGTATGTGATGATCGTTCGCAACATCGGCTTGATTCTAAGGCGCCTTCCCGGGCCGGCGCCAGCTGGCGGCTTTGCGCGCGGCCCGGCCCCGGCTACACCGCTCACCATGCGCAATTGGCTCTTCCACCCGCTTCTGTTCTACCCGCTCGCCGTCCTGCTCGCGGTCGCTTTGATCGCCATCAGCATCCGGCCGCAATCCTGGCCGAAGCCGCCCGCCCCCGCCGCCGGCGTGATGCAAGGGCAGACCATCGTGTTCGAGGGTGCGGCGTTCGACGCCCCCTCCATTGGCGCCGAGCAGGATATGAGTGTGAAGCGCGATTATTGGGGCCGCGCACTCTCTCTGATGATCGCCCAGAAGCCCGGCCAACCTGCCCCCACCCCAGCCGAACTGGGCGCCCGCATTTTGCTGACCAGAGAGCGCGCGGCGATGCTTGAAGGAAATCCAGTGACCGTCGAGGTGAATTACTTGCCTCTGCCCATCAACGCCGCCTCGGGATTGGCGGTGAGCGTCCAGGGCATCGGCCCGGCGGAATGGGTAAGCCAGCCCACCCCGCCCCAGCCCGGGACGCTGCGCTTCGAACTGCCCCCGCAAATCGCCGTGGATGCGATCGGGCTGCGCGCGCTGAGCGACGGGACCGACCAGGCCTACGGCCTCGAGATCACCCGCATCAGCGTGTCGGTTGCCGCACTGCCGCCGCCAGAAGCGCCGGCGGAAGCTCCCCCCGGCAATTGAACTTTCGTCTCCTTTCGCCCAAACACCGACTTTCTCTTCGCTCTGGACTTGACCCTCATGCTGCCTGCGCCGCGCGCAAGCCTTCCCGCCAACACGGCGGAGTTCGAAGATTTTCCCCTGGTCAAGCCGACCGGGTTTCGCGAGTACGACGCGCGGTGGTGGTTCGGCATTCCGGGCAATGCGAAAGCGCCGGAGCTGAACCTGCTCGGAGTGCAAGCGCTCGGGCTTGGGCTTGGGACTTTGGTTCACGAATTTGGCGTCGCGCCGCGCATAATCGTCGGCCACGATTTTCGCTTCTACTCGCAATCGATCAAACAGGCGCTAACGCTTGGTCTGATGCAGGCGGGCATGGAAGTGATCGATATCGGCCTGGCGCTCTCGCCCACCGCCTATTTCGCACAATTTGCTCTGGACGCGCCGTGCGTGGCGATGGTGACGGCGAGCCACAACGAAAACGGCTGGACCGGCGTGAAGATGGGCGCCGACATGCCGCTCACTTTCGGCCCTGACGAGATGGGGCGGTTGAAGGAGATCGTGCTCGGCGGTCGTTTCAAAACGCGCGCGGGCGGCGCCTATACGCGTGTCGAAGGCATGCGTGAACGCCATATCACCGACGTCGTCGCGCGCGTGCGGCTTTCGCGCCCGCTCAAAGTCGTGGCGGCTTGCGGCAATGGCACGGCGGGCGCGTTTGCGCCGGAGGCGCTGCGACGGATGGGCGCCGAAGTGGTCGAGCTGCATTGCGCGCTCGACTGGAATTTCCCCCATTACAACGCCAATCCCGAAGACAGCGAAATGCTGCACGACATGGCCGCCGCGGTGCGCGCGCACCGCGCCGATCTCGCGCTTGGTTTCGATGGCGATGGCGATCGTTGCGGCGTGGTCGATGATGAGGGCGAGGAAATCTTCGCCGACAAAGTCGGCTTGATGCTGGCGCGCGATCTTTCCGCCACCCACGTCAACGCTACTTTCGTGGTCGATGTGAAGTCCACCGGGCTCTACGCCATCGACCCGGTGCTGAAAACCAATGGCGCCAAGGTCGATTATTGGAAAACCGGCCATTCCTATATCAAGCGCCGCACCACAGAACTTGGCGCGCTGGCGGGCTTCGAGAAGAGCGGGCATTTCTTTTTTCGCGAGCCGCTGGGCCTCGGGTACGATGACGGCATGGTCGCGGCCTCGGCCGTGCTCGCCATGCTCGACCGCAATCCGGGCAAAAAACTCTCTGACCTGCGCAAAGCGCTGCCGCTCTCGTTCACCTCGCTGACCATGAGCCCCCATTGCGACGATGAGAAGAAGTACGGCATCGTCGAGCGCGTCGTCGCCGATTATCAGCGCCTCGCAGCCGAAGGCGGCAAGATACTGGGGCGGGCCATTCGCGACGTGAACATCGTGAATGGCGCGCGAGTGACGCTTGAGGACGGCGCCTGGGTGCTGGTGCGCGCTTCGTCGAACAAGCCGGAGTTGGTTGTGGTGGTGGAAAGCATGAAGAGCAACGACGACATGCGCGCCCTCTTCCGCGAGGAAGTGAAGCCGCGGCTGGCAAAATTTGCCGAGGTCGGCGCGTATAATCAGGAGATTTAGGCGATGCGCGTAACCATGATCGGCACCGGCTATGTGGGCCTTGTCTCCGGCGCGTGCTTTGCAGATTTCGGCCACACCGTCACCTGCGTGGACAAGGACGAAGGCAAGATTGCGCGCTTGCAAAAGGGCGAAATCCCGATCTTCGAGCCGGGGCTCGAGGATCTGGTGAAGGACAATGTCGAGCAAGGGCGGCTTTCCTTCACCACCGACCCAAGTGCGGCCATCCGCGACGCGGACGCGGTGTTCATCGCCGTCGGCACGCCGTCGCGTCGCGGCGACGGTCACGCGGACCTTACTTATGTCTACACCGCCGCCGAAGAAATAGCCTCGCTCATGAACGGCTACACGGTCGTTGTCACCAAATCGACCGTTCCGGTCGGCACCGGCGATGAAGTTGAGGCGACCATCAAGAAAAAACGTCCGGACGCGGAATTCGCCGTCGTGTCCAATCCGGAATTCCTGCGCGAAGGTGCGGCCATCAGCGATTTCAAGCGCCCAGATCGCGTCGTGGTCGGCACCGAGGAAGAACGCGCGCGCGAAGTCATGCGCGATCTCTACAGGCCGTTGTTTCTGAACGAAACGCCGATCATTTTCACTGAACGGCGTACGTCGGAATTGATCAAATACGCCGCCAATGGGTTTCTGGCGATGAAGATCACCTTCATTAACGAGATCGCTGATCTCTGCGAAGCGGTCGGCGCCAACGTACAAGAAGTCGCGCGCGGCATCGGCCTCGACAACCGCATCGGCAAGAAATTCCTCAACGCCGGGCCTGGCTATGGCGGTTCGTGCTTTCCAAAGGATACGCTGGCGTTGATGAAAACAGCGCGCGACCACAAGGCGCCGATCGAGCTGATCGAAACCACCGTGCGCGTGAATACAGCGCGAAAGCAGAAGATGGCGCAGAAGATCATCGACGCACTCGGCGGCAATGTCAGCGGCAAGACCATCGCTGTGCTCGGCCTCACCTTCAAACCAAACACCGACGATATGCGCGACGCCCCCGCGCTCGACATCGTGCCGGCGCTGCAGGACGAAGGCGCGCGCGTGCGCGCGTTCGATCCCGAGGGCATGGAGGAGGCCAAGCATTTGCTCAAGGACGTGGCCTTCGCCTCAGGCCCCTACGATTGCGTGCAGGACGCGGACGCTGTCGTGTTCATCACCGAATGGGACCAGTTCCGCGCGCTCGATCTGGATCGGATGAAGAAGGCGCTGAAGGCGCCTGTAGTGATCGATCTGCGCAATATCTACCGACCGCAGGAAATGGCGGCGAAGGGGTTCAGGTATGTGAGCGTGGGGCGGCCTTAGGGTCTACGCCACCCGCGGCGCGATCGCCTTCAGCGCGGCGCCAAGCTCACGCTTGCGTGCCATCAAGTCGAAATCCGTCTGCAGTCCCAGAAAAAATCCTTCGGACATACCGAAGTAACGCGCGAGACGCAGATCGGTGTCCGCAGTCACGGCGCGCTTGCCGAGCACGATCTCGTTGATGCGGCGCGGGGGAACCTTGAGCGCACGCGCGAGTTCGCTTTGGCTCAAATTCAAGGGCCTGAGAAATTCTTCGAGCAAAATCTCGCCCGGCGTCGGGTTCGGCAGCAAGGCGCCCTTAGTGGTAGTCGACGATTTCGACATTGATCGGCCCTCCTTTCTCCCACACAAAACAAATGCGCCACTGGTCATTGATCCGGATCGCGTGCTGACCTTTGCGCTCCCCCACCAGCGCCTTCAGCCTGTTAGCTGGCGGCGCGCGCAAGTCCTGCAGCACCTGCGCCTGGTTGAGTAACCGCAATTTGCGCAACGCCGTCGCCTGGATATCGGGCGGCAATTTCCTGCTCATCACGCCGGACCAGATCTTCTCGGTTTCGGTGTCCGCGAAACTCTGGATCATGAAGACTTATACCGCATAACGTTATAGGTGTCAACGGAGAGAGGCCCGATCGCGCCGGCTCTGTGGGCTCCAATTGACTGGAAGCTCGCGCCCGCACGTGCATTTGCGTCCGCCATACGCTACAACCCCGCCATGACATACGCAGCGATCACCGGCTGGGGCGCGGCCATGCCCCCTTCCGTGCTCTCCAACGGGGACCTCTCCACTTTCCTCGACACCAACGACGAGTGGATCACCTCGCGCACCGGCATGAAGGAGCGCCGCGTCAGCCATATCAGCGGCATCGAGATGGCGGTCATCGCCGCAAAGCGCGCGATCGCCGCCGCCGGCCTCGAGGGCAAGGACATCGATCTCATCGTCTACGGCTCGTGCAGCAATGACGAGCAGGTGCCTAACGCCAGCTCCGGCGTGCAAGCCGCCATCGGCGCCAAGCACGCCGCCTCCATGGACGTCAACACCGCCTGCACCAGCTTCCTCTATTCGCTCTCCACCGCCACGGCGCTGATCCGCACCGGCGTGGTCAAGAACGCGCTGGTCATCGGCGTCGAGATCATTTCGCCGTTCATGGATTGGGACAACCGCAATGTCGCGGTGCTGTTCGGCGACGGCTGCGCCGCGGTGGTGGTCCAAGCAAGCGAGCGCGAGGAAGGCGTCATCGGCGAACAGCTCGGCTGCCTCGCCGACGTGCGCCATACGCTGCGCGTGCGCGGCATGGGCACGGCTTATTGCAACCTCGACGTCACCGCGGGGACCACCTCATGGGATTTCGACGGTCAGGAAATTTTCCGCCATGCCGTGCAAGGCATGGTGCAAGCCAGCGCCGCGGTGATGAAGAAGTGCAGCGTGACGCCCGACGACATCGATCTCGTCGTCCCCCACCAAGCCAATTTGCGTATCATCGAAGCCGTTGTGAGCCGCGCCGGCGTGCCCATGGATAAAGTAATGCTCACCGTGCAGCGCTACGGCAATATGAGCGCAGCCACCGTGCCGGTTGCGCTTGCCGAAGCGGTTGAGAGCGGCCGCGTGAAACCGGGCAGCCTCATCCTTATGCCGGCCTTCGGCGCTGGTCTCACTGTTTGCGCGCACCTCGTGCGCTGGGGCGAACGCACCACGCCGTTGGGCGTCAGCGACGCCGCCTTCCCGCCGACCGCACGCACCGCGCTCGAGCAAGTTAACGCCATTCGCGCCAAAAAAGCCGAAGGCGCAGCGCGTTCGGCCGAAGGCATGCGCAATGCGAGATTGGTGGAGACCGGGGCGAAGTAGCGCCTGTGCGCGCGACCTCAACCGAACACGCGCCCTTCCACCTCCCCATGCCATTCCCACGCATCCGCGATGATCGCATCTAACCCCCGCGTCGGCGACCAGCCAAGCTCGCGCCGCGCCAGCGCGTTGTCGGCCACCAAAGCTGGCGCGTCGCCGTCGCGGCGTGGCGCGGAAGACGCGGGCACCTCTCTGCTGGTGACGCGCGCAATCGCTGCAAGCAATTCGCGCACGGTGACGCCATCGCCGGTGCCGAGATTGGCGGCGAACGATTCGCCGCCCGCAAGCAATCGCTCCGCGGCGCGCACGTGCGCATCGGCTAAATCGAGCACATGAACGTAATCGCGAAGGCAAGTGCCATCGCGCGTATCGTAGTCATCTCCGAAAATCTTGAACCCCTCGCGCCGCCCCAGCAGCGTGAACAAGGCGAGCGGAATCGCATGCGTCTCCGGCGAGTGGCGCTCGCCAATGCCTTCCCTCGCCGCCGCGCCCGCTGCGTTGAAATAACGAAGGTGCGCGAACTTCAGGCCGTAGGCGCGCGCGAAATCCTGGTTTGCGCGCTCGATGGCGAGCTTGGTCCAGCCATAGGGGTTCAGCGGATTTTGCGGGTGGGTCTCGTCCATCGGCAACTGCAGCGGCGCGCCATAGGTCGCACAGGTGGACGAGAACACCAGTGCGCGGCAATGCGCTTCGCGCATGGCGTTCAGCAGCGTCAGCGAGCCGACAAGATTGTTGTCCCAGAAGCTCGCCGGGTCCTTGACCGATTCCCCCACCTCGATCAGCCCCGCGCAATGCAGCACGAGGTCAGGCCGGTGCTCGGCGAACGCTGCTTTCATACGCGCGGCGTCGCGGATGTCGCCCTCGACCAGCGGGCCCCACTTAACGAATTGCGCATGGCCGTTACTGAGATTGTCGTAGACCACCGGCTGGTGGCCGGCCGCCGCCAGCGCCAGACAGCAATGCGCGCCGATATAGCCAGTGCCGCCCGTGATCAGAATTGTCGCCATCGCCGCCGCCTGATAGAGCATCGCTCATATGAACGCCAACCAAAACCAGGCCTGGAACGCAATCGCCGCAGAGGCCGAACGCCTCAAGCGCACCACATTGCTCGACCTGTTCGCCGCCGACCCGGCCCGCGCCGAGGCGCTCACTTTCACCGCGCCACACCTGGTCGCGGATTTTTCCAAACAGCGCATCGATGCGCCAGCGCTGGCGGCCATGGCGCAGCTTGCGACTGCGATGGATTTCGAAGGCTGGCGCGAGAGGATGTTCGCGGGCGACATCGTCAACACCACCGAAGGTCGTCCGGCCATGCACTGGGCTTTGCGCGCCAGCGACCCGCCGCCCGAGATTCGCGCGGCGCAAGCGAAGATGACCGCCTTTGCGCAGCGAATTCGCCGCGACGTGGATTCAGTCGTTCATCTCGGCATTGGCGGCTCCGATCTGGGCCCACGGCTCATCATCGACGCACTCGGCGCACACCGCGTCCGCGGGATGACGATGCGCTTTGCAGCCAATATCGACGGCGCTGACGTGCGCGACGCCATTGAGGGTCTCGATCCCGCGCGCACGTTATTGATCGTCGCTTCAAAGACGTTCACCACTCAGGAGACGCTCGCCAACGCCGCATTCGTGCGCGCCTGGGGTCCTGCACACCTCGCCGCCGCCACCGCCGCGCCGGACAAAGCCGTCGCCTGGGGCGTGCCGCGCGACAATGTATTTCCGTTCTGGGATTGGGTTGGCGGAAGATATTCGCTGTGGTCGAGCGTTAGTCTTTGCTGCCTCATCGCGCTGCCGAGCGGCATCTTTCACCGCCTGCTCGCGGGCGCGGAGGAGATGGACTCCCATTTCCGCACCGCGCCATTCGCTCGCAACCTGCCGGCGCTTTCCGCCGCCATCCAGATGTGGAACCGCGAAGCGCTGGGGCATGGCGCGTATGCGCTCATCCCCTATTCCGAACGCTTACGCCTGCTGCCGGCGTACATGCAGCAGCTGGAGATGGAATCGAACGGCAAGGGCGTTTCGCGCGACGGCGATAAGCTCTCGCGATCCGCGTGTGGCGTGACCTGGGGCGCGGCGGGGACGAACGCGCAGCATTCCTTCTTCCAATTGCTACATCAGGGCGTCGAGGAAATTCCAGTGGAATTGATCCTCAATGCCGGCGCCCACGAAGGCCCGCCCAGCCATCGCGCCAAAGTGTTCGCCAACGCGCTGGCGCAAGCGCGCGCGCTCATGGTGGGAAAAGCGTCGAGCGAGCCGCATCGCGCATTTCCTGGCGACCGCGCCTCGACATTGATGGCGATCGACGCGCTTTCTCCGGAAGCGCTCGGCGCATTGCTCGCGTTCTACGAGCACCGCACCTTCACGCAGGCCGTGCTGGCTGGAATCGACCCGTTTGACCAATTTGGTGTCGAACTCGGCAAGGAAATGGCGAACGCGCTGCTGCCCACGCTTGAGGGAGGCGCGGCGCCAGCGGACATCGATGCGAGCACGGCGGCATGGCTGAAGCGATTGCGTGCGCAGCGGGGGAACGCCCCTTGAGCTGCGTGGCTTTGATTGCTAGCGGGTTGCTTAGACAAAGGGGGCCTGAATGAAGTTCGGAAAAATGACGATCGCGTTTGTTTGCGCCGCGTTCCTGGGCGGGTGCGCAAGTATGATCACGGGCGGACCGCTGATCCGCGAAGGCGAGCCGACTGGGATTATTGAGGTCGTAAACGGGTCGAGCCGCAATGTGGATGTAGTGTTGATCTCGGCCTGCAGCGCCTCGACCTATGGCCTGAACCGCCTGCCGGATGGGGCGGCAATTTCGCCGGGCCGCAGCTATAGGTTCACTGTGTCTGCGGGTTGCTGGGATGTTGGCGCGGGCGTCATCGGCTTCGGCGACGCATACCAGCGCATGAATGTGAGCCCCGGCGGCGGCGTGCGCTACACGGTCAATTAGCGCCCATACCCCGGCGCTGGCATCGGCGTTGCGTCACCTGCGTCCTCCATCGAGGCGGCGAGATCGGCAAGGTAGGCGTCGGCGACTTCCGCGTGTTTGGGCGACAGCATCAGATGCAGGCTCGGCGGATCGACGTTCGCCGCGGTGATCCAGCCGCGCGCGTACAAGCCGCGCAGGATGGCCATGCAATCGAAACTGTCATGGGTGAACGAGACGATGCCAAGCTGGGGCACGCCAAGCACGCGAAAGCCGAGCTTTCGCACACCGGCCTCGATAGCCTCGCGCGCCTGCACGACAAGGGCTTGCTTGGCGCGATAGCCCTCGATTCCAAGATAATTGAGCACCGCCCACGCCGCCGCGATCGCACCGCCGGGCCTGGTGCCAGCGAGCGTCGGCGTCAACATGCGGCCCATCGGCCACGGCCCGGCGTCGAACAGCATGTGCTGCTTCATTGCCGCGTCGCGAAACAACAAGGTCGACGCGCCCTTCGAGCAATAGCCGTATTTGTGCAGGTCCGACGAAATCGAGCGCACGCCGGCGACGCGGAAATCCCACGCCGGGAGCACCGCGCCATTCATCTCCACAAACGGCGCCAGGAAGCCGCCGACGCAGGCATCGACGTGCAGCCACAGATTTTTCCGCAGGGCGACCGCGCTCAATTCCTCGAATGGATCAATCAAGCCGAACGGAAAGCATGGCGCCGAACCGACCAGCATGATCGTGTTGGCGTCGCACACCGCTTCCATTGCCTCAGCGTCGGCGAGCAAATTCTTTGTCGGTACGCGGCGAATTTCGAGATCCATCATCATCGCCGCCTTGTGAAAAGCGGGATGCGCGGTGAGCGGCGTCACCAGATTGCCCTGCCCCGACATACCGCCCGCCCGCGCGAAGTCGCGCGCCGCCTTCACCGCCATGACAATGGAATCGGTGCCGCCGGAGGTCATGAGCCCGTCGGCCCCTTCCGGGGCATGCAGCAGGGTCAGCGCGTGGCCGACCACCTCCCGCTCCATGCGCGCCAACGAGGGGAAGGCCGCCGGCCCCAGGCCGTTCTCCTCGGAGAACAAGGCATAGGCCGCCTTCTTCACCCGCTCGACGTCCTCGCCGGCGTTGAAAACGTAGAGGCCGGTGCGGCCGTCGCGCCATTTGACGTCGCCGGACGCCATCGAGCGCATGCGGGATTCGAGCTCTGGCCAGGGAGACCCGGCGCTGGGGAGGGGGACATGCATGGGTCCGTTTTGGGCCCTGTGCGGCGTCCAAGCAACACGACGCCAACGGTGGTCACCCTTGCAGGTCTACTGATGCGGAGCCGAAATTACCGTGCTACGCTTAGCCGGAAACCAATATTGCCCCGGGGACCGCGTCACCAGCGTGACCAGGGGGAGAGGGGACGATCAGATGTCATCGTGGTTTGTAGATAAGCTGGGGCCAAATCCCCTTTCGGGAGCGCCGGGCGCCCCGCCGCAAGCGCAAGCTGGACGCGCCGCCCCGCCGCCGCAGCAGGCCGCGCGAGCCGCTGCGCCGGCGCCCCAAAGCGGTACTCGACCAACCTCGCACGCCACCCCTCCCCGGGCCGCAGCCCCGCCTCCCGAACCGGAACCGCCAAAGAAGAAGAAGGGCTGGTTCTAGCCGGTTGGGGGCCGCGGGCGGATTACGCCGCCTTCGCCGCCGCAACCACCGCGCTCTTCACGCCGCCAACTACTTCCCGCACCAGGGCTTCATCGTCGCCTTCGGCCATGATCCGCACCAGAGGCTCGGTGCCGCTTTTGCGCACCAGCAAACGACCTTTGCCTTCGAGCCGCTGCTCGCCGGCCTTGATCGCCTCCTTGACGCTGGCGGCGTTCATCGGATCTTGCTTACCGCGTTCGTAGCGCACGTTTTCGAGCACTTGCGGCGCGGGCTCGAACATCTGGCATACCTCGCTCGCGGGCTTCCCCTGCTGTACGATGACCGCCAGCACCTGCAGCGCGGCCAGCAGGCCGTCGCCGGTGGTGGAGAAATCGCTCAGAATGATGTGTCCCGATTGCTCTCCGCCGACATTATAGCCTTTGGCGCGCATCGCTTCGGTGACGTAGCGGTCGCCGACCTTGGTGCGTTCGAGCTTAAGTGACAACTCCTTCAGGAAACGCTCGAGCCCAAGATTGCTCATCACTGTGGCGACGATCCCGGGTTTGGTCAGCAGGCCCGATTGCTTCCAACTTTTTGCGATCAGCGCCATAAGCTGATCGCCATCGATCGATTGGCCCTTCTCATCCACAATCGCCACGCGGTCAGCGTCGCCATCGAGCGCAATGCCGATGTCGGCGCGATATTTGAGCACCGCTTCTTTCAGCGCGCGGGTGTCGGTGGAGCCGACTTCCTGGTTGATGTTGAAACCGTCGGGTTCAATGCCAAGCTTGATCACTTCTGCGCCAAGCTCATAAAGCGCCACCGGCGCCACTCTGTAGCCCGCGCCGTTCGCGGCATCGATCACGATGCGCAAGCCCTTCAGCGTCAGGCCTTTCGGGAACGTCGCTTTGACGATCTCGACATAGCGCGCTTGCGCGTCGTCGATGCGGCGGGCGCGGCCGAGCTTTTCCGGCGCCGCCAAGTGGGTGTCGAGCGCGCTGTCCATCAGGCGCTCGATCTCGATCTCTTCCTGGTCGGAGAGCTTGTAGCCGTCAGGCCCGAACAGCTTGATGCCGTTATCGGCGAATTTGTTGTGCGAGGCCGAAAGCATGACGCCT
This sequence comes from uncultured Alphaproteobacteria bacterium, assembly GCA_902826035.1. Classification (GTDB taxonomy): domain Bacteria; phylum Pseudomonadota; class Alphaproteobacteria; order Caulobacterales; family Aquidulcibacteraceae; genus Vitreimonas. The sequence goes on from CADEDG010000005.1 coordinate 39,278, forward strand.
AGGTCGGCGCGCAGGCTGCGCGTCAGCATCGCCACGGCCGGCGTCGGCAGCGGCCCGAACAGCACCACATCCATGCCCGCCGCAGTGAATCCCGCGGTCAGCGCCGGCTCCAGCATGTAGCCCGAAAGCCGCGTGTCCTTGCCGATGACCACCAGATGGCGCCGGTCGTGGGCCGACATGAAACGCTTGCCCGCGGCCAGCCCCACCCGCATCGCCACTTCCGGGGTCATGGGATAGATGTTGGCGGTGCCCCTGATGCCGTCCGTGCCGAAATAGGCCCTGGTCATAAATCGCTCCACAAGTCCGTCGCATGTTGAAAGACTAATTGAGGTGCAAATCAATGCCGCGCGCGCCATGAGTGCGGCGAGATCGGCACGAAACGGCGATCTCCCCAATGGAGGTCCCGGATTGCGCTCCGCGCGTCCGGCGATTCTCTTTAACCAACGCGGGTCCATTGCATGTGCGGCATTATCGGCATTCTGGGAAGCAAGGCTGTCGCGCCAAGGCTGGTGGAATCGCTCAAGCGGCTTGAATATCGAGGCTACGATTCCGCCGGCGTCGCGACGCTTGAAAACGGCAGAATCATGCGCCGACGCGCCGCCGGGAAGCTCGCGAACCTGGAGGCCGAACTCGCGGCATCGCCGCTATCGGGGGTTTCCGGCATTGGACACACGCGCTGGGCCACCCACGGCGCGCCCACCACCGCCAACGCCCACCCGCACGCGACCGATAAGGTCGCGATAGTCCACAACGGCATTATCGAGAATTTCCGCCCGCTGCGCGAGGAACTGATGCGCGCAGGCCACAGATTCGCATCCGAGACCGATTCCGAAGTGATCGCGCATTTGATCCACGAGGGTCTCGATCGCGGGCAGAGCCCAGAACAAGCCGCCATCGCCGCCGTGCGACGTCTCGAGGGCGCGTTCGGCATTGCGTGTCTGTTTGCTGGGGAAGAAGACGTGCTGATCGGCGCTCGCAAGGGCAGCCCGCTCGCGGTCGGCATCGGCGATGGCGAGATGTATCTCGGCTCCGACGCCATCGCGGTCTCCCCGTTCACCACCCGCGTTATGTTCATGGAGGAAGGCGACATCGCGATCCTCTCGCGCGACAAGGCCAAGATCATCGACGCCAACGGCGCGGTCGCGAGCCGCGAAGTGCATGTGTTCTCCGGCGCCGCAGCGGCGGTGGAGAAGGGCAACCACCGCCACTTCATGCAGAAGGAAATCTACGAGCAGTCGGAAACCGTGGGGCGCACCCTCGCCCGCTACGTGAATGCATTCGAAGAATGCGTGCAGATGCCCGATCTCGACGGCATCGATCTCGCCGCCGACAGCGCCTTCATCATCGGCTGCGGCACCGCCCATTATGCGGGGCGGGTGGCCGAATATTGGTTGGAGCAGATCGCCGGGCTGCCGGTGGAAACCGACATCGCCTCCGAGTTCCGCTATCGCCGACCCGCCTTTGGCAAAAAGAGCTTCGGCGTGTTCATTTCGCAATCGGGCGAGACCGCCGATACCTTGGCGGCGCTGCGTTATTGCAAGGAACATGGGGTCAAGACGCTCGCCATCGTCAACGTCCCCGAATCGACGATCTGGCGCGAAGCCGACGCGCGCCTGCCGACGCTGGCCGGCCCCGAAATCGGCGTCGCCTCCACCAAAGCGTTCACCGCGCAGCTTTCGGCGCTGGCCGCGCTCGCCATCGCGGTGGGCCGCGCACGCGGCGCACTCTCGAGCCAGGAGGAAAGCCGCTTGGTGCATGCGCTGATGGAGACCCCGCGCCTGATCGCCGAGGCCCTGCACGCTGAAGCACACATCGAGACCATCGCACACGAACTTAGCCACGCCCGCGATGTGCTCTACCTGGGACGCGGCATCCATTATCCGATCGCGCTAGAGGGCGCGCTGAAACTTAAGGAAATTTCCTACATTCACGCCGAGGGCTACGCGGCGGGAGAGCTCAAGCACGGACCGATCGCGCTGATCGACGAGGGGACCCCGGTCGTGGTCGTGGCCCCGCACGACGCGCTGTTCGAAAAAGCCCTCTCCAACATGCAAGAGGTTGCAGCGCGGGGAGGAAAACTCATCCTGATCACCGACCCTGCAGGTGCTGCCGCAGCCGGCGAACTTGCCAGCCACATCATCCTCGCCCCCGCGTGCGACCCCTTCATCGCCCCGCTCGTTTACTCAATTCCAATCCAGTTGCTCGCCTATCTTACCGCAGTGCATAAGGGCACCGACGTGGACCAGCCACGGAATTTGGCGAAGTCGGTGACGGTGGAATGAGCAAACTCAAAGCGGGGGTGATCGGGGCGGGCGTTTTCGGCGCCCATCATGCCCGGAAATACGAGCAGGATGATCGCGTCGAGCTCGTCGGCGTGTACGACCTCGATTCCGAACGCACCGAGGCGCTGGCGGAAACGCTAGGCATCCGCACCTTCGCCAATATGGACGATATGCTCGACCTGCTCGACATCGTCACCATCGCCAGCCCGGCGATGACGCACGCCAGTGCGGCCGCCGCCGCGCTCGAATATGGCAAGCACGTCTATATCGAAAAGCCGATCGCGACCTCGACCATGGAGGCGAAATTGCTGGTCGATCTCGCCGCGGACAAAAGCCTGGTGATCGCCTGCGGGCATCAGGAGCGCCTGGTGTTCGAAGCGATGGGATTGTTCGATGCGCCGGAAGCGCCGACACGCGTGGAAAGCGTGCGCGAAGGCCCCTGGACCGGGCGCAGCGCCGATGTTTCAGTCACGCTCGATCTCATGGTGCACGATCTCGATCTGGCATTGAAGCTGATGGGGCGCGCGCCGGAAAAAGTGCTGGCGCAAGGCCGCGCCGAAAAAGGCGCCACCGCCGACGCCATCGATGCGCGCTTGGCATTTGGCGGCGCGGAAGCGGTTTTCGTGTCGAGCCGCGTGGCGCCGGAGCGGCGGCGCTTCATGCGGCTCGTGTACCCAAGCGGCGAGGTCAACGTCGATTTCCTGGCCCGTAGCTTCGAGAACACTACCGATTTCCCCTTGAACGCAGGGTTCGCGAAGACGCCGGTGGGCGTTGACCCATTGGGCGCGAATGTAGCCTCGTTCGTGGACGCGGTGCTGATGGTCGCGCCGCGGCCGGCCGTTACCGGCGCGGAGGCGCTCGAAGTACTGCGGCTCGCGCTTGAGATCGACAAGGCGTCGGGACTGCCCTCACTGAGCTAGAGAAACACCATGATTCCATTCATCGACCTTGCCTCGCAACGCGCCCGCATTGCCGACAAAATCAATGCAGCGCTCGCGCGCGTGCTCGCCCACGGCCAATACATCTTCGGTCCAGAAGTTAAAGCGCTTGAAAGCCAGCTCGCGGCATTCGCCTACGCCAAGCATTGCATCGGCAACGCCAATGGCACCGACGCGCTGGTGCTGCCGCTTTGGGCGTGGGGCGTGGGCGAAGGCGACGCCGTGTTCGCCCCGTCGTTCACGTTCGCGGCCACCGCGGAGATTGTGCCCTGGGTGCGCGCCACGCCAGTGTTCGTCGATGTGCTGCCCGACACCTACAATTTGGATCCGAAGTCGCTCGAAACAGCGATCGCTGGCGTTAAGAAAGACGGCAAGCTCACGCCGAAGGCGGTGATTGCGGTCGATCTGTTCGGCCAACCCGCCGATTACGAAGCACTCGCAATCATCTGCAAACGCGAAGGGCTGAAGCTTATCGCTGACAGTGCGCAAGGTTTCGGCGCCACACTGAACGGCAAGCACCCGATGCATTGGGCCGACGCGCAGACAACGTCGTTCTTTCCGGCCAAGCCGCTGGGTTGTTACGGCGATGGCGGCGCGACGCTTACCAATGACGATTCCGACAATGTGCTGATGCGCTCCATCGCCTTCCATGGCGCCAGCGGCGACGACAAATACAATTGCGCCCGCATCGGCATGAACTCGCGGCTCGACACGATGCAGGCCGCGATCCTGCTCGAGAAGCTGGCGATCTTCGCCGATGAAGTCCGCGCGCGGAACTTGGTGGCCGATCGCTACCGGCAGATGCTGCCGAACGCGGTGAAAACGCCGAGCGTGATCGCCGGCGGCGTGTCCACCTGGGCGCAATACACGATCGAGATC
>CADEDG010000005.1:43386-52313 GCA_902826035.1 uncultured Alphaproteobacteria bacterium
GCTCCCGATGCGTTAGCGGCGCATCTGCGCAACGATGGCATCCCCACCGCGCGTTATTATCCGAAACCCCTGCACCAGCAGAGCGCCTATCGCGGTTTCCCAATCGGCGCCGGCGGCATGAAGGTGAGCGACGCTATCGCGGGTCGCGTCATCAGCCTTCCTATGCACGCTTATCTCGACGAAGCGGCACAAGCGAAGATCGCGGAGAGTGTGCGCAGATTCGTGCGTGCTGGGGCTGACTGATCCAAGCAGCGGCGTGAGCCGTAGCACTCTCATGAAACTAAAATTACTGGCGTCCACATTGCTGTTTGGAGCGGCGTTGGCATCTGCCTGCGCCACTCGCCCGCCTGTTCCCGCGCAAGCAGCGAAGACCCCCTTCGTGATCGAGGAGGATCTCATCGGCGACAGCATTGCGCGAGGCGAGTTCCGCACCATCACCGGCGTTCGCCGCGCTTTCACCGCGAGGCTCAATGGCGCCTGGGACGGGCGCACGCTGACTTTGGTGGAGGATTTCGAATTCGACGATGGCGAGCGCGATCGAAAGACGTGGCGGCTAGAGATGGTCGCGCCGGGTCGCTACGTCGGCACGCGAGAAGATGTCGTCGGCCAGGCGATCGGCTTCCAGGATGGCCCCGTGTTTCGCCTTGAATACGATTTGTTGCTGCCCACCGAGAACGGTCGCGGCCGCAAGGTGCGTTTTCGCGACGTGATGGCGGAAACACAGAGCGGCGCTATCCTGAACGACGCGACTGTGGGATGGTTTGGCCTCCGTGTTGGTTCGGTCTCGCTGGTCATCCAACGCGCGCCGTGACACACTCGCCGCCATGGCGCGGACAATCTTGGGCATCATCGGCGGCAGCGGCGTCTACGACATGGCGCTCGACGACGCGCGTGAGCAGCACATCGCTTCGCCCTGGGGCGAGCCGTCGGATGCGCTGCGCATGGGACAGATCGCGGGCGTCGATGTTGTATTTCTTTCCCGCCACGGGCGCGGGCACAGGCTTGGCCCCTCCGACATCAACTACCGCGCCAACATCGATGCCTTGAAGCGCGCGGGCGTCACGGACGTCATCTCCGTCTCGGCCTGCGGTTCTTTGAAGGAAGAGCTTTCGCCTGGAAGCTTCGTGCTGGTGGATCAATTCGTCGACCGCACTTTCGCGCGCGCCAAGAGCTTCTTCGGCGCGGGTTTCGTGGCGCATGTCTCCATGGCGCAGCCGGTATGCCCCAAACTTGTGGATGCGCTTGAGCACGCCGCGCAGGCGGAAGACATCCCCTGCCATCGCGGTGGGATCTATCTCGCGATGGAGGGTCCGCAGTTTTCCTCGCTCGCGGAATCGAAGCTCTATCGCACCTGGGGGTGCGACGTGATCGGCATGACCAACATGCCCGAAGCCAAGCTCGCGCGGGAAGCGGAATTGCCCTACGCGAGCGTGGCGATGGTGACGGACTACGATTGTTGGCGCAGCGACGTGGCGGCGGTTGAGGTGAGCAATGTGCTGCAGGTCTTGCGCGACAATGCGGCCAAGGCTGGCGCTCTGGTTCGCCGCGTCGCGCCCATGCTGGGCCCGGAGCGCAAGCCTTCTCCGCTCGGCATTGAAACAATGCTCGACTTCGCCATCATCACCGCGCCTGAGGCGCGCGATCCCGCGCTCGCAGCCAAACTCGACGCGGTGGCTGGCCGTGTGTTGAAGGCCTGAGCGTTATGGACCTCAAATCCACGATCCGCACGATCCCGGAATATCCCAAGCCCGGCATCCTCTTTCGCGACATCACAACGCTGCTGGGCGATGCGCGCGCTTTCGCCGATGCAGTGGATCAACTCGCTGCACCCTTTACCAACGCCGGGATCGACAAGGTCGCGGGCATCGAAGCGCGTGGCTTTATTCTGGGCGGTGCAGTCGCGCACCGTCTGGGCGCCGGCTTCGCGCCGGTGCGCAAGCAAGGCAAACTCCCCTGGCGCACGCTCAAGCACGACTATGCTTTGGAGTACGGCGTCGATACGGTTGAGATGCATGAAGACGCGCTCAAATCGGGAGAGAGCGTCCTTCTGATCGATGACCTCATCGCTACCGGCGGCACGGCGCTGGCTGCGCTTGCGCTGATCGAGAAGCTGGGCGGACGCGTTATCGGCGCTCAATTTTTGATCGATTTGCCGGAGCTTGGGGGGATGGAGCGCGTACGGAACAAAGGCATTCGCGCCGACGCGCTCTGCGCATTCGAGGGGCACTAGCCTGTCGCGCGGCTGCTCCGCCCTAGCCGCTCATCCAAATATCCGAACACACGTTGGCGAACGATGGCGTTTTCCATGGTGCGTGCGATGGTCTCGAGGTGCGCGACATCGGCGGACGTCACGTATGCATCCGCAGAATGGGGCGTCACACGAACAACGCCGGGCAGCGAGCTTTGCGTAAGTTTTTCAAACTCGTCGTAGAGGTGTTCCTTCAGCCGCTCGCCGGGGCGCAAACCGGTATAAACAATCTCGATGTCCTTGCCCGACTGGCGGATCATCTCGCGCCCGATCTCGACGATCGAAATCGGATCGCCCATTTCCATCACATAGGCGCCCACCCCAGGCTCGCCCTCGGCAGATGAGGCGACACTTAAAATGAGCCCCACCGCCTCGCGCGCGCTCATGAAATAGCGCTCCATGCCGGGGTGGGTCACTTCAAGTGGCCCTCCCGCGGCGATCTGTGCTGCAAATCGCGGCAACACCGAACCCTGGGTGCCGAGCACATTGCCAAAGCGTACCGCCTTCAAACGCATCGCGCCCGCGCGCTCCATGCGGAATCCGGCCAAGTGAAGCTCGGCCAACCGCTTGGTCGCGCCCATGACGCAGACCGGCGAAGCCGCCTTGTCCGACGACACTAGTACAAAATGGCCGGCGCCTGCGCCTGCGGCCGCGGCCATGGCGTTGCGCACGCCGACCAGATTGGTGATGAGGCACTCGATCGGGTGGCGTTCGCCCAGGTGCACGTGCTTGAGTGCTGCCGAATGGAGCACCACGTCCGGCTCTAGGCGGCGCATCCACACCGAAAGACGGCCCATGTCGCGTACGTCGCACAGCACTTCGGTGACCGACATCGAAGGCGCAATACGCCGAACGCGCTCGAAAATGTCGATGAGGCCGTGGTCGAATTGATCAAGCAGGGCCAGCTGCGAGCAGCCGAGCTCCGCCAGTTCAACCGCAAGCTCCGAGCCGATGCTGCCAGCAGCGCCAGTGACCAAGACGCGCTTATTAGCGAAGAATTGAGCGATTTGTTCCCGCTCAAACCGCCGCTGGGGCCGCTTCATGGAAAACTCGATCACGACAGTCCCCGACTCGCCCCCGCCCGTTGCACCGTTCCGCCTAGCAAGGCACCGTTGCGAAGGCCACCCGCTATCGCAGAGTTAGCCACCGCTGGCGCCCCAAAGTCCACCCCGGCGGAGCCTCAAAACGGCGGCGGCTTTCTGTGCAAGCGCAGCGCTGCCGCCAGAACCGGCCGCCGCCAAAAACATAGACCTGAAATCAGCGGATAAGCTATTGAATTTTTGTAGCTTAAGCATTCATGGCCGCCGGCCGGCAGTTTTTTGCGCAAACCCTTCGGCGCCATTGCTCACCCGCTCAGCCGCTCCATCTCCTCGTCGCTGATGTCCTCGTTCGAGTACAAATCCTGCACGTCGTCGGAATCCTCCAACTGGGTGAGCAATTTCATCAGCGCCTCGGCGTTGTCGCCCTCGATTGGAATGGCGATTTCCGTGCGCCAGACGAATTTCGCCGAGACCGGGTCGCCAAAACGCTTGCCGAGCGCTTGCGACGCCGCGACGAGCGCGGCCATCTCGCAAGTGAGCACGTGGTGCTCCTCTTCTGCTGCGCAATCATCGCAGCCGGCGTCGATCGCGGCCTCCATCATCGCGTCCTCGCTGGCGGCTTCGCGTTTGTAGCGAATTTCGCCTACGCGCTTCCAGGCGAACGACACGGAATTGGTTTCCCCGAGATTGCCGCCGCTTTTGGCAAAGGCGGCGCGGACTTCGCCTGCGGTGCGGTTCTTGTTGTCAGTCAGGCATTCGACGATGACGCCGATCCCGCCTGGGCCGAAGCCCTCATAGCGGATTTCGTCGAGCTGCTCGGCGCCGGCCCCGCCGCCGCGATCGACGGCGCGCTGGATGTTGTCCTTCGGCATGTTGACGGCGCGCCCAGCCGCCATGGCGCGGTAGAGCCGCGGGTTGGCGTTGGGGTCCGGTCCGCCGAGCTTTACCGCCGCTTGGATTTCGCGCGCGATCTTGGTGAACGCCTGCGCGCGGCGCTTATCTTGCCCGCCCTTGCGGTGCTGAATGTTGGCAAATTTGGAATGACCGGCCATTGAAAATACGTACGCTCCTAATGGGCGCGGTTCATAAACGGCCAGGGAGCGCAGGGCAAATGGGTCAAGTTCTGGTGCGGGCCTTCCGCGAGGGGGATTCGGAAGCCTTTAAGGCGCTCAATATCGAATGGATCGAGTATTATTTCAGGGTTGAGCCGAAGGATATCGAAGCGCTCGACAACCCCGAACTCATCCTGGCCGACGGCGCCATCGCGATGGCGGAGATCGAGGGGGCGGTTGTCGGGACCTGCGCGCTCCTCAAGCGCCCCGAGCCGGCCACCTGGGAGATCGCCAAAATGGGGGTTCGCCCGACCCATCGCGGCGCCGGCATCGGCTCGGCGCTGTTGGCTTACCTCGTCGATTTAGCGCCCTCGCTTGGCGCCCGCAGGCTCTATATCGAGACAAATTCTGTGCTGACGCCCGCGGTTCAACTCTATGAGAAATTCGGGTTCCGCCACCTGCCGGAAGGCGAACGCCCCTTTTCGCCCTACGAGCGTGCGGATGTGTTCATGGAGCGCTTGCTTTAGCCGGCGCCTCGCCCACACCGCACCGCCTCTTTCGGCGTCACCACCCAATCCAGCAGCGCATCGTGATCGCCGGTCGGCACGCACGCCATCTCCTGTTCGGCATAGGCCAGCCCAACCGTGACCGCGCCATGAGCGCGGTAGAGCGAGATGATGCGGTCATAATGCCCCCCGCCTTGCCCCAGACGCCGACCCGCGCGGTCGAACGCAAGCAACGGTGCGAGGATGAGCATGGGGCGCAACTCCGCCCCGCTCGGCGGCGGCGACGGCACGCCGAACGCGTCCGCGCTCAGCGCCTCACCCCTCCAAGCGTAGAAATGCGCCGGCCCCGCGCGCGTCATCATGCGCGGCAGCGCCACGACACCGCCCGCCTTGGCGAGTGCGGCCAGAAGCGGACGCGGGTCGATCTCGCCGCCCGTCGGCCAATATCCCGCCACCGGCGAGAGCCGCGCTAGCTCAAGGGGGAAATTGTCGATCAGTTTGAGCGGCGCATCGCCAGCGATCACCGCCGCGCGTTCGCGGCGCATCTCGATGCGTGCGTCGGCTTTGCGGGATTCAAGGTCAGCGTTCATCGCGCATGTTTGGGCACACAATAGGTTGGGCGGCGCCACCTGCGCCGTGAGCATAAGCCCATCCTCTCGAACCCTAACAAGTTAGGTGGGCGCCAGGTGCTCCAGACCACGGCCCGGAACAGAGCCAGCTCCCGAGAGAGATGATACGGTCCCTGGGATGCAAGCAACCCTCGAACGCCGCAGCAACCGCCCGGGACGAATCTAGGCGCAGCCGCGCCTTTGCTCAAGCTGAACCGTGCGCCACCCGCAGCGAGCCTACCCGGCCACGGTCAGCGTCGATGGGCTCGCTTCCCGCCGCCAAGCGGGCATCCACCACGATATCAGTCAGCCGCTCGACCTCGCCTTGGGCGCGGACGAGCGCGGCGCGCGCCGCCTGCGCTTCGTCCATGAGGCTAATCGCGGTCAACGCCAGCCGCCGCACGCCCTCGGAATCGCCGCCAAAGGCGGCCAGACGCGCCTCCAGCGCCGCCCCCAAATCCCGCAAACGCCGCTCCTCCTCCGGGGCGCAACGAAGCTCGATCGCCTGCCCCAGCACGGTGAGCGTGATGTCGATCATCGCGCCATGGTCTCCTTGGCGATGGCGTCGAAGGCGCGGACGGGCGCGGCCAACGCTTCGGCGATGGCGATGGGTGGCGCGCCGAGGGCCAGGCGCTCAAGGCAGGCCTCAATGGCGTCTAGGGCGAACGAAAGTTGGCGCGCCTCTGCCACGGCGTCGGGGGCAGCGTCTTGGGCCGAGGGAATCGTCGGACTCGCCATTGCCGGGAAATATTACACGTTTGACCGATTCGTTGAAGTCCGCCCGCCTGGACGCGCAGGCCCGCCCTCGCTACCTCCCTGAAATGAAATTCCTGCACAGGTTGAGGAGCGGAACATGAGCGTGAAGGTGGCGATCAATGGGTTCGGGCGGATCGGACGCAACGTGCTGCGCGCGATCCACGAAGCCGGGCGCAGCGATATCGAAGTGGTCGCCATCAACGATCTCGGCCCAGTCGAAACCAACGCCCATTTGTTGCGTTTCGACAGCGTCCATGGCCGCTTCCCGGGCGAGGTGAAAACCGGCGAAGATTGGATCGACATCGGCAAGGGCAAGATCAAAGTCACGGCGATCAAGAGCCCGGCCGAGCTTCCTCATAAAGCTCTGGGCGTGGACATCGCGCTCGAATGCACCGGCATCTTCGCTGCCCGCGACAAGGCCGCCGCGCACCTCGAAGGCGGCGCCAAGCGCGTCATTGTTTCCGCGCCGGCGGACGGCGCCGACTACACAGTCGTGTACGGCGTCAATCACCAAGGGCTAACAAAGGACCACGTCGTCATCTCCAACGCATCGTGCACCACCAATTGCCTCGCGCCCGTCGCCAAAGTACTGCACGATGCGATTGGCATCGATCACGGCATGATGACGACCATCCACTCCTACACCGGCGATCAGCCGACGCTCGACACGCTGCACAAGGACCTCTATCGCGGCCGCGCGGCTGCGTTGAACATGATCCCCACCAGCACGGGCGCCGCGAAAGCCATCGGGCTTGTCATTCCTGAACTGAAGGGCAGACTCGACGGAATCTCCATTCGCGTGCCGACGCCGAATGTATCGGTCGTGGATTTCAAATTCATCGCCAAGAGAGCGACAACGAAGGACGAAGTGAACGCCGTGATCAAAGCGGCCGCCGAAGGCCCGCTCAAAGGCGTGCTCGCCTTCACCAACGCGCCAAACGTGTCGATGGATTTCAACCACGATCCGCATTCCTCGATCTTCCACATGGATCAAACCAAAGTGATGGAAGGCAAGTTCGTGTCGGTGCTCAGCTGGTACGACAACGAATGGGGCTTCTCCAATCGCATGGCGGATACCGCGGTGGCGATGGCGAAGCTGATTTGATGGGTGACGCGCCGCCGCTCTGGACCATCGCACACTGGCTGAATACGCCAGCGCCGCTCTCGCTCGAAAGCTTGCGCGGGCGCGCGGTGTTGGCGGTGGCGTTTCAGATGCTGTGTCCTGGCTGCGTGAGCGTGGGATTGCCGCAAGCTCTGAAGGCGCGCGCGACCTTCCGCGACGAGGACCTGGTCGTCGTCGGCCTCCACACCGTGTTTGAGCATCACGAAGCGCAGGGCTCGGCGGCGGCGTTGAAGGCGTTTCTGCACGAATACCGGATTGGCTTTCCCGTCGGCATCGACGCGCAAGATGCCGGCGGCCCGGTCACCATGCGCGCCTACGGTATGCGCGGTACGCCGACGACGCTGCTGTACGATCGCGCCGGGCGGTTGCGCATGCATCAGTTCGGGCACGTCGAGGATATGGCGTTGGGCGCTTCGATCATGCTCGCGCTGGCTGACGCAGGCGCAGAAATTGGCGCTGCGTCTGACGCCAATAGCGGCGTCTGCGGACCCGAAGGGTGCGCGTGAAACCCCAAATCTTCACCGCGTTCGCGAAGGCGCAAGCTTTCGGCATAGCGTTTGGTTTTGCGTTGGCGCTGCACGTGCGCAATCAGACCGGGTTGAGCCTTGGCCTGTTCGTAATCGGCGCGTCCGCCGCTTGGCTGGCGTGGGAGATGCTGCTCGGACCGCATGCGCCCTCGGCGAGGAGCGATACAGCGGCGCTGTCCTACGGCCTGCTCAGCGGCTTTGCCTTTCCCTGGATCGGGCTTGGACTTGCGGCCCTCCTCGCGTGGGCGGCACCGTAGCCCAAGAGGCGAACCTTGCGGTGCCGTGGGCGGCGCCGGGTTAGCATGCTCTGCCATGACCTCCGCCGCCGCCCGCAGCCATTTTACGATCGCGCTTGGCGATCTTGGCTGCGCGCTGGCCGTGTTCGCGTGTGGGCTCTTTGGCGCGACGGCATTGCTGACAGGGCTAGCCTCTCTCGGCATGGCGGCCTATTGGAGCGCAAGCCGACGGCGGGTGCTGAAACGCCTCCCGCCGAAGGCGCGGGCGAGCCAAACCGGGCTTGCCCTGTCCGTCATCACCGCCATCGCGGCCGGCGCCTATTGGCTCGGCCTCGGGCTTGCAGGATCGATCTGACCCATGAGCAAAGTCTCCATGCACGCGTTCAGCGCGCCCACGTTCACGCGCATGCTGCGCAACCTCTCCGCCATTCTCACCAAGGCGGAAGCATACGCCAAAGCCAAGAACATCGACCCGAGTGTTCTGCTCAACGCCCGCCTCGCGCCCGACATGTTTCCGCTGACCCGCCAGGTGCAAATCGCCGCTGACGCCGCCAAGGGCGCGATCGCCCGGCTCGCAGGCCACACGCCTGAAGCCATCGAGGACAAGGAAACCACCTTCGCCGAAATTCAGGCGCGCATCGCCAAGACCATCTCGATTGTCGAGGGCTATTCCGAAGCGCAGCTCGATGGCGCCGACAAGCGCGAGATCGTCATCAAGATTCCGGACCAGGAACTGAAGTTCAACGGCCTCGACTTCGTCAACACCTGGGCGCTGCCGAACTTCTATTTCCACATCACCATGGCCTACGCGATCCTGCGCCATAATGGCGT
>CADEDG010000006.1:0-10115 GCA_902826035.1 uncultured Alphaproteobacteria bacterium
GAATCGAACCCGCATCTCAGCGTTCGAAGCGCTGCATCCTATCCGTTGAACGACGCGAGCCAGTTGGCGTCTTAACACGAGATGTCGCCGCCGTCATTCCGGGGCGTCGCGCAGCGACGAGCCCGGAATCCAGAGGTCCTGTCCCTTGTCATCACATATCCCGCGCGAGATCCTCCCCGCTGTTGTCCGGAATCGCTAAGCCCTGCGCTACCAGCGCGCTCCACACGTTCTCGGCGCTTTCTGCGAAGCGGAACAGATCGAGGTCAGGCGCGTTTACCATGCCATGTTCAACGAGCGCCTCAAACTTGATGATCGAGCGCCAATAGGCTTCGTCGAACAGAACGATAGGAATCGTGCGCGCCTTCTTGGTTTGGCGCAGCGTGAGTATTTCGAACAATTCGTCGAGCGTGCCGAAGCCGCCGGGAAATACCACCAGAGCCTGGGCCCGCATCGCGAGGTGCATCTTGCGCATGGCGAAATAGTGGAACTGAAAGGTGAGCGACGGCGTCGTGTACGGATTGGGTTCTTGTTCTTCCGGCAGTTTGATGTTGAAGCCTATCGTGGGCGCGTCGACCTCGCGCGCGCCGCGGTTGGCCGCCTCCATCGCGCCTGGTCCGCCGCCGGTGGCGATCACATTGTAACGCGGCTCGCCCTCGGCGTTGACCGCACCACCCTTGAGCGAGGCGATGTGCCCGAATTTGCGCGCTTCGCCGTACCAGTACGCCTGCCGCCCCGGCCCGTCCTCGCGGATGCGCGCCGAGCCGAACACGACGATGGTCGAGCGGATGTTCGCCGCCTGCAACGCGCGGTCGGCTTTTTCGTACTCGAGCATGAAGCGCACGCCGCGCATTTCGCGCGACATCAGGAAGTCGGCGTCGAGCGCCGCGAGGCGGTAGGTGGGGGAGTGAGTGTTGTTCGAGTCGGCCATGGGGGCACCGTAAACCTTCTCCCCTTGAGGGGAGAAGGTGGCCCGAAGGGCCGGATGAGGGGTTTGCGATCTCTCCAGATAGGGCGCGTTCCCCTCACCCGTCGCTTCGCGACACCCTCTCCCCTCCAAGGGGAGAGGGTAAGAACGGTGAAGGGATGCTACACTCGCGGCGAATCTCATGCCCATCGCCCGTCTGCCCCCCGAAGCCGTGAACCGCATCGCCGCGGGCGAGGTGATTGAGCGTCCGGCTGCGGCGGTGAAGGAACTCGTGGAGAACGCACTCGACGCTGGCGCAACGCGCATCGCAGTGCGCATCGAACGTGGCGGTTTAGGGCTCGTTTCGGTTGAGGACGATGGCGGCGGCATCCCGCGCGAGGAGCTGACGCTCGCGGTGGAGCGGCACGCGACCTCGAAGCTGATTGCGGGCGCCGGCGGCGATGTCGATCTCTTGAACATCCACACCATGGGCTTTCGCGGCGAGGCGCTGCCGAGCATTGGCGCGGTGGCGCGGCTGGCGATCACCTCAAAGGCGCGCGGTGCGGGCGAAGCATGGCGCGTTGAGGTGGAGGGCGGCGCGCTGGCGCCGGTTAAGCCCGCGGCGTGGGCTTCGCCATCGGCGAGCGGCGCGTTGGTGGAAGTACGCGATCTTTTCTTCGCAACGCCAGCGCGGCTGAAATTCATGAAGTCCGAGCGCGCCGAGATGATGGCGGTGAGCGACGTGGTCAAGCGCCTCGCCATGGCGCGCCCCGACGTGGCGTTCACGCTGGAGCACGATGGGCGCGTGAGTTTGCGCTTGAGCGCGGAAGCCGACCCCGAGAACGAAGGCCGACGCGCGCGGCTGGCCGCGATCCTCGGCGCCGATTTCGCGCCCAATTGCATCGCGCTCGACCAGGTGCGCGGCGAGGTGCGGATGTCAGGCTTTGCCGGCTTGCCCACGTTTCATCGCGGCACGCGCGAGCACCAGCACCTGTTCGTCAACGGCCGACCGGTGAAGGACAAACTCATCGTCGGCGCGGTGCGCGCGGCCTATCAGGATTTGCTTGCGCGCGATCGCCACCCGGTGGCGGCTTTGTTTCTCGATCTGCCGCCGAGCGAAGTGGACGTGAACGTGCACCCAGCGAAAACCGAAGTGCGCTTCCGCGACGCGGCGTTAGTGCGCGGGCTGATTGTCGGCGCGCTCAGCCATGCGCTCGCTGGCGCCGGGCATCGCGCATCGACAACAACGGCGCAGGGCGCACTTGGCGGATTTCGTGCTCATTCCGGACCGAGTCAGCCGGGCTTGCGCACGTGGGGCGTCGCCGAGGAGAGCCTCGCTTACGATTTCGCGCCGAGCGGACGGGTGGAATCTTCTTGGACCGCCGGCGTCCCCGCCGGCGAAACCGGTGCAGCCGCGCAACCGTCTGCCGGCGAGACGCCGGCGGTCCAAGAGGAAGATTCCCAATATTTCCCCCTCGGCGCGGCGCGCGCGCAGATCCACGAGACCTATATCGTCGCTCAAACCGAGGACGGCATCGTCATCGTCGATCAGCACGCCGCGCACGAGCGCTTGGTGTACGAGCGCATGAAGCAGATGCTGGCCAATGGCGGGGTGCGCCGGCAGGGCTTGCTGATCCCCGAAGTGGTGGAACTCGACGCGAGCGAAGCCGAGGCGCTGCTCGCGCGCGCCGAGGAATTGGCGCAATTGGGCCTGGTGATCGAGCCGTTCGGGCCCGGCGTCATTCTTGTACGAGAAACCCCGGCGCTGCTGGGGCATGTCGATGCGGTGGGGTTGTTGAAGGACCTCGCCGACGATATCGCCGAATTGGGCGAAGCGCATGCGCTGAAGGAGCGGCTGGAGGAGGTGTGCTCCTCCATGGCCTGCCGCGGCTCGGTGCGGGCGGGCAGGCGGCTGACGGGCGAAGAAATGAACGCGCTCCTGCGCAGCATGGAGGCGACGCCGTTCTCAGGGCAGTGCAATCACGGCCGGCCGACTTATGTGGAGCTGAAGCTGGCGGATATCGAGAAGCTGTTCGGGCGGCGATGATGGCGATGCGAATCGTACTGGACACTGACGTTGTCGTTCGCGCGCTGCGGAGTCCGGAGAGCGCATCGGCGGCGCTGATCGCGGCAGCCCGGGCTGGGCGAGTGATATTGCTGGCAAGCCTCGCCAACGCACTTGAATACGAAGATGTGCTCGCTCGCCCGAACATCGTCGCGGGCACGCCCTTCAGCGCCGAGGAGGGTGCGCGCTTCGCCCGCGCTGTGGCCGCGCTTTGTGAGCCCGTCATTGTTGACCGCCGCTGGCGTCCGAGGCTCAGCGACCCGGGTGACGAGCATATCCTTGAAGCGGCGCTCAACGGGCGAGCGGAGGCTATTATCACGTTTAATCAACGCGATTTTGCGCCAGCGGTTGAACTCGGTTTGAGATTAGATTTGCCGCGTGATATCCTTTTAGCCTTGGAGAACGACGATGGCCGATGACGGCGCCATCCATTTGCCGAAGGAAGTGAGCGCCGCCCTGGCGGCCGAGGCAGCTCGCGCGGGCGTTAGCGTCGAAGCGCTGGCCCAGGAAGCGATCGTTCGCCACCTCGAAGCGCGCCGAACCTTGGAGCATTTCGCCAAACTGAAGGCCGAGGCCGATTGGGATTTGCTCGACCGCGTACTCTCGCGCAAAGGCGGCGACCTTCCAGGTGAGGACGACCGCATGCCATCGGCGCAGCGCTAGGCGCGGGCGTCCGGGAACAAGCGCTCAGCGCGTGGTTTCGGGGGAGTGTGTGTCCCCATTTCTGCTTGGCGCGGTCGGTCACGGGCTAGGCGATGCGTTCGTGGGCGGCTTTCAAGGCACGGTGCAAGGCGGCTACGACCTGGGGCTCATTGGGCTCGACGTGATGTTCGGCTTACGCCTCAGCGACACATTCAAGCGCGATCTGTTCGGCGCGCCGACGAGCTCATGGCAAGCAGTCGGCCGCGTCGTGATCCCGGCAGTCGGACTGCCGCTGCCGGCGAAGGGTGCGAGCGTCGTCCTCGGAATACTTGGCGACGCCGCGACAGCGGTACGGAGTGGCGCGCTGGCGGATGAACTGGGCAGCGTGCGTCTTTCTTTCGAAGGTGTTGGCACCTTCCCAGGAAACGTCAGAATTCGGCGGGCGCCAATAGGAGTAAGCTCGGGGACATTCCCTTCTTCAATCCGAACTACTTGCGGCCAGATCAGACTTCTGCTGTGCTGGACACGCTTTCGCATGTAAAGAACGGAGGCACGCCGATCGGGCCAACAGCGACGAATTGGGGAGCTCGCTTCAGAAACCGCGAAGGTTTGCTCCCGGCTAACATCGGAGGACGCGATGTCGCCTACACTGAATATCGCGTTTCGTCCGCTCCATTTGGTCAGGCTGACGGCGGCACCCATCGTATCGTAATGGGAGAAACGACGACCGGCCGTTACTATTTCTACACGACGACTCACTACGGCACCGATGGCACAGCGCGGCGGGAGTTCTGGAGGATCAAGTGACCACCTACGTTCACACGAACGCTTCCGAGGCGGACCTTCTCGATCCGGCCTTGAACCCGGATGTCCGGATCGTGAAGCTCGATTTTCGCCAGGGCGCGACCGTGGAATCTGTCATGGTCGCTCTAGCGGCAGAGTTTCCAACCGACGAATATCCTCCACTGAGATTTCGCGACACACCGCTTTTCGCCGAGATTGTTTCCGATTGGCTTCGGAACAATTGGAATCACAAGCTACACATTCAACTCTTGTTGCGGCATCGAGACTGCCGAGACCAAGTCGAATTGCTTCACGATGTCGCCGGAGCATTCAACGACGCAGTAGAGGCTGCCCAGTTCGAGCGGATGCGGTTGCAGCAATACGAGGGCGTGGCCGACGCGCACGCGCGCTTTGTTATGCGCATGTATGTGTTTGCCCATGAATCCACCGATGCTACTTAATAGAACTTCCGTCTGAGGGGTGGCGACGGCAGGACTTCTGCTACAAGTACGATGCGATGAACCGGATGGTGACCTCGAAGGGTCAGCTGGTTTCTGGGGCGATTGTGCGCGGGTCTACGGGGGTGGACACGTTCTACAATTCCATCGGCCAGCGCGCGTATTCGCTACAGCTGGTCTCCGGGCAGACGCGGCGCGAGGATTATGTCTACGATCTCGAGAACCGCCCGGTTGAGGTCAAGAGCGTCACGGGCACGTTTGGCGCCGTGCCCAGCGCTCCGGGTGTCAAGCGCGCGGACTTTACTTATGACGGCATGGGGCGGGTCACGCTGCAGCGCGATTACGATGTGAACGGGACGGCAATTCTGTTCTCGCGCTCGATGACGTACAATGCCAAGGGTCAGCTCACGTTCGATACGTCCTCGACCTTGCGCTCGGGCGTCACGTACAGGGCGGACTCCACTTACGACTACGGAATTATCGGCGCCGATGCGGCCGCGACGAATTATGCTTTGGGCGCGGCGCGCACGATCACGACCATCAATTTCGAGAACAACGTCCAGAAGAAAACCAATCTGACCACCAATACCTATGTCTGGACTGACGGCGCACAGCTTGGGAGCGTGACGTTCGATCCCGATACTGCGGTCGCGGGCGTGAACACCACGTATTATTCCTACGACACGATCGGCGGCCAGGCGCAGATGTTCAAGGCGACCATCACCGACGGTCGTTCGCGCACGGTGATTTTCCTCAACGACATGATGGGCCAGGCGATCAAGCGCGACGAGCGCGACGCGCTTGCCGGCGGCGATCCGCACGAAGTGTGGTACAGGTTTTCCGGGCGGCAGATGGGGTATGTGGGCAACAATGGCTCGATCGATAGCGATTATGCGAGCTCGATCGCTTCGCGCACGGCGGCGCAGGGGAGCGGCGCGTTTCTGAACGGGGCGGCGAGCGCGACGTCGTTCGCGGACTTCGATCTGGCTGTCCCTTCCAAAAACCTATTTCCGCTGAATTCGGGCGTATCTTCTGTGCAAGCCGCCGAGCACGGGGCGTGAAATGATGGCGCCTTCGCGCTCGATAGGCCTCGGCCAAGGCGCGTCTTTGCCGAGGGCGAGGTGGGTGCGGTCGTTATTGTAGTATTCGGCGTATTCCCGCAGCACACGACGGAGGTGCGCGGCGTTCAAGACGATCACATGATCGAGGCACTCACGCCGGATTGAGCCGATGAGCCGCTCGGCATGGCCGTTTTGCCAGGGCGAGTGCGGCGCCGTGGGGTGGTCGCGAATGCCCAAGGCGCGTAGGCGTCGGCGGAACGTCATGCCGAGTGTGTGTCCCCATCGAAACGCATTTGCCTACGCCGTCGCATCGCGCCACTATCTGCCCTGCATGCGTTCCCTGTTCGCCGCCTTCGCCGTCGCCATCGCGACCCTCGCCCCCGCCAGCGCGCAGTCGCGGTTGCCGGCGCAGGGGTTTGCCGATCTGGCTGAGCGGTTGACCCCGGCGGTGGTGAATATCGCCACGCGCCAGCGCGTCGAAGGCGTTGAGGATTTGCCGCGCTTTCCGCCCGGTTCGCCGATGGAGCGGCTGGCGCCGGGCGGGGAAGGCGAGATCACCTCGCTGGGCTCGGGCTTCATCATTTCGCCCGACGGCGTTATCGTCACCAACAATCACGTCATCGAAGCCGCCGACGCAATCGACGTCGTGCTGCAGAGCGGGCGCCGCTACGAGGCGCTGGTCATTGGTCGCGATCCAGCCACCGACATCGCGGTGCTACGCATCGTCACCCGCCAGCCCTTGCCGCATGTCGATATGGGCGACAGCGACGAGGCGCGCGTCGGCGACATCGTGCTCGCCATCGGCAATCCATTCGGGCTCGGCGGCTCGCTTTCGGTGGGCGTGGTCTCGGCGCGCAACCGCGATCTCGACGCCGGCCGCTACGACGATTTCATCCAGACTGATGCTGCGATCAATCGCGGCAATTCGGGAGGGCCGCTGTTCAACACCGACGGCGAAGTGATCGGCGTCAACACCGCCATCTATTCACCGAGCGGCGCTTCGATCGGCGTCGGGTTTGCGACGCCCACCTCGATCGTGCGACCGGTGGTGGAGCAATTAGTGCGCTTCGGGGAGACGCGGCGCGGCTGGCTCGGCGTACGGCTCGCCAACGTGGATGATTCCGCCGCCGCGCGCCTCGGTCTGGAAGCAGGCGCCGGGGCTATCGTGACGCGGGTGACGCCGAACGGGCCGGCTGACGCCGCCGGTCTGCGCCAGGGCGATATCGTGCTCAGCTTCAACGGCCGCGATATTCGCGACAGCCGCGCGCTCACGCGCATGATCGGCGAAGCGGCGATCGACGCGCGTGTGGCCATCGACATTGTACGCGACGGGCGGCGCATCGCGCTGGACGCGACCATCCAGCGTTTGGTGGAGGCCGATACCGGCGCGCGCGCAAACGCCCGTGGTCCGGATACCGCGCCGCGCCCCGATCGCGGACCGCGCACCGGCCGCATTTTCGGCATCGCGCTTGCAGAACTTGACGCGAGCCTGCGCGAAGAGTTTCAAATCGAGCCCGACATCAGCGGGCTTGTTGTGCTTGGCGCCGATATCGGGGGAACCAATGAAGGCGTTTTGCGCGCCGGCGATGTGATCGAGGCGATGGCGTTCCGCCCGGTCGACACCATGGAGGCGATCCGCGCTGTCGTCAGCGAGGCCGCGATCGGGGAGCGGGCGATTGTCGTGCGCGTCAATCGCGGCGGCGCGATTACCTATAGGCGGATCATAGCGCGGAGCTGACTGGGTATTGCAAAATCCTTCTCCCCTTGAGGGGAGAAGGTGGCCCGAAGGGCCGGATGAGGGGTTCGCGGTGTTTCCGGAGAGCCCATTCCCCTCACCCCCCGCTTCGCGGCACCCCCTCCCCCCCAGGGGAGAGGGGCCGCCCATCTCGAACTCGGCGGGTCCATCACCACCTAAATTTCCTCCCCCTTTAGCCCCCAAACAACAACCCGGGCCCAAACGAGGGAGACTCGCTGTTTGCACAACGCCCCGCCCCCCCCACCCGTTTGGCGGGGGAAAGAACAGCGCGGTCGCAAGCGAGGTGTGCTCGATGTTTGCATCAGCCCCCGCCGCCACGATCGGTTTGGCGTGGTAGGCAATTCCCAGGCCGGCCGCGGCGATCATGTCGAGGTCGTTGGCGCCGTCGCCGATGGCGAGCGCGTCTGCGGGGGCAAGGTTCAGCGCCGCCGCTTCGCTGCGCAGCGCCTCGAGTTTCGCCGCGCGCCCGAGGATGGGTTCGCGCACCGCGCCGGTCAGCGCCGCGCCATCGTCGAGCAAAGTATTGGCGCGATTGGCGTCAAAACCGGCGGCTTGCGCGACGCGCTCGGTGAAGAAGCTGAACCCGCCCGAAACCAGCACGCAACGCGCGCCGTGTCCGGCCATGGTCCGCACCAAGCTCTCCGCGCCTGGATTGAGCCGCACGCGTTCGTCAAACGTGCGCTGCAAAGCGTCGATAGCCAGGCCCTTGAGTTTGCCGACACGTTCGCGCAGCGCCGCCTCGAACTCGATCTCGCCGCGCATGGCGCGCTCGGTGATTGCGGCGATTTCGGTCTTCACGCCGGCGAAGTCGGCGAGCTCGTCGAGACATTCGACATCGATGATGGTGGAATCCATGTCCGCCACCAGAAGCCGCTTGCGCCGACCTTCCACCGGCACAAGCGCCCAATCCACCGGGAAGGGCGCAACCGCCGCCGCCGCCTCCTCGCGCAGCTCCGGGTCAAGCTCGGGATAAATCCATTGCGCGCTCTCCCAGCCGGAGAGTACGTCCGGCGGCGGCAGCTTGCGCGCCAGCGCGACGCGCCCAAGCATCATCAACGCTTCGCGATAAGCGGGCTTGTCGTCGGCGGGGGCGACGAAGACGAGGGCGTGTTGGCTCATGGGTGTTGCGTCTAGCGCATGTTGCTTTCAGATTGAAACACAACCCACCCCGGAGCGACACGCAGGGCGGAGAAGTCACCCATCTGAGACCAGGCGCACTAGGTAGCGGTAGGATTTTTGCTTATGTCGGCAAGCGTGAAACCGGCGCTCCTCATCATGGGACCGACCGCCGCGGGCAAGTCGGCGCTCGCCGTGGCGCTGGCGGAGCGCATTGGCGGCGAGATCGTCAATGCAGATTCCATGCAGGTGTATCGCGACTTCCGTGTGCTCACCGCGCGGCCATCGCCGCAAGAGGAGGCGCGCGCGCCGCACCATCTGTTCGGCCACGTCGATGCGCGCGAGAACTATTCCGTGGGACGCTGGCTTGCGGAAGCGCTGGCCGCAATCGCCGCCATCCGCGCGCGGGGCGCGGTTCCGATCCTTGCGGGCGGCACGGGTCTCTACTTCAAGGCGCTGACCCAAGGCCTTGCCGACATCCCCGCCGCCGATCCAGCCATCCGCGAGCATTTGCGCGGGCGTCACGCGAACGAGGGCGCTCCCGCCTTGCATGCGGAACTGGCGCGCCGCGATCCGGGAACCGCCGCGCGGCTGGAGCCCAAGGATTTCCCGCGCGTTCTGCGCGCGCTGGAAGTGCTGGAAACCACCGGCGAGAGCATCAGCGCGCTTCAGGCTCACACCATCCCAGCGCTCGCACGCGACGCGTGGGCGGGCATAACACTCGCACCGCCGCGCGAAGCGCTGTACGCCGCCATCGATGCGCGTTTCGATATGATGCTCGAGCAGGGCGCGTTGGAAGAGGTTGGTGCCTTCGCCGCGCGCGGGCTGGACCCCGCGCTCCCTGCAATGAAAGCGCACGGCGCGCCGGCTTTGATCGCCCATCTGCGCGGCGAACTGTCGCTCGCGGACGCCGCGGCGATCGCCAAGCGCGATACCCGCCGATACGCCAAGCGACAGTTCACCTGGATGGCGGGGCAGATGGGAGATTGGACGCGGGTGGGAGAAGTTGAGTTGGAGGCGCGGGTGTGCGTGGCGACTTCCCTTCTCCCCTTGAGGGGAGAAGGTGTCAGCGAAGCTGACGGATGAGGGGCGCAGGCCCCATCCAATTGCGTGTGTTCGTTGGCGCCGCGCTTCCCCCCCCCCCCCCCCCCCCCGCCCCCTCCCCCCCCCGCGCGAGGGGAAAAAAAAAAGATGTTAAGGACCCAGCTGCGGCCGCCCCCCCAACATAAACCAACCCTCTCGCCTCGCCGGCGCGTCGCGGCGCGGCCGGCCCGCCCGGCCCCGCCGACCCCGCCCGCTATCCTCCGTCGCCCATCCCCCCCCCGGCCCC
>CADEDG010000006.1:10125-14695 GCA_902826035.1 uncultured Alphaproteobacteria bacterium
CGCAAGGACCTCGCCAGAGTCGCCTCACTAAAATAACTGCGGCGTTCGCGTCGCGCGATGCGGGCGATCAGCGCGTCCAAGCGGGCCCGCCAGCGCGCTGTTTCTAGAGCAGCGCCGATATTCCCCGCTGCGCGCATGCGCCCGAGTTCGCGCGACAACGCCTCCAGGCGCGTGCGCTCCGATCGGAAACTGCGCGCCGGCAGGCGTTCGGCGATGCGCCCCATCGCGTCCTGCGCCGAGAGCACCAGCAGCGATGCCGTTCCTGGCTCGGCCTCCGCCGCCGCCGACAGCGCACGGCGCACATCGTCGGCGGCGGAGGCCAGGGTGACGATACTTTCGCCTGGCGCACAGGCGCTTGCATCGAGCGCACGCAGATAGGCAAGCACCCCCGCTAGCGCTTGCGGTGGCGGGGGTGGCCCTTGGAATTCCTCAATGATGACGCCGTGGGTGAAGTGCTCCAGCGACGGATCGCGACCGCGCCCGAACGTTGCACGGGCGCCGACGCCGATGAGATCGGGAATGTCCACCGGATTGTTGATTCCGTCGCCGCGCACGCGGCTCGACCATTCGGAGGTGACGTCGACGGCGCCGACGCGGTCGGTCAGCTCTGGCGCGAAGAAGTGCGCGTTGATGCGGCCATTGGTATGGCAGGCATTGCAGGAGAGGCCCATTCGCGCCGCTGGCCCTCCCAGCAAAGCCGGTGAGCGAAACAGTGCGCGGCCAATTTCAGCCTCAGGTGTGCGCGCCGCCAGACACTCGCGCGGTTCCCGTGTCGACGCAGCAGCGAGGTCAGCACCCGGTGCGGTCCACGCCTGCGCCCGCAACAGGACCGGCGCCGGCGCGCTTGCGGCGATCAGCGCAAGGCAACCGAGCGCGGCCAGCGCAATTCGCGACTTCACTCAGCGCGCTCAATCCAGCGCGCCAGCTCCTCCCGCTGCGCGCAACCATAAGCGCAGAGATCGTCAAGGCGTGCGAGTTGGCTATGTGCGCGGTTGAGGTCGCCCATCTGGATGTACAGTTCGCCCAGATACTCGGTCGCGCCCAGATGGCTCGGGTCGAGGCGCAGCGCGGAGCGATAATAAGCCAGCGCGTCGTCGAGCCGACCCATCTTGCGGCTGGTGAACCCGAGATAATTGAGGACGTCAGGATCGGGGCCGAGTGCTTCCCGCGCCCGGGCGAACGCCGCGTATGCGTCGGCGAAACGGTCCTGGTTGATGAAGCCAACCGCCTCGGCATAGGACGCGCGCCCTTGTTCGACGCTAGGGAGATCCCAGCTCGTTGTTGCTGATTCGGCTGGTGGCGCGGCTGGCGGAGCGACGCGCGCCAGCGCCTGGGCGAGCTGATCGTGCGCGGCTTGCAATTGTGAGCGGCGAGCGTCGCCGCAGGCTTCGTCGCAGGCTGCGATCGCGGCGGCGAGCGCATCTTGTTGCGCAAGCGCTCTGTCGGCGCGGCCGAGGTCGATTTCGACCAGGCCCAGCTGCAGCCAGGCGCCGGCGGGCGCATTGGCCGCGCGAGTGGAGCGTTCGAACGCCTCGCGCGCCTCCTGTTTGTTGTTGTCGCCGGAATACGCGAGACCCAGTGCGTAATTGACGGCGCCGTCATTGGGCAGCGCCCGGCGTGCGGCGCGAAGATGGCGGACGGCTTCGCGATAATTTTGCGCGTTGATCGCGGCAATGCCGGCCTGATAGTCGGCGGCGGGGTCTCGCCGCGGCGCCGAAGGGGGCGAGTTCATGTTCCCCCCGCCGCCGCCGCCCGCGGCGAGGGCGGCCGGCGCAGGCGCTGTGCACAACAGGGCCGCGCCGAGTAGGGCGAATTTGATCAGGCGGTTCATGCGATCTCTCCGAATGCTGGCGCCACCGTAATACCGCCGCGCGCCGCTGGCGAGGCTGTAATCATGAACTTGCGGCCAAGCTTTGGCTCTTTGCGGGACAGGGTGTGGCGTCATGGATTGCTTCCAACGTTGGGACTAAGCGCTATCCCCTGTCCATGATCTCCCCCTTCTCTCCGCTCCCGCTCAGCTGTGGCGCCACCCTCGCGAACCGTTTCATGCTTGCGCCGCTCACCAATCTGCAGAGTGCGCCCGACGGCGTGCTTTCTGACGACGAGTACAAATGGCTCACCATGCGCGCACAAGGCGGGTTTGGGCTGACGATGACGTGCGCGGCCTCGGTGCAGGAGGAGGGTGTGGGCTTTCCCGGCCAGCTCGGTGCTCACCACGACAAGCACTTGCCCGGCCTTGCGCGGCTCGCCGCCGGCGTCAAGGCGCATGGCAGCCACGCCGTGGTGCAGATCCACAATTCCGGCATGCGCGCGCTGAAGCGCGATGGGCTAAAGCTCATGTGCCCGTCTGACAATGAGGAAACGGGCGCTGAGGCGATGAGCCTCGACGAAGTGCGCCACGCGCTCGATTGCTTTATCGCAGCCGCCGTGCGCGCTGAGCAAGCCGGCTTCGGCGGCGTCGAGCTGCACGGCGCGCACGGTTATCTGATCTGCCAATTCCTCAGCGCCGAGATCAACAAGCGTGAGGATGCCTATGGCGGCAGCCAGGAAAACCGCGCACGCTTCCTGCTTGAATGCATCGACGGCGTACGCGCGAATACGAAACCCGGCTTCAGCCTGGGCGTGCGGCTCTCACCCGAGCGCTTCGGAGTCGATCTGCTGGAAATCCGCGATCTGGCGCAGCGTCTGATGCGCGAAGCCAAGATCGACTATATCGATCTCTCGCTTTGGGACGTGTTCAAGGAACCGACCGACGAGAAGCACAAAGGCAAAAGCCTTGCGTCGTATTTCACCGAGCTGGATCGTGGCGCGGTGCGCCTCGGCGCGGCCGGCAAACTCACTACCGGGGAGAGCGTGCAGCGCTGCATCGACGCCGGCTTCGATTTCGCCATCATCGGTCGCGGCGCTATTCTGCACCACGATTTTCCGGAACGCGTGCGCGCGGACGCGAATTTCACGCCGATCGCCCTGCCAGTCAGCGCAGAGCATCTGCGGGCGGAAGGCCTGGGTGAGGCGTTCGTGAATTATATGCGCACGTGGAAGGGCTTCGTCGCGGAGGGTGTGTGAGGTCAGATGGTTCTCTGCCACACCGCTAGTCCATTTTGAATGGCCTCATCGACCCAGGGTGAAAAGCGGCGAAGCACGTGCTCTGGCCTTTCATTGTAGTAGAGTGAAAAAACGGTTTCCGTTAGGGGGGCTGCGGGCTTTTCGGCAGTGGGCTCGCGGAATTGCTCGCGCCACCTGCCAAACGCAGCAACAGCCAATCCGCCGCTAAACTGGGTGCCGCTGGCATGCGCCGAGAATATTAGCATGAAGGAGCTACTTTCGCCTGGACCAAAATCTTGCTTGATCCCCAGCAAACGCCAACGATGGAACTTGCGCCAGTTTGCGAAGTATCCATTTTCCCGCCCAACCTCCTGAACGTCCCAGTTGAAATAGTGCTGTGTTTCACCGGTGCTTGATCCCTCGAAGACAGAGATCGGAAGGTTGCCAACTTGACCTTCAATCGTGGTTCTGAGGCGTGACAGCTTTGAGGTCAGCTCGGCAGTGAGTTGGTCCAACGTTTCAAAGACTCTGGACTGTTGAGCTGTCTGGTTTTGGAAGCGATCACGAAGCCGACGGATGGCTGCGCCTATTATAGCCTCGTTTCTGTCGCCAGCTCGATTTACGTCTTCAGCAATGCTCATTGCGCGCCGTAGCGATTTTGATTGGGAGGAAACGATTATCTGTACGAGTAGCCCGAGGTCTCCGGCATCCGCTGCTTCGAGGCTACCAATGTATTTCTCGCGTTCGGACCGATCTACGTGAAAAGGAAAAAGTCCTGCGCGAATGAGAACGAGCGACGCGAGTGCTCGGGCGACTCGGCCATTTCCGTCCTGGAAGGGATGAACCTGGGTGAATCGGTGATGCAACCAAGCCGCTTGAATTTCTGCGGGAACCGCGGCGAGAAAGTGCTCGCGGTGACGCTCCACCAAGTATTCCATCTGCGACTGGACCTGGACCGGTGGGCAGTATTCGTGGATTTGCCCATCCGTTCGAGTTGGGTTGTTGGGCAGGACCTTCCACTCTCCACGAATCAGAGGTGTTTCGACCAAACGGCCGAACTGGTCCACAGCCTCGGTTGTCTGTTGGGTTCTGGTCAGGAGCGCATGAAGCTCTTTGATGTAACCGACCGATAGCTCGCGCTCCTGGCGGATAAAGTCGAAGAGTCCTTCGAGGCTTCGTTCTTGGTCTCTGAGAAGCTGGATGATTTGGGCGGCGCCGCGCCCATTCGTTTGGGCGTGTGGGATAAGCGCAGCGTCGAAGCCTTGCTCTATAAGAGTCTGCGTGATTCCTCGGTCGAGAGAATAAAGGCCCTCAATTAACCCGGTCTCAATCGCCCACTCGCGGCTGAAACGGCGGCTGAAGTCGCCATAGCTTGCGCGGCGTTCAATTTCAGATTTCTGTGAAAGCCAGACGTCTTTCAGGGAGGCAAGCTCCGGGCTGGTAAGATCGGTGTGGTCGTCGGGCAGGTCTTCAATAGTCGTCCAGGCCAACAGAAAGGACTCCGCTGATGCAAGGACGGGATAAA
>CADEDG010000006.1:14705-50009 GCA_902826035.1 uncultured Alphaproteobacteria bacterium
GCTCCGCGCGTCCGGGATGACGATGTGAGGTGTTGAGAGGCAGCTACATGCGCAAACGGAGGACCATCATCGTCGCTGAAGATCGGAACCGCAGTGGCGGCACTTGATCAAGTCCGGGGGTGACGCCATTCTTCGTCAGCCTGAGCCCGTCGAAGGCCGCGCCACGCCGGCGAGGACGCCGGCGGTCCAAGGGGACCAAGCCGGGCATTATTGACTTCTCAACACTTTCCGCCCATATCCCGCTCAGCGACCGTTCGCGGCTCAAGTTAGCCAAGTGAACGCGGTCACTCCCGGAACGCCACCATCGACGTTCGGCTTTGAGCGCCCCAAAGGGGAAATCAGCTCGCCGCCCTTCTTCGCCGTCGCTTCGTTCCTTCACTCCGCGCCTGCGCGCAATCGCGTGGGGCGAGAAAGTACCTCTGTGACTCAAATTTCTAACGAAACGCCGGCTTCGGCGTTCAAGTCCCTTGGCGTGTCCGCGCCGATCCTCAAGGCGCTCGCCGCCGAGGGTTACACAACGCCGACGCCCATCCAAACCCAAGCGATCCCCATCGTGCTCAAGGGCCGCGATCTCATCGGCCTCGCGCAAACCGGAACCGGCAAGACCGCGGCGTTCGCGCTGCCGATCCTCGACCGGCTCAATGCCAGCCGCAAGCATGCGGGCGAGAAATCGTGCCGCACTTTGGTGCTCGCGCCGACGCGCGAACTCGCTTCGCAGATCGCCGACAGCTTCCGCACCTATGGCCGCTTCCTGGGGCTGAGCACTGCCGTCGTTTTCGGCGGCGCTTCCATGTTCAAGCAGAAGCAGGCGCTTTATCGCGGCGTCGATATTCTGGTGGCGACGCCTGGGCGTCTGCTCGACCATATCAGCCAGCGCACGCTGCGGCTCGATGCGGTTGAGATTTTGGTGCTCGACGAAGCCGACCACATGCTCGACATGGGCTTCATCCACGATCTGCGGAAGATCGCGACTTTGCTACCGCGGCATCGTCAATCCTTGTTCTTCTCCGCCACCATGCCGGCGTCGATCGCCGAACTGGCCGCGCAATTCCTCGACAATCCCGAGCGCGTGACGGTGGCGCCGCCCTCGACCACCGCCGAGCGCGTCGAGCAGGCAGTGATCCATGTCGATCAGGCAAAGAAGCAGGATCTCTTGCATGCTTTGCTGGCCGACAAGTCGGTCAAGCGCGCGCTCGTGTTCACGCGTACCAAGCACGGCGCCGACCGCGTGGTGAAAAAGCTCGAAAGTGCGGGCTTCGAGGCCGAAGCCATCCACGGCAACAAGAACCAGGGTCAGCGCACCCGCGCGCTCGACGCTTTCAAGAAAGGCCATGCGCGCCTCTTGGTGGCGACGGAAATCGCCGCGCGCGGCATCGATGTCGATGACATCAGCCACGTCATCAATTACGATCTGCCCAACGTGCCCGAGCAATATGTGCACCGGATCGGGCGCACCGCCCGCGCCGGCGCTGGCGGCAAGGCGATCTCGTTCTGTGCGCCGGACGAACGCGCGTTCCTGCGCGATATCGAACGGCTCACCAAGCAGTCGGTGCCGGTAATGGAGACCGATCTTTCGCTGCGCGCTCCGCGCGCCGATGAACGCGTGCCGCGTCCGCTCAAGACCGGCGGTGGCGGCGGTCGCCCGGCGCATCCCGCGCGCAAACATGCGCCGAAAAAGCACCACGGCTCGGAAGCCCACGGCCACGCCCACGCCAAGCAGGGCCACGCGCCCAGCCGCTCGCGCGAGGACGGGGATCGTCGCGACCGCAAAGGCAACGCGGTGTGGTCCAATAGCGGCCCGCCGCGCGGGCGTCAGCGCAAGCCGACGCGGGTGTAGTAGCACTGCCCGTTCGGTCTTCGACAAGCTCAGGCTGACGAAGAATGGCGTCACGCTGAGCCTGTCGAAGTGCGATGCCGGCAATACGTCGGCGGTCCATCTCCCCTTGCGTCACTAGCGCAGCGCGCCCATATCGCGCTTCCCATGCGTAAGGACATGTCCAAAATCATCGTCGAGCGCCCGCGCAGCGGGCGATCGTCGCCGGTTCGGCCCGGGCGCACCCGCGCGCTGGTCGATGACGACGGCGAAGTCTTGCGCGTCTCCGCGCGCGAGCCGAGAGGGCGTGCGCCTAAAACCAAGTACCTCAACGAAAACCTGGCGCCGCTGCGCCGTTTTCTCGCGTCCCAAGTCGGTCGTCCCTGGAACAAGGTCTATTCGGAAATCTCCGAGCACCTGAAACCCACCTCCACCGTGCAGCAGCACGTGCGCGATCACGTGGAGGATTTCGTCGCGGTGAAGACGCGCATGCGCGCCGGCGAGGTGCAGGTGACCGGCCGCTGGGGCCGGGACATGAGCCTGCAAGAGAGCTACCAGCGCCTTTATGTCCATCCGCGCACCGGGCTTTTGCGCGAGAACCCGCACTGGAAAAGCTGGAGCACGAAAGCCCGCGCCGAACGCGAAGAGGCCGAGAAGCTGCGAACCCAGCGGCGGCGCGAAGTCGACGCAAAAACCCAGCTGCATTGTTTAGACGGCGTTTGGTGGGAAGTGAGGCTCGCGAAGGTGAAGTTGCACAAGGGCAAGAACGGCCGCGCCACGTTTGCCGAGCCCTTCACCGATGCGGTCAAGAGCGCCGAACTCTCGACGCTGCCGCCGGAAGAACTTTACGGCAAGTCCGGCGTGTACGCCGCCGAGCTGCACAAGCTGAGCAAGACCGAACTGAAGTGGCTGGGGTTAAAGTAGGCAGATCGCAGCGACGCGTGGGAGACGAGTCATGGGCTTCTTGCGTGGAATTTTTGTCGGCCTGATCGCGCTCGTTGCGCTTGTGTTTGTGGTGCAGAACCTCGCCACCATCGAGGTGGCGTTCCTGACCTGGTCGTTCGCTGCGCCGCGGGCGTTTGTATTCTTACTCTTGTTCGCGCTGGGGCTGATCGCGGGGTACTTGGCGCACGCGGCGCGGATACAATTTCGGCGCCCGAGACAGGCTGGCGCCAAATCCTCCGCGCAGAGCCCGCCCGAGCAATCCTGAAGGCGCCCTTGCTACACGGTGCGGCCGCACCCAGTCAGTGTGCGCCCGTCGATCACCGCTTCGACGCTGGCGGGGAATCGTTCGCCGCTCATGGGGTCGCTGCAGGGAAAGCGACGGATGGTGATTGAAAGCGTGTGGCCGGTTGCGCGCGCGTCGTAGCGCGTGGCGCCTTCCTGCGGAAAGGTTGGCTCAACCAACGGAAATTCCGCACTGGCCTCGCCGTAATCCCAGATCGCGACGATGCGGTTCTGCCGATAGATGTCGAGCATCCAGCCGGGCTCGGAGCCAACGGCGCGGAAATCCACGCCCGCGGCGCGAGCGTTCTCCCAGCTCGGCATCGCCGCCAGAGCGTCCTGCGCGTGCATGCCAAGTCCGCCGTCGGCCGTCTCGTTGGTCTGTGGTGGCGCGGCGCAGGCCACAATCGCCAATGCCAGGATCAAAGCACGCATGCGTCTCTCCAATGAAAACGCCGCCGCGTCTCTGCGACGCGGCGGCGCAATCGTTGCTTCAAGCTCAGCCCTGGAAGGCGCTGATCATAACTTCCACGCGGCGGTTGCGTTGGCGGCCGCTGTCGGTGGAATTGTCAGCGATCGGTTGACGCTCGCCGAGGCCAGTGGCGATCACGCGCTGGCGGATGACGCCGCTCTGGATCAGCACCGAGGAGACGTTCATCGCGCGGCGCTCGGAGAGGCCGAGATTGTAATCGTCGGCGCCGACGGAATCGGCGTGCCCGAGCACGTCGATGGTGGTTTGCGGATACTCGCCCAGCACGCCCGCGACGTCGCGGAGCGTTGGCACGAACTGGCCTTTCACCGTGTCGCGGTTGAAATCGAAGGTTAGATCGGCGGGGAAGTTGAGCAGGATGCGGTCCTGGCTGACGCGGGTGACGCCGACGCCAGAGCCCGCAAGCCGCTCGCGCAGGTTTTGCTCCTGGCGGTCCATGTAATTGCCGATCAGGCCGCCGGCGATCGCGCCGACCCCCGCGCCAATCATGGCGTTGCGCCTATCGTCGCCGCCGGCGAGCGCGCCAGCAGCCGCGCCAGCGATGGCGCCGACGATAATGCCGGTGCCGGTGTTGTTGCGCGTGCGCTCCCCGGTGACGGGATCGACTGTGGTGCAGGCAGCGAGCGTCAACAAGGCGGCGAAGCCGGCCAGTGCTTTACGGATCATCATGTCCCTCCAAATAGGTGCGGGCGGTTCTTGCCCGATCGCCTTGAGAATCGTCCCGCCAGTCTGAGCGCGGGATGAACGTCCTGCCTAATCGGGCGAGCCTGACACGGCAAAACGACCGAGCCGGCCGAATTGTTCTGTCAGGACTGCATCGACCCCAGGGGCGATCTGATCGAGACTTAGCCCCGGATCGCCTGAAACGCGATAAGTCATTGTAATTCTCGCCCCTTGTGGATCGGGCGCCACAACGAAAGTAAGCACGCCGCTCACCCCCATTTCCTGCAATGGCCCGAACCCGCCGAGCACGCGCAGCGTGCGTGAGCCGTCGCGCTCCATCACCATGACCACCCGCGCATGTTCCACCGATTGGCCGTCCCAGCGTTCGCACCAGCAGCCCCCAGCGCGAGCGTCTAGCCGCAGCCGGCTTGAATCGCCGGAATAGGTATGGGCGCTGCTCCACCAATTCTTGACCCGTGTGAGCGCGCGCCAAGCTTGGTCAGGCGAGGCGGTCACTCTGGCTTCGGCCTGCAGAATGATGGCGCCCGGGGCGGCGGCGACAACCTCCGCGCGGGCGGGCGCAAAGCCTGCGGTCCAAACCAAAAACGCTACCAATACCGAACGCATACTCGCCTCCATGCGCGCAGCGTTAGGGGTATTTGAATGATCGTTCAAGAAGAAAGGAAGCGCCTCAGCTCTTGCTTTAGGGCGGCCGCTTCACGGAGTTCGCATTCCCACACCACCAGGGCGGCCCAGCCTGATTGCGCCAAGGTCGCCAGCGCGGCGGCGTCGCGGTCCCGATTGCGCGCGATTTTTGTGCTCCAATAGCCGGCATTATCCTTTGGAGCGCGGGCGCCGCGCTTGCACGCGTGACCATGCCAGAAACACCCATGCACGAAGATCGCCTTTCGCATGGGTGCAAACACGAGGTCCGGCTTGCCTGGCAAGCCTGTGCCATGCAGCCGGTAGCGGCGCTGAAAGCCAATCTCGCAAACCGCTTTGCGTACAATCCGTTCGGGGTGGGTGTCGGCGCTCTTGACTGCGCGCATTGCCGCCGAACGTTGCTCAGGGGAGAAAACATCAGCGCGCATCATGCGCGTTTGCGTTGGCCACCGACGCCCACGAGCGGCGCCAGCAGATTGCCCGCGAGCCAACGCACCACCGGCACGCACACGCCGTCGCCGAGTAGATGCAGCGCTGCCGTCGTGCCCGTGGGGAGGGGGTGGTACTCGGGCACGCCCATCAGCCGCGCGGCTTCGCGCGGCGATAAAAGCCGCGAGCGGACGCGTTCGCCATCCACGAACAGCAGCATCTGCTTGCTCGATCCGCCCGCTGGTGTGCGCAAACATCCCGCCAGGCCGTCGAAGCGTGCTTCCGCGCGTTGCACGCGTTTTCCGTGCTCAATGCGAATGCGGCGGAACACCGCGCCGACTTGCACCTTGCCGCTGCCGGAGATCGCGGCGACGCGTGCGCGCTGCAATTCGCTCATCTGACCCAGCAAGGCTTGGGTCTGTTCCTCGCTGCGCCATGGCGTGTCTTGGTGATCGTTGTCGAGCAGGTCCATGAGGTTGGTGTTGCGTTTGGCCGGCGTAGCGAGGCGCCACCAGACGAAACGCTTGCGCAAACCCTCGGGCAGGCGCGCGACGACGTTGCGCAGGGAGGGCGTATGAAACGGCTCGCTGGGCCCGGACATGGCGAGATGCACGGGGACGTTTCTGGACGCTACGATGAAGAGGCGTGACCGCGATTGCGGCGTGAACAAAGCGGCGTCGATCTCCAGCGCGCCGACGCGATAGCCGAGCGAGTCGAGCGCATGAACAAGCGCCGTGAAATCCGCGCCGTTATGCGAACTCAACAAACCGCTGACGTTTTCTAGCGCGAGCACGCCGGGCGCGTCCGCGCCAAGCCGCTCGATCAAGCGATGAAAGCCCCAGAAAGCGCCTGAACGTGGCGCAGCCAGCCCGCCACGGGCGCCGGCGAGCGAGAGGTCCTGGCAGGGAAAGCTCGCCCACGCCAACGCCGCGCCGGTTGGGATGGCGCCGGGCGGCAGCCGCCAGATGTCGCCCTCGACCAAATGTTCGCCGCCAAAAACGGCACGATATGCAGCGGCCTTTGCCGGGTCGATGTCATTGGCGAAGACGCATCGAAAGTCTGGCTCGAGCCCCAGACGGGCCAAACCCCCGCCGGCGAAAAACTCAAGCAGAGGGGCGCTGGAATCAGCTTGCATGCGGAGATGATACCGCTTGTCGCGAAATGGGAGAAACGCCCTGATTTTTCGAAGCGGCGCGCAACTGGCGGCTAATAGGGAAGACTCGCGCCAATATGCATGGAACTCAGACTAGCGTTTCTTGGCGGCTTGGCGTCTAATGCCCGTTGGGCGGCTGCCATTTGGGGGTAGGTCGATGCGGGCTTCGTTCCGCGGTTTAGTTGCGGCGCTAGCGCTGACGGCGGTGGTCGTTGGCTGCCAACGTCAGGAGAACGCGGCGCCCAGCGATGCTGGACCGTCATCGCCCAGCAATGCGCAGCGCGAAGCAGGCGCCGCCGCCGAGCAATTGGCCGCTTTGGGCGGGGCGGCGAACGCCGCCCAGCGCGCAATGTTCGAAGGCGAGTTCGAGGCTTCGGGCGGGCTTGATTCGCTTGGCTCGGCTGAGGGCGCTTGGGATCTGACGCTGCTTGAAAACTACGCCCAATTCTCCAGGCCGGGCCTGGGGGAAGACGGCGGCGCCACTGGCGCGCGGGATTACCACGAGCGCGGAATGCGGGTAGCGGCCGGGCCTCTGACCATCACCATTCGGCTCGAGCCGTGTACCGTGAGCGGCGTTGAGCTGCCCTATGTTGCGCATGTTCTTTTCGAGGGCGTGGCCTACGAGGGCTGCGCCCGGCGCGGCGTTGGGGAAGGCTCGCGCCGAACCTGGGCGACGGTGATTGACGAACTGCTTCCCGCCATCGACGCCTGCTTGGCTCGCACCGGGCCTGGCGCGCGGGTAACATTCGCGTCCGACTTAAACGATGGCGACGTCAGCGTGCGGCTGCGCGAAAGCAACGGGACCAGGCGCGTTTGCACGGCCCCCAAGATCGGTGGCAACGCGCAAATGCAGCCCTTGTCTGACCTTGACACCGAACATGGCGAAGGCGACCCGGAATTTTTCCGCGGCGCTGCGGAGCCACGCCGGCAGAATTGCCGCACCGCCGAGGCTGTGACTAGCGCCTCGGGCGAACAGATCGGCTGGCTCATCCGTCGGTCCTGCTGATGCGGGTTCAGTTGAGCAGGCTCTGCATCCAATGAAGCAATCCGGCGAACACCGCTGCACCGACGGTAAACGCGATGTAGGTCGATAGTGCGCATGCGGCGATCGTCGCCAACAAGAGTGCGCCGTCTCGCTGCAACAGCGCCAACGCAGTTAGCGCCACTGTGATTCCTGGCGGCCAGTTTCCGAGTGGAATCGGCAAGATCAAGACAAACGCCATGAACAGGGTTTGCAGGCCGATATAGATCGTAAAAGGGAAGCGGGTCAGGAACTCCAGTCTTGGCTTGATCAGATATTCCACGCGCTTGAGTGCGGGGATGGCCACGCCAAAGGTTTTCAGCAGCGCTTGGCTATCCACGCGCCAGGCCCGCACCCGCGCAGGCGCCCAGAGTTTGTGCTGTCCGAGCAGCAATTGCACCGCTGGCGCGATCATCAGAAACCCGAAAATCGTGGAAATGCCAGGGACATTTGGGATGCACATCGGAAGCGCAAGCACAAGCAGCACCACACCATTGGCGCGCGAATCGAGGCGGTCCAGCAAATCGCCGACGGTCACCGATTCTCCTGGAAAAGCGTCCGCCAATTCGGTCAACAACTCCGAGGCGGGAGGGGCGTGACCGGGCGGTTCGGGAGGAGCGGAGGTGTCCATGCGGGCGGTGGTCTCCATGCGGCGCCGCGCGCGGTTTGGCCAGCGCCAATCGCGGCGTGGCGGCGTTCAGACCTCGTCAACCGGATGGCCTTAGCCACGCCCATCATGGCGCGTGCTTTACTGCCCTTGCTGTGCCTAAGTCTCGCGACTGCGGCTTGCGGCGGTCCTGCGCCGCCGCGGGAGCTGGCGGGCCTCTGGGGCGCCGGCGCTGCATCTTGCGAAGCAGGCGTCGGTGTGCGTTTCGGCGCTAGCGCCATCGAAATGATCTACCGCGAGAAAGCCGAACCGTTGTTTGCACATCCGACCTACGCCGTTCTGAGCCGCGGCGATCGCTTTCGCGTGCGCATCACCTACGAACTACCCCACATTGCCGCCGGGGTGCGCGGACCAGGCGGGCGCGGGGTCATCGTTCTTGCGCAGAAGGGAGGCGGAGTCGTTCCGGAATCCCACAACCTGATTGACGGGCGGACCGGCGCGGCGCGCGCCCGCATCAGCGACGACCCGGCGGTGGCCTTGTTGTCGCTGGTCCCATGTGAGGCAAGTCCTTGGACCGAAGGTCTACGCGGCCGCCGCGAGGGCTAGCCGCCGTTTTTGAAGCAAAAGCGGCGGTTAGCAGTTTCGACCTTACTCGCCGTGTGCTTGCTGGGCGGAGACTTCACCATTGCAGCGCGCGATTTCATCAGTGGTCAGCGCGCGGCTCTCCGAGCCGTAGGCGGTCACCCGCACGCCGCTTTCACGCACAAACTGGCGACAGGCGCGAACTGAAACTCCGTGACTCGGGCGAGCGCGGCAGGTGTCGCCGGCGCAATTCCAGAGCGTGTTCTGGGCGATTACGCGGTTGCCGGCGGCCACAGGGGCTTCAATCCTGGCGGTAAAGACCGGGTCACGCGCGAAAGCTGGTCCGACCAGAACAACGCTGACAATGGTCGAGATTGCAAGAGAACGGGCTGAAAACATTGAAATTAGTCTCCTTTTTGCGCGTCTGGGGAGGAGCGCTCAAGACGATATCCAATACATTCTGAGTAATGACAAGAGAAAAATGAAGATATCAAATATTATTCACGTTGTGCGAGTTGCGTTTGGAATGCGCGTGGGTCCTGAATTGCGCTGTTGCAGCGCGCTCCCGTGTTAAGAATGTACTGGAAGCATCGGGGCGATTGCGCATTAGATGGCGCTGCGGAGCCGATCGGGACACGCTCCAGCGCCGGGAGGGGACCAATGACGTTCTACAAATTCACCGTCGGATTTGTGCTTACCGTGGCGATGATCGCCGTGCTGGGGTTCGGCGCCCTGGTGTTCAGCGCACGGGATTTTCAATACGGGGTGGCCGAAATCTCCTCGAGCACAAGGGGCGTTATCGATTTCTCCCAGCTCGCGAAGGCGGAGGAGCAAGTCGCGGCCATCCTGGAAGAGACCAAAGGCCCACGTGGCGAGCACGCGCAAATTCAAGAACAATTGTCAGCGCTCGACGGCGAGGCGCAGCAGGCCGCAGCCAACGCCAATACGGCGCGCGCAGCCATGGTCGGCGCTATCGCGGCGATCGAGCAGCGCGCGCGCGTGCAGAGCGCAGTGAGCGCGGCCGCCGATCTCAGCACCCAAGGCCTCAGCCAGCGCGTTAACGCGCTAGCTTCGCGCTCTGGCTTGGCGCCGGATGATCAGCAGAGCCTGGCAAATCTGCGCACGCAAGCGGAACAGCTGAGCGCGAGCGATGAACGCGCCGCCGAGGCTAACGAGGCGCGCGCCGCCCTGGTTACCCGTCGCGATCTGGTGGGCGGACAAGTCGAGGAATCGAACCGTCGCATCCAAGTGCTGCAGCGCACAGTGCTGGCCGAGACCAACCAGTACGAGCGCATCCGTAGCGAAGCCAACGCGCTTCGCAATCTGAGTCCGCTGGGGCTGAGCGCTTATCTGGCCCAAGGTCACCCCGCACTGCTCTCCACCATGCTGGTGCTGTTGATGGGCTCGTTGGGTTCTTTGCTTTACCTGTTTCCGGCCTATCTCAATCGACCTCAGCCCGTGACCATGGCCGAGATCGCGGTGCGCCTGATCTTCGGCATGTGCGCCGCGCTTGCGGTTTATGTGCTGGCGAATGCGGCTGTGTCGAGCTTCTCGTTCGGCTCGGGGCCGGCCGACTCGAGCACGTCCTCCAATCTCAATCCGTTTACGGTGTCGCTGTTCGGCATCGTGGCGGGCGTGATGTCGGAGGACATCGCCAAATGGATCCAGGACCGCGGCCGAGGCATCTTCACCCAGGAGCCCGGCGGAGTGTCCAACGGCGCCGATCTGCAGGCGGCCTCCAGCAGCATGATCAACCCCCACGGCGGACCAGGCGCGCCCTGAAGGTCATCGCCCAGCGCTGGCGCGCGAGGGAATGAGCGTTTAACAAACGCTCATTCACGCCGATCAACTAGCTGTTGCAGGAGTTCCCATGCGCCGCGCCGTCGTTGTTTCCTACGCCCGCACGGGCCTCGCCAAATCGGGCCGCGGCGGCTTCAACGACACTCACGGCGCGGCGATGGCCGGCCATTGCATCCAACACGCCGTGGCGCGCGCCAAGCTCGAGTCGGACGCGGTCGAGGACGTGATCCTCGGTTGTGGTTCGCCCGAGGGGGCGACCGGCCACAACGTGGCGCGGCTCGCTTCGGTCTGGGCTGGGCTCGATTTCAAAGTGTCGGCCGCGACCATCAATCGCTTCTGTTCGTCGGGCCTGCAATCGACGGCGCAGGTAGCGCACTACATCATGCAGGAAGGCGCCAAGGTTGGCGTCTCTGGCGGTGTGGAATCGATTTCGCTGACGCGGCTCTCCTCGGCGATGAACAAGGATCACATGTTCGAGGAAAAGCTCATGAAAGAGCATCCCTACATGTGGATGGCGATGATCGAGACCGCCGATATCGTCGCCCAGCGCTACAATGTCGCGCGCGAGTATCAGGATGAATACGCGCTGCGCTCGCAACAGCGCATCGCCGCGGCGCAGGCGAGCGGGCTGTTCAAGGACGAAATCGTCCCGATGAAGACCAAGATGAAAATGGTCGATAAGGCGACGAAGGCCGAGAGCATCGTTGACGCGGTGGTTGACCGCGACGACTGCAATCGTCCCGACACGACACTCGAAGGCTTGGCGAAATTGGAGCCGGTGCGGGGCGCAGGAAATTTTGTCACCGCCGGCAATGCGAGCCAATTGTCGGATGGCGCCGCGGCATTGGTGTTGATGGATGAGAAGGAAGCAGAACGCCGCGGGCTTGAGCCAATGGGGCTGTTCAAGGGTTTTGCCGTCGCCGGGTGTCATCCTGACGAAATGGGCATAGGCCCGGTGTTCGCGGTGCCGCGATTGCTGGAGCGGCAGGGGCTCAAGGTCGATGACATCGATCTCTGGGAATTGAACGAGGCGTTCGCGTCGCAATGTCTCTATTCGCGCGATCGCCTGGGCATTGATCCCGAAAAGTACAACGTCAATGGCGGCTCGATCGCGATCGGGCATCCGTTCGGCATGACCGGCGCGCGCCTGGTTGGTCACGTGTTGATGGAAGGGCGCCGCCGCAAGTCCAAGAACGCAGTGGTGACAATGTGCATTGGCGGGGGCATGGGCGCCGCCGGTTTGTTTGAGGTTTTCCACTGAAAGCGTGCGCGATTGAGGCTGGGCGCCTGCGGCTGATCCCAGCGACGCCGGAGATGCTGCGCGCGGAACTCGCCGACGATATGAAGCAGTTTGCATCGCTTCTCGGCGTTGCGCACCCGCGCGATTGGCCGCCTGAGCTGTACGATGCCGACGCCATGCGCTTCGCACTAAACCAAATGGAGCGCGATGGCCCGCACAGTGCTTGGGGTTTTCATTATTTCGCGCTCAAGCGCGTTTTAGGGAGGCCTGTCTTGATCGGCGCCGGCGGATACAAGGGCGCTCCGCGCGATGGCGCCGTGGAGCTTGGCTATTCGGTTCTGACCGCGCATCGCCGAAGGGGCTTTGCCAGCGAAGCTGTGCGCGCAATGGTTAAGCGCGCTTTCGCCGATCCCACGGTGTCACGCGTGATCGCGCATACGCTGACTGAGTTGGTTGCTTCACAAGGCGTGTTGACTAAATGCGGCTTCGCGTTGCAGGGCGACACGCTGGAGCCTGGTGCGATTATGTACGCGCTGGAGCGTCCGGGCGCAGGGCGTTCATTGAGCTAACCTGTGGACGCTCGAAGCGCTGGCGATACGATAGCCTTGTGCGTCGAGCAGGTCCGCGTGCTGAAACAGCAGCGTCTTGGTCCTGCGGGCAACGCGCGTTTCGATGCTGCCTGGCTCCGCCGGGGTAAGGATTATAAGCTCCATCGATACGAGCGTCGTGTCGCTCCCGGCATCGGCTTCAAGCCTGTCCGTAAGCAGCGCGGCGAGTTCGGCGTTGGTCATGCTTTTTGCTTGCGCTCGATGGCCAGCAGGATGCGTTCGTACGCGAACTCGAGCGTCGACCAGGTGCCGACCACCGCGCCCTTGCCGGGCTCGAGATCCTTATAGTGGGAAAAGAAGTGGCTAATCTGCGCCACCAGTAGAGGCGGCAGATCCTCGTGCGTCTTCACGTCCTTGTAGAACGGATTGAGCGCGTCGATCGGCACAGCGAGTATTTTTTCGTCCACGCCTTTCTCGTCGTCCATCAGCATTACGCCGATTGGCCGTGATTTGATGAAGCAACCGGGAACCACCGGCATTGGCGTCACCACCAGTATATCGAGCGGATCGCCATCCTCGCCCAGCGTGTTGGGGATGAAGCCGTAATTGGAAGGGTAGATCATCGACGTGTGCAGGAAGCGATCGACGAACAGCGTGCTCGACCTCTGGTCCAACTCATACTTCACCGGCAATCCGCCTTGCGGGATTTCGATGAAGGCGTTGACCTCGTGGGGAGGATTGCGGCCGGGAGGGATGTCGGAGATGGGCATGTTTGGCTCGGGGTTCGGTTTTCGGGGTTCGGGCTTTACGGAGTCTCTTTGAGGCGAGTGCGCAAGCGAGTTAGCATCTTTGCCACTCGCTCCGTCTTCTCAAGGATGGATCTGTCGCGTCGCCGGCCAACAGATCCGTGTCCCGTGCAATCAGGACCAGCGTTTCAAATTCTGATGCTGAGCCCTTAGCGATGCTGATGAAGTGCGCGTAATCCTTGCGTGTGGCGCGGGCGTGGCCCTCAGCGATGTTTGCGGCGATCGAAACTGCGGCGCGGAGCATCTGGCCGGTGAGTCGAAATTCCTCCTGCTTGGGCATGAGCCGTGCGAGAAAATAGACCTCCCGCGCAAGGTCCATGGAAACCTTCCAGACATCCAGCTCACGATGACTCTGCATGGCCTCCCGATCCCCGATCCCCGAAAACCGACCTACATCTTCTTCCGCAACACCGCCAAATCCGGAAACACCGCAGGCCGCTTCTGCGCCTTCGCCTGAAACGCCTCCAAAATGTGTTCGGGGGAGAACATGCCGGCTTGCCAGGTGGCGATATGGTCCAGCGAGTCAGCCGTGTTGTGATCGCGCGCGTATTTGATCATCTGCTTGGAGCCAGCCACCGCCAGCGGCGATTTCTCCGCGATCTCGGCGGCGAGCGCCATCACGTGTTCCATCATCGCTTCTTGCGTCGCGAACACTTCGTTGACCAGGCCGATCTCCTTGGCTTTCGCTGCCGGCAGGCGGCGGCCTGAATAGGCTAGCTCCCGCACCCAGCCGTCGGGGATAAGCTTGCACAGGCGCGGGAAGGTACCGACGTCGGCGGTCATGCCGATATTGATCTCGGCGATCTGGAAGAAGGCGTCGGCGGTCGCAAAGCGAATGTCGCAAGCGCTGGTCATGTCGACGCCGGCGCCGACGCACCCGCCCTGGATCGCGGCGATCACCGGCATGCGCGCGCGCTCGAGGCAGGAGAAACTCTCCTGCAGATGCAGCACGAATTGGCGGAAGGCTTCCGCGCGTGCGTACCGGTCGATCTCCGCGCCCAAGATACCCTCGCCGTCGGAAAACACCGAAACATCCATGCCGGAGGTGAAGTGTTTGCCGGTGGAGGAAACCACGATCACCCGCGCCTTGGAATTGTCGTTGATGTCGTTCACGAGCGCCGGGAGTTCATTCCAGAACGAGCGGTTCATCGCATTGAACGCCTCGGGGCGGTCCATGACGATGTGGGCGATGGCGTCGGAGATGGTGAGGGAGAAGCAGGTCATGGGGCGAGCGAATGGCGAATGGTGGATGAGAGTCAAGTTGCGCGAGGTGGAATCGTTGACGGGATGGGCGCTGTGCTTACACTCCGCGTGATAAATTGCTGAGACACCCCTCACCACTCATTCCCGGATGAATGCGCAGCATTCAGTCCGGGACCCATACCCACAAACGCTTGAGTTTATGGGCCCCGGACTTCGCGTGCCGCGAATCCGGGGATGGGTGGATATGCA
Source organism: uncultured Alphaproteobacteria bacterium (assembly GCA_902826035.1). Classification (GTDB taxonomy): domain Bacteria; phylum Pseudomonadota; class Alphaproteobacteria; order Caulobacterales; family Aquidulcibacteraceae; genus Vitreimonas. The sequence goes on from CADEDG010000006.1 coordinate 29,197, forward strand.
TCTCTTTTCAGCGTTTCTTGGTACCAGGCCGCCGGGAGTCGGGATGCGGCTGTCAATCTAGGCAGGCGACGCCTTTTCTGCTTTTGGCCCTAAGCGGACGTTGACGGCACACGCGGCGAATAACCGGTCAATCCCGTGAGCCGACTCTAGCTCACCCGAGCCTGTTATCGGACATTGGCCTCGCCTTGACCGAGCAGTGAATACGATAGCACCTGCGCCACGAACCGGATCATCGCGCTGCGGGTCGAATGCGACGCCCAGATGGAGGAGATGGCAGGTTGGGCCTAGTGGCTATGACAATGCGAGCATGTAGCATCGCAGAATTCCGCTGCCGCTCACAAAACTTTGCCTTACGTCGTCGATCGACACAGGCGGAAACGACTTTCGGCTATGCACAAAAGTGTGCCGCCATTCGATTATGTTCACATAAGCCTGTGATGAAGGTATTTTAAATTTCGCCAGCGTTAGTCCGTCAGAGCGAGCGACAAGCCTATCTAGGCGCATCCGGTAGTTACTCCCAAAGCGATTGATGAAGTCGTCCTTTATTTGACCCACTTTGATTCTAGCATTCATGCGATCGAGTGACTTCGAGATATAGTTCGCAAATACCGGGTGCCGCGACGTCGAAAATATCGACAGACAACTCCGTGCATATTCTTCCCAATGCCCGACCAACATCACGCAAAGCGATCCAACTAGGTTCGCGTGAGAGGTGGGGGGCGCGGTTTGTAGAACATCCGAAATTGTCTGGATGTCCAAAACGCATGCCGAGAGACAAGAGGTGTACGCGGCCTTCACGGAAGCATCGCTGTTGCCCGCGCCAGGCGCCCCTTCACGAAGGCAGCATCGGCTGTAGATCGTTCGGTATAGCGCTTAAAATCGGGGTCACTGGTTAGCGCTTTGAACGCCAAAGGTAGCTTTGGCCAATCGATCGTTTGCTTTTTGAGAAGCGTGACCATCACCGCGTCCATCGCCGCTGAGTTCAAGCCTGCGCGCAGGTGAAACGGCTTGGCCCGCAGTTGAGCCACGACGTTCTTGAGGATTTCGGGCATTCGTGCGAAGAAATCTTTCGCCTCAGCCGTATCGCCTTGGCGATGCACGGCAAGCGTATCATTTAGGAAACCTTTGAAAGGCCGTTCGTACGCGGCTTCCCTGGCCCACAGCGAAAAAATTCGAAGCAAAAGCTCAACGTCTTTCTGGTATCGGTCAGGGTCATCGCGTCCGACAATCTTTCGCCACGCTTCTAGCTTGTTGAGCGTCTGAAGTTGATCGACGAAGGGGCCGTAATAGACGCAGTTTCTGATTTCCTGAGGCTTTAGCGGTGTGCCGCCAGTGTTAAGACGCTCGAACACTTGGTACATGCTGGAATCGCTGTTCTGCGGACTGATTTGGCGAATAGTTATCCCGCGGAGCGTTGAAAACCTCAGTTTACGCCTGTCATCGTCGGTCAAGTCGACGTACCGCTTCGCATTAAATGGGCTCTTGTTCGAAAGCTCCAATGCGAACACGCGCCGCGTACCGTTAGCCGCGACATCCCCGTAGTAGCCGTCTAGAAAATCAACGATCGTGCGGATGCGCTGTTGTCCGTCGATGACAATCAGCTTCTTGTTGTCGGCCTGATAGAAAAACACGGGCGGTACGGGCAGCCCCGACAGAAAGGATTCGATCAGCGCAGATGCTTGCTTGATGGTCCAAACGTATTTGCGTTGAAATAAAGGGATTTCGACGTCTTTCCCGTCCCAGCTGCTTTTCAATGTCTCGAGATTGAAGTCGCTGGGATACGACAGTAGATCAAAGACGACGTACGACGAGACTTCGTCCTCTTCCTTTTCGACGGTCAGGTCCGTTTCTTTCTCTAGGTCTTGCGCAGCCATGCTTCCGACTCCTGGCGGTAGTCCGGCCCCTACGCTGATCGACATAGATAATGTGATCAAGAGGAAAGCCACCCGCGTGTACCAAACACACGCTCACTCCGCCCCACTTCTTCGGCTACGCGATCAGCGACGCGCTTGGTCCTGGCAGCGCTCCAAAGTTCCGCGCGCAGCGCACGGGCCAACGCCGCGCGCGTCCAAAACGCACCGAAGCAGTTCCTCTGGCGATTGTTCCTGAGCGTCCGAAATCGGCGACATCCGCCCCCCTAAGCAAACACCACCCCCGTCAACACCGCCGCGTAATGTACGCCCGCCGCCGCCATCACGAACCCGTGCCAGATCGCGCGGCGGAAGGGGAGGCGCTCGGCGACATAAAACGGAATCCCGATCATGTAGAGTAGCCCGCCGATCGCCAGCAGGATCAGCCCCGCCAGCGGCACGCCTTCCAGCATCGGCCCTGTCGCGGCGACCACGAGCCAGCCGAGCGCCACATAAAACGCGATCCAGATTTTCTTCGACACGCCCGGCAGAAACAATTTCCCGGCGACCCCAATCAAGGCCAGCGCCCAGACCACGCTGGTCATCGAGATCGCCCAGGCGCCGTCGAAGCGCAAAGTCGTGAACGGCGTGTAGGTGCCGGCGATCATCAGGAAAATCGCGGCGTGATCGAAGCGGCGCAGCAGCGCCTTGCGCGCCGGCGCTTCGGTCAAATTGTACGCCATCGAGCAGCCGATCATCGCCATCACGCAGACGGCGTAGACCGAAACCGCCGCCGCCATCCCAAGCCCGCCCTGCCAGATGGCGAGGCCAAGTGCTGTGCCCACCGCGAAGGTGAACAGCGCCAGCGCCACCCCATGCACCCAGCCATCGACCAGCTTTTCGAGCCGGGTCGGGTAATGGAGCTTGGGAAGCAAATCAGTGAGAGTCATGCAGCTAGTATGGCGCACCCGGGGGGCCGTGTCCGATCAAAGTTCGCGACCGAGTGTGACGCGAGGGTTGCTTCCCCCCAATCCCCGGAAGAATGCGCAGCATTCCGTCCGGGGTCCAGGAACACAGGCGGCAGGGTTTATGGGCCCCGAACTTGCGCTTTGCGCAATCCGGGGATGGGTGGGGCGATGATTTATGCTCCAAGGATAGCGCCGCGCTAGAATGCGCCATGGAGAATCACATGCGCCGACGTTTGGTGTTGACCGGGTTGTTCGCCGCCGTCGCCGCGCCCGCATTCGCGCAACGCCCGCTGCTCGACAGCCTCACCCAGCGCGACGCCAGCCGCGGGATCAAGGATGCGCTTGGGCTCGCGGCGATGAACGCCACCACGCGCTTGGCCCAGCCCGACGGCTTCTGGTCCGACGCGCGCGTGCGCATTCCGCTGCCGGGGCTATTGGGGCGCACGCAGCAGAGCCTGCGCCCGCTGGGACTGTCGCGCCCGCTCGATGCACTCCAGGAAAATTTGAACCACGCCGCGGAAACGACGATGCCGCAGGCGGGGCGCTTGTTCGTGAGCGCCGTGCGCGACATCACCATCGCTGACGCCATCGACATCGTGCGCGGCCCCGACGATAGCGCCACGCGCTATCTGCGTGGGCGCACCGAAACGCGGCTCACTTCCTTGCTGCGCCCGCCGATGACCCGGGCCCTGACCGAATCCGGCGCGTTCACCTTGATGCGCTCGGCGCTGCGCGAAGTCGGCCTCGCCAGCACGACCGGCAATCTGCGCACCGAGATCATCAATTTCGCCACCGCCAAGGCGCTCGACGGCGCTTTCTTTTTCATCGCCCAGGAAGAACGCGCGATCCGCCGCGATCCGGTGCGTCGCACAACCGATATTTTGCGGCGCGTGTTCGGTTCGTGAGCGCTGATTTTCGCCGCGTAACATTCGACCTTCCAGGCGGCGTGATGGCAGGCATCGCCATCGGCCGCGACACGCCCAATCCTGACATTGTGTTTCTGCACGCGACCGGCTTCAACACCCTGGCGTATCGCACCATGCTAGCGCCGCTGGGGGAGCGCTATCATGTGTTGGCGCTCGATCTGCGAGGTCACGGCCGCACGCGCCTGCCGACGCCCTTGTGGGGGTATGCCTCTTGGCGTCGGCACGCCGACGATGTCGCCAAGCTGCTGGAAAGCCGGTTCACAGTGCCTGTGACGCTCGCTGGGCATTCGCTGGGCGCCACGGTTGCGCTGCTGCTCGCAGGCCGGCGACCCGATCTGACAGCCTCGTTGGCGCTGATCGAGTCGGTGATGCAGCCCGCAATGTTTTACTCGGCCATGCAAGTGTTCGGGGCAACGACCATGATGCGTGCGTTGTTTCCCCTGGCGCGCGCGGCCCGCAAGCGGCGCAATGTGTTTCCTGATCGCGAAACCGCCGTGCGCGCGTTTTCCGGGCGCAGCGTGTTTAAGGCGTTCACCCGCGAGATGCTCGAGGACTATGTTAGCGATGGATTGATCGAGGACGGAGAGGGCGCATTCAAGCTCGCCTGCGCGCCGGCCTACGAAGCGGCGACGTTCGCCGCACAACGGCACGATCCATGGGCGGCGTTGCGGCGCGTCTCGTGTCCACTAGTCCTGTTGCGTGCGGAACGCCAATCGACCGTGTCGCCGGCTGCGTTACGACGCATCACGGCGCTTCGACCCGATGCGCGCGTCGCTACCGTCGAAGGCGCCGGCCACATGCTGCCGATGGAACGTCCTGACCGCGCGCGTGCCGCCATCGAAAGCGCGGTGCTGATGCGGCGGGGTGCGTTGGTGGAAAACTAAGGTGCAAGCGCGATGACGCGCTCGCGCATGCGCTGCAACAACGCTGGCGAAGGCGCGATGGTCTGGCGGGTGATTGTATCGAAGGTGAGCGCTATTACTTCGAAGGTCGCCCACGCGCCGCCGCGCTCGGGATCCAGAATCCAGTGGCAAAGGCGCATGGTCTTTTCGTTGACCTCAGCGACGCCGGAATGAATTTCGATGAGTTCGCCCGCGCGAGGCCAGGCACAGAAGCGTAGTCGCGCTTCGACGACCGCGCCGGCCGGCGCGACCTCGACGCCCTGTGCGGCGGCGTCAGCAGCCATCTCGGCGCGCCACCCGCTTAGAAAGTTGGGTACTGAATCCGAAACCCGCCCCAAGAAATGCTCGCCGCGCAAGCGGCCGAAGGAATCGCATTGGTCGGGCGTGACCAGGCTCGCGCCGATGCGTTCGGCGCCGAGTTCGCGCGCGCGGGCGATGCTCGCCGTGTTTGGTGCGCCGCGTGGTTTTAACGAACGCACGAGCGCGTGCGCTGGCGCCTTGCACGCCAAACGAGCGGCTGCCGCGCGCGTGCGCTGCGACCATGCAAATGATTGGAAGCCGCGCGTGTCGGCGTGGGCCACGCGCAGTGTGAAGGCGGAAGCGGGCGCGCCGTCGCCATGGCGCATATCGAGGCAGATCTGCGCCTCGCTCTCGTCGAGCTTCAGCACGCCCCCGTGCATCATTACGGCGCCCCAGCGCGCGCCTCTTTGAGGAAGCGAATATGCGCCTCGCGCGGAATCAGGGTGGCGCCGGCGGTTTTCGTGTATGCGCGCGGCATTTCGAGTTGGTGGGCAAGATGGGCGAGCCCGATTAGCGCGCGCTCCAGGTGGAAGCGAATGTTGAGATGGCCGCCATCGTCGCATTCCCAAGCGTTGACGCTGCCTTTGTAGAGCGGCGCAGGCAGGAGTGCGGGATCGGTCACGCCGCCTGGCATTTCGAGCAGAGGCCGGAAGCTTCGATCATGGTGCGGCGGATGGCGAACCCGTCGCGCTTTGCGGCGTCGGTTAGATCGACGAGCGCGTGGCCGGCGTCGAACTCTTCCGCCGCACCGCATTTTTCGCAGATGAGAAAAATGGTCGATCGCGCACATGCGCCAATGTCGCAGGCCATGAAGGCGTTGAGGCTTTCTATGCGGTGCGCCAATCCCATGCGCACCAGGAAGTCGAGCGCGCGATAGATGGTCGGTGGCTTAGCCTGGCCCCTCTCGTGATCGAGCAGCGGCAACAGGTCGTAGGCCTTAGCCGGCGCGTGATGATCAAGCAGCAGCTCCAGCACGCGCTGGCGAAGCGGGGTCAGTGTTTCGCCCGCCGTTTCGCAACGCCGGCGCGCTTCGGCGAGCTGTTCGTCGCGGCTGGCGTGATGATGACCCATAGCCGCCATGATCGCAGGGTCGCTGCGTCAGCGAAAGGCGTCAGGCTTTGGATCGCGTGCGCAATGGAACTTTACAAGAACATTGGACTCAGGTAGATATCAGAACATTAGCCGAACACACTGCAGGGGGCTCAGCATGAACGAAGCATTTTTCCGTGGAATTTCAGGACGTTTGCACCGCTTTACTGCGCACCGTCCGGACTCCCATTTTGCGCCGGCGCCGGCGGTCTATTTTTTTGCCCGTCCGGGCCCGGCGGGGCGCGGTTGGACGCCGCTGTTTTTGTCTCGCACCGCAAATCTCGCCAAGCGCTTGACCGCGCACGAACAATGGCCGGAGGCGCAATTGCTGGGCGCCACGCACATCCTTGTGTGCGAACATGACGAGCGCGATGCGCGCGAATATGTCGAGGCTGACCTCGCCCAGGCGCTGAAGCCGGTCATGAACGGTCCGTTGCTTGAGGCCGAGCCAGCGGAACCTGCAGCCGCGCTCAAGCTGGTTTGGGCCGCCTGAATTATTGCTGCGCCCGTTCCTGCGCCTCAAGCGCGGCGTTGGTGCGACGCAGGGCGGCTGAATAGCGGGCCTCGTTGGGATTGGCTTGGGTGAGTTGGGTCAGCAGGTCGCGCTGCGTCGCGAGACTGCGCCGCAATCCGGCGGTCGCCTCGGCTTGGGTTTGCAGACGCATCAGCTGGCGCAGAGATTCCAGCGCGAGGTCGGCGACCCCGTGATCGGCGGGCTCCTCCTGCGCCAAGGCGGCGCGCAGGCGCACGGCCTCGTCGAACGCCGCCATGGCCGCTGTGTCGTTCTCGGCGCGTACGCGGGCCAGCCCAGTCGTGTGCAGCAGATCGGCGAGCGCAGCGCGCGCCGGTTTGTCGTTTGACGACGCCGTCACGATCGAACGGCGCACGCGGATGGCTTCGGAATAGGCTGAGAGCGTTTCGCTCTGGTCGCCGAGGCGCGTGCTGACGGCGGCGACTTGCTCGAGCGCAGTGGCGAGATTTGTTGCGTGTGCGAGGTCGGACTCGGCGACGGAGCGGAGTCTCCGCCTCACGACCGCTGCTTCGCGCCATGCTCCGCGCGCGTCCTCAAAATTCCGCGTACGCTCTAGCCGTGCGCCATTGGCTGCTAACATTTCCGCGAGCGTGATCTGCGCAGGGAGGTCAGCAGGGCGAGCCAATGTCCGCGCTCGGGCCGCCGCCACGGCCTCATTGATCAGCGCGGCGTCCGCGCTGCCGAGCGATGCTTGAACTTGCGCAGCCAAGATCACGCGCGCGGCCACAGCATCGCGTAGGTCGGCGTTGGTGGGCGCCGCTGCGCTGAGGCGACGCGCCAACGCCAGGCTTTCCTCCGCTGGCGCCCGGGCGCCTTCGTTGTCGCCGCTCGCGCGAAGCGCCTCGCTGAGCTTGGCGAGCGCGCCCGCCAACGCGGCCATTTCTGGCGTCTCGCCACCGGATTGCGCACGCAGCAGTCCCACTGTGCGCTCGTAGCTTGCTTTGGCGCCGTTATGATCGCCGGTGGCGGATTGTGCGTCGCCGAGTTGCTCGAAGGCGGCCAAGGCGGCGGCTGACGCGGATTGATCTTCGAGCGCTGTTTCATGAAGCGCCAACAGAATCGGCGCAGCTTCTGCGAACAGCGGCAAAGCTTGAGCGGGCTTACCCGCTTGCGCATACAAGCCGCCGAGCCAGTTCAAAGCGTCCGCGAGCGGGGCGCGCGCGGCGTCGTCGGCATTGGCGACTGCCCGCGCCGCAACCAGGGCGCGGTTGGCGAAGTCGAGCGCTTCGGCGGCGCGGCCTGCGGCGTTCTCGGCGCGGCTGACCAGCAAGGCCGCGCGCGCGAATTCCTGCGAGTTGTGTTCGCTTTCCGGCAGCGCCTCGATCGCGGCAAGCGCACGCGCGCGTGCGCTCTCGCTGTCGCCGCGGCGCTCATGAAGTTCAGCGAACTGAACCAATGCTTGCGCGCGTTGGCGCATCAGAGCGGGGCTCTTCGGGCCTTCGGCGAATAGGCGGTCGAATTGCGCTTCGGCATGGGCGAGCGCTTCGGCGTCGGTCGAGTCCGCGCGGGCGGCGATTTCGATCGCGGTCTGGATAGCCTGGCGGGTCATCGCCGCGGACTGATCGCGCTCGCCGACCGCCGAGATGGTGGCGATGCCGCCAGCTGTGGCGATTGCGGCGAATCCAGCGCAGAGCGCGGCGCCAATGCCCCCTCGTGTGCGCGAGCCCGCCGCCTGCTGGTCGCGCAGGGCGCCGACGTTCACGTCGGTAAGCGCGCTCACAAGTTTGAGAAAGCCAAGTTCGGCGCCGTCGGCCTCAGCGCGAAAATCGGCGGTCACCGGTTGGCGCGCGCGCAGTCGGGGCGGCATCACCTGCATCGGCTCGCCTTCGAGCACGACCAGGAGGAAACGCCCCACCGGGTTGGAGACGAGATAGGTATCGACGTCCGTGTTCACGCGCTCGGAGGCAAACGATTTCGGGCTGCTGAAAACGATCAGCCAATCCACCGCCGCCATTTGCCGAGCGGTGTCGCCGAGGCGGGCGGAATTTGAGTCAGGTATGAAGCGCCCAAGCCGCGCCGGGCCGCCGTTTCGTAGCGCGGCCGGGATGACGTAATTGCGCAGCCGCCGCCGCAGGACGCGCACTTTGGCCTCGTCCGCTTCGCTGTAGCAAAGATAGGCTTTCGGGCCCCCGTTCATTCCAAACGCCCCACCGGCTCCCACTTGTCCCGCCCAAGCTTATAGCAGCTTTGTGACGGGGGGGTGAGAGCCTGCGGCGCAGTTCACTGCGTTCGCCGAGGCCGGGGATAAGGTGCTGGGCGGGGCTCGGGACGCGGCGCATTCTCCGCTGGGAGAAGCGCCGCCGCCGATTGCGCCGAGCGCGCGAGTTGGATGAACTCGGCGCGCCAGCCGAATTCATCTTGTCCGCGAGCCCCTTGGGCCAAGGAGAGCACGTCAGACCAACCGAAACCGCGGTGGAGATAGGGGTCGCCCCGCAGCAACTGGCCGTAGCCGGCCACGGCGGTGGCCCAACGGGTCGCCTCCGGCGCCCGCGCCACCGTCTCGTACCGGTCGCCCTCGCCGATCGGGCGTTCGATCAGGCGTGAACTGTCCTCGCCCGGCAGTTTGTAGCGAATGCGCAGGAAGGCGATTTCGCTGGCCGCCGATGGCGCAGGAGCGGCGCGGTCCTGGTAACGCAACGGTTCTGTGAAGGTCGGGCCGCCAACGGGGGTGATCTCGTAGATCGCGGTAACCGCATGCCCGGCGCCGATTTCGCCAGCGTCGATCTGATCGTTGTTGAAATCCTCGCGCCGCAGCATGCGGGTTTCGTAGCCGATCAGACGATATTCGGCGACGCGGCGCGGGTTGAACTCGACTTGAATCTTCACGTCATTGGCGATGGAGAACAGATTGGACGCCATCTCATCGCGCAACACGCGGCGGGATTCGTTCAGAGTGTCGATATATGCGGCGATTCCGTTGCCGTTCTGCGCCAGGCGCTGCATCAGCGCGTCATTGTAATTGCCGCCGCCGAAACCGAGCACGGAGAGATAGATGCCTGTCTCGCGTTTGCGGGAGATGAAATCCTGCAATTGCTGCGGGTCGTTGATGCCGACATTGAAGTCGCCATCGGTGGCGATGATGACGCGATTGACAGCGCTGCGGTCGAAATTCCGCTCCGCCAGCGCGTACGCCAGGCGCAAGCCTTCGCCGCCCGCGGTGGAGCCGCCGGCGCGCAGGTTGTCCAGCGCCGCCAGGATGCGTGCGCGCTGATCGCCGGAAGTTGGTTCGAGCACGGCGCCCGCTGCGCCAGCATAAACGACGATGGAAACGCGGTCGCGCGCGTTGAGTTGATCCGCTAGCATGCGGAAGCCCTGCAATGCCAAAGGCAGCCGGTTCTCCGGCGACATCGAACCCGATACATCGATCAGCAAAGTCAGATTCAGCGGTGGTCTTTGCCGCGGCACGATATTGTAACCCTGCAGGCCAATATGCACGAGTTGGCGGCCCTCCGCCCACGGGCTCGGCGCCACCGCGACATTGGTGGAGAAGGGCTCGGCGCGCGAGTGCGGCAGCGCGTAATCGTAGCGGAAATAATTGATCAATTCCTCGATGCGCACCGCGTCGCGCGGGGGCAAGCGCCCCTCGTTCAGCATGCGGCGCACGTTGGAATAAGACGCAGTATCGACGTCGATGGAGAAGGTCGATACCGGCTCGTCGGCGACGATGCGGATAGAGTTCGGCGTGACATCGTCGTAGCGATCGCGATCCACCGTGCCCGGCATCGGTTGGGGCGCTATCTGCGCGTACGGCGCGGCGGCGCGGCCCGCCTCCATGGACGCCAGGGGCGCTGGAGAATTGTAGGCTTGCCCGCGTAGGGCGCCGCTGACAGCGGGCGCCTCGATCACGGGCGGCGGCACGCTTTGCGGTGGCGGCGGAGGGGGCGGCGGCGGTTGGATTTCGATTTCAACCCGCACGTTTTCGTCGGTCGACGCAGGCGGCGATGCGCACGCTGCGAGCATGAGCGCGCAAAGCGCCAAGCCAAATCGAGATGTGTGCTTCATGAGCATGGACGTTCCCTCCGAACCGCCCGAACGCGGGTTATTCTATGTGCGGAGCCAGCGCGTCGAACGCGGCCAGTTTGCGGCGCGAGTGCGGCAAAGTTCGCACACAAGAGCGTGCATCACGGCGATGTGCTCGTTGCGCCACGCGGGGACGGCTCGGCTTCGGGCGAAAATGTGCACTGCCTGAGCTTGTCGAAGGCCGCACCTCGGCGTCATCGAGGGATCGGCGACCCAGCTTCGCGGCGGTTAACGCCGTGCGCTCTCGATCCACTCTTCCACGACCTGGCCAAGCACATTCAGCGGAAGCTCCCCGTGCAGCAGCACAGCGTCGTGGAAGCCGCGCAGATCGAACGCAGGGCCGAGTTCGGCGCGCGCTTTTTCCCGCAGCCGCATGATCTCCCGGCGACCCAATTCGTAGCCGCAGGCTTGGCCGGGCCATACGACGTATCGGTCGACTTCGGTAACGATCACGCCCACCCCATCGCCGGTGATCTGGCGCAAATAGTCGATCGCTTGTTGGCGCGGCCAGTTCTTCGCGTGCAAGCCGGTATCGACCACCAGACGCGCGGCGCGCCACAGCTGCCAGCGCAGGAAGCCGATGCGCCCGATCGGGTCGCCGTCGTAGAAGTTCAATTCGTCCGCCAGCTCCTCGGCATAGAGGCCCCAGCCTTCGCTGTAGGCGTTGAACGAGATCAACCGCCTCAACAGCGGTACGTCATCCATTTCTTGCGCGAGCGCGGTTTGGAAATGATGTCCAGGAACTGCTTCGTGAAAGTCCTGCGTTGGCAGATCGATGCGGGTCATTTCCCCTAGGTCACGGAGATTGACGTAATAAATTCCGGGCGCGTCGCCGCTCAGGGAGGGCGGCGAATAATAGGCGCCGGGTTGGCTCGCCTCGGCGAACGCGGGCACTCGGCGCACCTCCAATTTCGCGCGCGGCAAGCGTCCAAACCATTCGCGTGCGCGCGTGAGCACGCCGCCGACGCGGCGCTCGACGTCCGCAAGCAATTGGGCCCGCCCCGCCTCGGTGTCCGGGTAGCGATAGCGTGGATCGGCGCTCATCTGCGCGAGCCGTTCGCCGACCGCGCCTTCCGTCAGGCCGACGCGGCGCAAGGCGATATCGAGTTGGCTGGTGAGTGCGGCGACGCGCTCCAGCCCGATGGTGTGGATCTGCTCCGGCGTAAGCGCGCTGGTGGTGTTGATTGCAAGCGCTGCGGCGTAAAATTCGCCGCCGCGAGGCAGGCGCGAAACGGAGGGGACGTCGCCCGCTTGCGGACGCACCGAGCGCAGGAAGCTCGCAGCCCGTTCGTGCGCGGGGGTGGTCTGCGTGCGCACGATCTGTTCGGCGCGGGCAAGAAGTCCCGACCGCGCCTGCACCAACACTTCGCGCCGGGCGGCATCGCTTTCAGCCGCGATCCGCGCGTCGAGCTTCTGGCGAAAATTGGCGACGTAGGGTTGCGCTGGCGTCGAGGTCGATGTCGCCGCGTCGAGCAGCGCTATTGTCGCATCGACGATGAACAGCGGCGGAACGATCCCGCGCTCGGCGTCCGCACGTGCGCGCGCCGTCTCCTGGTCGATTGAATCGTCAACCTGCGCCAAGCGCCTCAGGTAGTTTTCCGCATCGGTGAGCGTGACGATGTCGGTGCGTTCATCCAGGAATGACGGTAGCTCGATGAAGGCGCTGTCGAGCTGGTTGAGCACGTAGGGTTTGACGCCCGCGAGCGGCGAGAAATCGCCGTAGTCGAATTCTGCGCCAGCGGCGGCGGCGGCGAACTGGCTCTCAAGGATTCTGAAGGTCAGAACATCGTCTGCGCTAAGGCGGGCCCGATCGATCCCGCGCAACTCGACATAGCGGCGTAATGCGGCGCTTCGGCGGGCGACCAGCGCGCGCGGCGAAAGATCGTCCAACTTGGTAGTATAGGGGCCCCCGGCGGCCTCTGTGCTGACGCCTGCCAGGGAGGCTGTTTCCGGGCTGTCGGCCAGCAATTCCTGCGTCCAGTCCGAAACCCGTCCCTCGAAAGCGCTCATTGGCGCTGGCCGCTGCTGGCCGCAGGCGACAAGGGCAAAGGAAAGGCTCGCGACGATGATATCCCTGCTCAGGGTCATTCAGAAAGCTCCGACCTGGCGAATTGACGATCAGCCAATAGCATGCGCCGCTGGGCGGCAAAGCGCCGTGTGGCGCCCCCGTTTGCGGCTCCCCTGTTGCAGCCGGGCCGCTTTCGTGGTTGGAGAGCGCTCCCGATTTCGGAACCGTGGAGAAACCCATGACGACCGCCAGCGGCGGCGCCCAGACTTTGGGCCAAATCCTTTTCTATCGTCAGCTCGAGCCGCTCTCCATCGAGAAGCATCGGTCGCTCGGCGTGAGCCAGGTGGCTAATCCATTTTCGTTCCTGGCCGACACCCATTTGGTGCCGCTGACTGTGGATGAATTCGGCCTCGCTGCCGTCTGTTATCCCATCATTTTCGACACCCAGTCGAAGACGCCCCTGGCGGTAATGGGCCTGCGCCCGGGCATGAATGTGTTCCTGGGCGCGGACGGCTCGTTGGACCCGGAAGTCTACCTGCCGGCGTTCGCCCGCCGTTATCCGTTCCTCCCGATCATCGCCGGGCAGGGGCAGCAGCAGGGCGCAAGCGGAACTGAGGGCGACCGTGTGTTGGTGTGCATCGATCGCGCCGCCAAGATGCTCAATGACAGGCCTGAATTGCCCTTCTTCGAGGGTGACAAGCCTTCCCGCTACACTGAGGAAGCGATCAATTTCTGCCGCGAGTTCGACATGTTAGGGCGGCGCACCCAGGAATTTGTGAAGCTGATGGAGCAGCACAATCTGTTCGAAAATACGCCGCTTGCGCTGCCGCGCGCCAAGCCGGACGGCACCCCGGACGAACCGGTGAAGATCGGCGAGTATTTGCGTATTTCCGAGCAGAAGCTGAATGCACTGCAGAAGGAAACATACCTGGAATTACGCGACAAAGGCGTTTCTGCGGTCATGCACGCGCACCTGCTTTCTCTGGGGCTGTGGCCGAAGATTCTTTCGCGCGCCGCGCGTATCCAGGCGGCCACGCCGCTCAAGAACTAAGCGCTTTTGGGCGACTAGTTTGGAACGGTTCATGCAGGCCGCGCCTTGAAGGCGCGGCCTGTTTCTTCTTGGGGAGCAAATGGCGCGGGTTTGGGCGGCTTTTCTGGCGGTGCTGGCCTGGGTCTCGACCGAGTTTCCAGCAGCTGCCGCGCCGGTTCGCACCGCCAATCTCGAAGCGGAGCTACATTCCGCGCGCGCCGCCATCGCTCCCGGCGAGCGTTTCGTTATTGTCCTGCGCCAGACGCTCAACCCGGGTTGGCACACCTATTGGCGCAATCCGGGAGCGGCGGGCCAGCCTACGGAGATCGTTTGGCGCTTGCCGGCGGGGTTCGTGGCCGGTGACATCTCTTGGCCCACGCCAACAACGATCCCGGTCGAATCGCTGGTCAATTATGGTTATTCCGGCGAGGTGCTGTTGCCGATCGAGATCGCGGCGCCGACCTCGCTGCGGGCAGGCGATAGCGTCACCCTGAACGCAAGCGCGACCTGGGTGGTTTGCTCGGATATCTGCGTGCCGGAGCGGGGCGATTTCTCGCTGATCTTGCCGGTGGCGGCGCAGGGGCGTGACGACGCGACGTGGGCGCCGCGCATTCGAGCCGCATTGGCGGCGCTGCCGACGCCGTTCGATCCCGCCGGTCCTCTCCGCGCGCGGATCAGTCCAGGCAGGCCGCCGCGACTCTCCGTGGCGTTTGCCGGCGAGATTCTGCGGGAACCCTATTTCTTCCCCAACAGCCGCGACGCGGCCAATCCCTCCGCGCCGCAAAACCCGAGCTTCGGTCCTGCTGGCGTGAGCTTGGAGCTGCCCGGGGGCGCCGACGAGGGCGTAGGCAAGGTTGGGCTCGCGGGGATTTTCACCTTTGTGGACTCGGGCGGGGCCCGCCGCGCCTATGAGGTGCAAGCCGAGCCCGGCGATCCGCTTCCAGATACATCGGGAGCGCCGCCGCCGGCGCCAACTATGGACGCCATGGCTCTGCTGGCTGCGATCGGCCTGGCGTTCCTGGGCGGGCTTATCCTCAATATCATGCCCTGCGTGCTGCCTGTGCTTTCGGTGAAGGCGCTGTCGCTGGCCGGCGGCGTGCACGCGGGCGAAGTCCGTCGCCACGGCGCACTTTACTTCGTGGGGGTGATGGCGACTTTCCTTGCGTTAGCGGCGGTTCTGATCGCGCTGCGCAGCGGCGGCGACGCGTTGGGCTGGGGATATCAGTTTCAGGCGCCATGGGTGAACGCAGGCTTGGCGCTATTGTTCTTCGCGATTGGCTTGAATCTACTGGGCGTGTTCCAGGTCGGCGGCTTTGAGAATTTTGGCGCAGGGCTCGCACAGCGTGGCGGAGACGTGGGCGCATTTTCCACCGGCGCACTCGCGGTGGTCGCGGCGACGCCCTGCACCGCGCCGTTCATGGCCGGCGCGATCGGCACAGCACTCACCCAATCGGCGGGCGTGACGTTGCTCATTTTCGCTGCGCTCGCGCTCGGTTTTGCGCTCCCGTTTACCGCGCTTTCGTTCGCGTCGGCGCTGCAACGGCTGATCCCAAAACCGGGCCCTTGGATGGAGCGGGCCAAGAATGTGCTGGCGTTCCCGATGTTCGCGGCGGCGATCTGGCTCGCGTGGGTGCATGCGGAGCAGACCGAGGCAGGCGGGGTGCTTGCGCTGCTGAGCCTAGCTGCCGCGCTTGCGTTTGCGCTGGTGGTGGGCCGCTGGGGTAGGGTCTGGGTCGCTGCGAGCTTGGCTGTGCTGGCTTTGACGGGGGCTATAGTCTGGCGGCCCTTGGTTGGCGCGCAAACGCAGGAAACGCTTGTGTCGGAGGCCTGGAGCCCCGCGCGCGTTGAGGCATTGCGTGCGGAGGGGCGGCCGATCTTTGTGAACTTCACCGCCGCGTGGTGTGTGACCTGCAAAGTGAACGAACTGGCCGCGCTTTCGAGCCAGCGTGTGGCGCAGGCCTTCGAAGGCGCCAATGTGGCGTACCTCAAAGCGGATTGGACCAATCGAGACGAAGCGATTGCAGGCGCGCTTGCTTCGTTCGGTCGCGCGGGAGTGCCGCTCTATCTTTACTATCCGCCAGCGGGGGCGCCGGTGTTGCTGCCGCAGGTGCTGAGCGAGGGCCTGATCCTCGAGACGATAGAAGGGCGCTACTAAGCTGGGCCGCCAGCTAATGGCGTTGGTTCTGGGTTAGCCGCCATCGGCGCCAGCAGGATCGCGTCGCCCAACAGAGCATCAAGGGCGGCGAACGCCTCCGCTTCCTCGGCGGGGGTCGCCGCCTGTTGGAGCTCGGCGGCGTGGACCATGGCGTCTTCGGAAATGCCGCGGAAAATACAGGGCAAGTCGGCCGGCGCGTCGCCCGCCCGCAGCGCTTCGGAAAGGCGCATGGAATCGGCGGAGAATTCGGTCAGGTCGGCCAAAAATGAGGGGGTGAATTCGTGCCGGCCCGCAAGCGAGCGCGCCTCAGCCTCGACCTCGTTGGCCAAGCTCGAAATGTCGGCAAGGCTGATTGTGCCAAAAGCCGCCAAAGCCAGGCAGGTGAGCATGTTCTGTCTCCTTCGCCTGCGAGGCGAAGCAAGACCGGCGCCGAAGAAGAGCGGCTCGCGTCCAGGCATGGTTTACGCTAGGTGGGCGGCTCCGAGTCTGGAGCCCGCATGCCATCCACATCAGCGCCGGTCGTTTTGGGACTTGAGGGCGACCTCACGCTTGAGAGGATCGAAGCGGTCGCCCTGAACGGCGCCCAAGTATCTCTGGCCAAAGCCGCCAAAGCGCATCTCAGCGCGTTTCGCGCCGCAGCCGAAGCTGAAATCGCCGCTAAGCCGGACAAGCGCGTCTACGGCCTCAACACCGGTTTCGGCAGCAATTTCCGCGACTATGTCAGCCCGGAAAATCTGAAGAAGCTGCAGCGCAATTTGATCCTCTCGCACTGCGCCGGCGTCGGCCCGCTCGCGCCGGCGCCTGTGGTGCGCGCGACCATGCTGCTGCGCGCGGCTTCGTTGGGGCTGGGACGCAGCGTGGTGCGCCCGATTGTTGTGCAAACGCTGATCGACATGCTCAATTCCGGCGTGACGCCGGCCGTGCCGCGTTATGGCAGCGTCTCCGCGAGCGGCGATCTGGCGCCGTTGTCGCACATCGCCGCGGTGCTGATCGGGGAGGGTCGTGTGCTGACGCCGAGTGGCGAAGCGATCTCGACCGTGCATTATCTGAAGGCCAATCCCGGCGCGTTCACTCCGATTGAACTGGAGATGAAAGAGGGCCTGGCGCTCAACAATGGTTGCCAATACGCGAATGCCTGGGGCGCGCTCGCTACAGCGAACATGCGCCGGCTCATCGAAGCGGCTGCGCTCGCAACGGCGATGCACGTGCAGGCGATGCGCGGCATGGGCCGTCCGTTCCGCGCCGATCTGCACAAATTGCGCGCGCACGCGGGCTCGATAACGATGGCAGCGTGGGTGTTCGACCTGTTGGAAGGCTACGCGTTCCGCGATGTGAACACCGACGAAAAATTCGCTTATGATGGCCAAATCCAGGACCCGTACAATCTGCGCTGCGCCGCCCAGGCGCTGGGGCCGTGCCTCGACCTCGTCGAACGCGCCGAGCGGACCATGACCATCGAAGCGCGCAGCGTCACCGACAACCCGATCGACTTGAATACCGATGCGGCAAATTATTCCGTCGACGACATCACCTCCGGCGGGCACTTCCACGGCATGCCGATCGGCGTCGATGCTTACGGGTTGTTGCAGGCTGCAGGTGTGATGGCGCGGGTGTCGAACCAACGCTGCGTGCGCATTGTTGATAAAAACCGCAACAAAGGTCTCGGCCCCCAAGTGCGCGGGCGCGCCATCGACGCCACCGAGTCCGGCATGCTGATCGCTGAGTACACTACAGCGGGATTGTGCAATCAGATCTGGGGTCTCGCGATGCCGTCGCACTTGATGTCGATGTCGACCGATTCCGGGCAGGAGGATCATGTGTCGATGGCGGCGAACGTCGCCATGCGTGCATACGAAGCGAGCGAGTTGCTGGCGCGAGTGCTAGCCATAGAACTCGCTTTCGCGGCCCAGGCCGAGTACGTGCATGCGCTGGATGAAGCGCGGATTTCTCTAGCGGGCCGCTTGGCGCCGGCGCTTAAGAGGATAGCGGCCTATTTTCCGCCCGTGGAAGACGATCGCGAGCTGAGTTGGGACATCGAGGTTTTGGCTGAACGCGTGCTTGCGGGCGAGATCGCAGACGCGGCCGGGTACGCGTTTGGCTGCACATCCCTCTCCCCTTGAGGGAAGAGGGCGTCGCGACTTGTCCGCCGAAGCCTTGGCGAAGGCGGAAGCGACGGGTGAGGGGAACGTGGTCCCTCCCGAAAAACCGCAAAACCCCTCATCCGGCCCTTCGGGCCACCTTCTCCCCTCAAGAGGAGAAGGCTATCTCCTCCTCATGAACACCTCCGTCTCCCCAGAAAAACCCCGCGGCTTCATCGATCGCACCGGAGCGCAGGCCGATGCCGAGCGCGCCATCGTTGAGAAAGTCGGCGCGGTGTATGCGCAATGGGGGTTCGAGCGGCTGGAGACCCCGGCGATCGAATACACCGAGGCGCTGGGAAAATTTCTTCCCGATCTCGACCGCCCCAACGAAGGCGTGTTCTCGTTCCAGGACGACGAACGCTGGCTCTCGTTGCGCTACGATCTGACCGCGCCGCTGGCGCGCTACGTGGCGGAGAATTTCGATGCGCTGCCGAAGCCCTATCGCCGCTGGGCGGCGGGCCCCGTGTGGCGCAACGAAAAGCCAGGTCCGGGGCGCTACCGCGAATTCTGGCAATGCGACGCTGACACGGTGGGCTCTGCTTCGCCCGCGGCGGACGCGGAAATGATCGCGATGGCGTGCGCGGCGCTGGAGGCGGCAGGCGTCGCGCGTGGCGGCTATCAGCTCAGAATATCGACGCGCAAATTGCTCGACGCGGTGCTTGAGAAGATCGGCGTGCCCGCCGATGCTTATGCGAAGCGGCTCGTGATATTGCGCGCGATCGACAAGTTCGACCGTTTGGGTGGTCTTGGCGTTGTCCAGCTCTTGGGCGCTGGTCGAACAGACGAGTCAGGCGATTTCACGAAAGGGGCCGGTTTGAGCCTTGCCGAAGCCAACACCGTTTTGTCGTTCGTAGGTGCGGGAAGAGCCACGCGATCAGGTTCGCTTATCCGCCTGGAGCGCGATGTGGGCGCGTGTGCAGCAGTCGAGGAACTCAAGCAAATTGACGCCGCGCTGACAGCCCTCAACGTGGGAGATGCGCAAGCAGCGATTGATCCCACAATCGTGCGCGGTCTCGAATACTACACCGGCGCGGTGTTCGAGGCGCAATTGCTAGGCGATAGCGGAACCAATTTCGGCTCCGTCGGCGGCGGCGGGCGTTATGACGGCCTGGTGTCGCGTTTTCGCGCCGAACCCGTACCGGCGACCGGTTTTTCAATTGGCGTCTCGCGCCTCGCCGCGGCGATGCAAGCGCAGTCGCAAGCGCAAGAGCGTGGACCGGTTGTGGTGCTGGTGATGGATCAAGCGCGCGTCGGCGATTCACTCGCGATGGCCGCCGAACTCCGCGCAGCAGGCATTCGCGCGGAAGCGTATCTCGGCGCAGCCGGCATGAAGGCGCAGCTCAAATACGCCGACAAACGCAACGCGCCCATCGCCATCATTCAGGGCGGCGACGAATTGGCCAAGGGCGTAGTGACATTGAAGGACCTCAAGCGCGGTCTCGAAATTTCTCACCTCGCGGGTGAGGACCGCGAAGCCTACGCAAAGCTGCGAGAGCAAGTGCAGCAAGAAGTTCCGCGTGCGCAACTTGTGGAGCGCGTCAAAAAAATGTTGTCCTGACACACCGCTCGGGTGAGCGCGGCTTGACGCCGCAGGCGCATACGCGCAAGGCTCGCGCCGTCTCGCATGGCGCTGCACATGCGGTCGCGTTTCGGGGAGGAGACGCCAACTAGCGGCGAGGCGGCCGTGCTTCGATCGATACGGAGCACGGCCGTATCCGTCTCTATGGTCGCGGCTCAGGGGCGCGGATGCCAGCCCATGATTGCGAGCATCACGAAAAAGCCCACCACATAGGCCGCCGGCACAAACCACGCCGCCCGCAACCAGAGCAGCACCGACTTCGCTTCCGGGAACATGTTCGAGACTGCAACGCCCGCGGACGATCCAAACCACATCATCGAGCCGCCGAAACCGACCGCGTATGCGAGCATGCCCCAATCGTAATTGCCCTGCTGCAGCGCCAGCGCCGTCAGCGGAATGTTGTCAAATACCGCGGAGACGAAGCCGAGACTGAATGCGGACGGCCACGATGGCGCTGGCAATTGCTCCACGGGCATCATCGACGCGGCGAGCACGAGGGAAAGCAGGAACGCCGCGCCCTTGATGGTCTCGGGCATTACCTTCCAGTCCGGCGCTCGTAACGGCCAGGCGAGCAGCAGCGCAGCCCATAGCGCCAGCCCTATCACCGGTATCGCGTGCAATAAATCGGGAGCGAACAGATTGGCCGCGACATTGGCGCCGATCGCGCTCAACAGCAGCGCCACGACAATCCCCACTCGCGCCCAATCGACGACGATGCCCCCGACATCGTGTTTCAGGATTTTCCCGTAATGCTGTTGCGCGCGGGCGGCCGGGATCGCAAACACGAAAAATGCGGCGATGGCGCCGACATAAGCATGGAGCACATCCAGCGGGCTTTTGCCCGCGATCCACATCATCGTGGTGGTGGTGTCGCCCACCACCGAACCCGAGCCCCCGGCATTAGAGGCAGCGACGATCGCGGCCAGGAAGCCGATATGGACGCGCCTCTGGTACACGTGCGCGGCGATGGTGGCGCCGATCAGCGCGCCGGCGATGTTGTCCAAGAATGCCGAAAGCACGAACACCATGGCAAGCAGCACAAGCCCGCCGGTCCAATTGTCGGGCAGAATGTCTGGCGCGAGGTCCGGCAGCTTGCTCTCCTCGAAATGACGCGAGAGCAGCGCGAAGCCCAGCAGCAAGAGCCCGAGATTGGCGATCTCGACCCAATGATGGTCGAGGTGGAGCGCCAGGCCCAGTAGCCCCGCGTGACCCGCGAAATCCGAGAACGCGAGTTTGTAGGCGACGATGGCGAGCAGCCCCGTCATGGCCACCGTGAAGGTGCGGTGATGGAAAATCGCGACGCCAAGGAGGGT
>CADEDG010000007.1 GCA_902826035.1 uncultured Alphaproteobacteria bacterium
CGAACGGTTCGTGTTTATGGGCCCCGGACTGAATGCTGCGCATTCATCCGGGGATGGGTGGTGATTCAAGCTGAACTAAAATTGCTCTCGAGCGCCCGCGCGCAAGTCAAACGCCGCGAGGCGCCATAACCTTGGACCGCGGGCGTCCTCGCCGGCATTGGTGTTTACTACCGCCCACGGCCCGGTGTGTTTGCAGCGCCGTATGCCGGCGAGGACGCCGGCGGTCCAAGCTTAGAACGTCTCCACGCCTAGATCCCGGAATTGCTCGCCGATATGACGATCGAAATCGCGGGCCAGATTCATGTCCTCGCGCCCTGCGTCGTCGCCGGCGCGGCGGCGGGCTATGCCGCGACCGAACAGGGCGGTAGGGTTGCCGGCCTCCACCGCCAGCGCCGCGTCGTAACTTTCCTGCGCGGCCTCCCATTCCTGGGCGCGCAATTGCAGCAGGCCGCGGCACATCTGCGCGCGCACGTCGCGGGGATCGGCCGCGGCGGCGGCGTCAGCATCGGAACGCGCTGCTCCAATATCGCCATCCTTCATGAGCACGCGCGCCCAGCAACGGCCGGCGAGCGCGGGAGTAAGCTGCGGATTGATGGCGAGCGCCGCATCGAAATCGGCCAGCGCGCCCGCGTGATCGCTTTGCCCTTGCTTGATCCGTCCGCGCCCGGCGAGCGCTTCGGCGAAGCGCGAATTGGCCTGGATAGCAGCATCGTAGGCGGCGAGCGCGCCGGCCGCATCGCTGCGCTGGGAGCGAATATCGCCCTTTAGATAATAGGCGATGTCCTTCAGTTCGCCACTCGCAATCAAGCGATCCACCAGGGGCTCAGCGGCATCGAGCTGGCCGGAGGCGATCAGAATGGCGGCGCGGCCGCGCACCGCTCGGAGATTTTCCGGGTCGGCCTCAAGCGCGGCCTGAAAATCACGAAGCGCCGCAGTGACGTCTCCCGCCGCCTCGCTGGCGCCGCCGCGATTGGCAAGCGCGATGGAGCGGTTCGCGGTGTCCAACTTGCCGGAATCGAGAAGCGCTGTGCAGGCGGCCATCTTCGCTTCGGCCTCAGCGGTGGAGCTTCCGCACACGCTACGCTGCTCCGCCAGCGGGTCCGGCGGCGAACAGGCAGCTGTCGCGAACACGACCGAGACAAACATAAACTTGCGAAACTTCATCCCCTGCTCCCGAGGCAAACGCCGGCCCTGGACCTCGCCGAACCGCGCCCTATGGTAAGCTAGTTAGCAGGGAGCAGCATTTTGGCCAATCTGTTCGATCTTGCCGGGAAGACCGCCATCATTACCGGCTCCTCCAAGGGTATCGGCAAAGCGATCGCGCATCGCATGGCCGAACACGGGGCCAATGTCGTGGTTTCCTCGCGCAAGAGCGATGCCTGCGTCGCCGCGGCGGACGAAATCAACGCCGCTGTGAACCGAACCGCCGCAATCGCCATCCCCGCCAACATCGCGTCCAAGGAGGCGCTTCAGCATTTGGCCGACGAGACCCGGCGCGCCTTCGGGCGGGTCGACATTCTGGTCTGCAACGCCGCCAGCAACCCCTATTTCGGGCCGATGGAAAACATCGCCGACGAACAGTTCAGCAAAATTCTACAGAACAACATCATCTCCAACCATTGGCTGATCACCATGTGCGCGCCGGAAATGCGCGCGCGCAAGGACGGCGCCATCGTCATCGTGTCTTCGATCGGGGGCTTACGCGCCTCCCCGGTTCTTGGCGCCTATAACATCTCCAAGGCGGCGGACATGCAGCTGGCGCGCAATCTGGCGCTGGAATTCGGCGGCGACAATGTGCGGGTCAATACCATTGCGCCGGGTCTTGTGCAGACAGATTTCGCCAAGGCGTTGTGGGACAATCCGGATATTCTAAAAACCTACACCGCGCGTTCGTGCCTCAAACGCATCGGGCAACCCGACGAAATCGCTGGCATGGCCGTGTTTCTAGCCTCGCCCGCGGGCGCGTTTGCGACCGGGCAGACGTTCGTGATCGACGGCGGCCAAACCGTGGTCTGATCAGAACGCGCCGATAACCGGCTCCAGCTTTTGTTTAAGCGTGAGCGCATCGAACGGCTTGATGATCGCGGCGGCGGTCCTGGCCTTCGCTTGCGCAGCTTCGCTGTCGTCATTGGCGATCATGACGAAGGGGGTGTCTTGCATGCGCCCGTCGGCGCGAACGCGCGCCAGCAATTCCATGCCTGACATCGGCGCCATGCGGGCGTCGGAAATGACAAGAGCATAATCCTTGGCGCGTAGTTTGGTGAGCGCGGCGGTGGCGTCGGAGGCTTCGTCGATATTGCTGAAACCCAATTGCCGCAGCAGGTTCCGCACGATACGCACCATGGTGTTGTAGTCATCGACGATGAGAATAGGCATGGTCATCGAAACTGCCATCATCGGCTCCCGCCCACCCAAGCGCCGCGGAAAACGACACGCCGCCGGACCGAGGTGCGGCGATCCGGCGGCGTGGTCTTTCCGGCTTTTCTTGCGCCGTGTTGCACTTAGACATAGAACATGATGCGGAAATTTTCAGTAAAACAAGACTTAAGCATGTGTGAACAAGCATCAGCGCAAACATTGGCGCCGTGGCGCGCTCCGTGAGCGAACCTGCTCCTGCGCGCGACGTAGTCGTTGCACTTGGCAATTTTGACGGCGTGCATGTGGGGCATCGCGCGCTGTTGCAAGCCGCGAGCGCGGTCGGCGAGCGAAGCGAACTTGGTTTTGTCGCCGCCGTGTTCGAGCCGCATCCGCGGCGCTTCTTCAACCCTGAAGCGCCGCCGTTTCGCCTGCAGAATTCGGCTCAACGCGCGCGCACGTTGCGCGCACTCGGCGCCGAAGACGTCATTGCCATCTCCTTCGATGCTGCTCTTGCCGCATTGAGTGGGAGCGCCTTCGCCGAGCAAGTGTTGGTTAACCAACTCAAGGCGGCGCACGTGTGTGTTGGCGCCGATTTTCGCTTCGGCGAAAAGCGTAAGAGCGACGCCGCCGAACTTGCGCGCCTCGGCAACGAACTCGGGTTCGGGGTCACTGCTATAGCGCCGCTCGAAGCCGATGGCGCCAAATTTTCCTCCTCGACAATTCGCACCGCGATCATCGCTGGCGACGTTGCACTTGCCGCCAAGATGCTCGCGCGGCCCTGGGCGATTGAAGGCGAAGTGGCGCACGGCTTCGCGCGCGGCCGTGGCTTCGGTTTTCCAACCGCCAACCTTGCGCTCGGGGATTATGTGCGACCGAAGCTGGGTATCTACGCCGTGCGCGTGTTGATCGAAGGCCACGTTCACGATGGCGTCGCCAGCGTCGGCATCAATCCGACCGTGGGCGGGTTGCCAGAGCCGATCCTCGAGGCTCACATTTTTGATTTTGGCCGCGACATCTACAGGGAGAACATCGAGGTCTCGTTCATCGCGCACCTGCGAGATGAGGCGAAGTTCGCGGATGTCGAAGCGCTCAAGGCGCAGATGACGGTCGATTGCCAACAGGCGCGTGCGAAATTGGCGGTCAGCGTCTAGCGCGGAAAAACTCGCGCAGCAGAGACGCGCTCGCTTCAGCCAACACCCCTCCTGAGACTTGCGGCTTCCAGTGGCACGTGGAGTGGTCGAACACACGACTCCCATGCTCCACACCCCCGCCCTTAGGGTCGCTCGCCCCATAGACCAGGCGCTCGATCCTGGCCTGCGAGATCGCTCCCGAGCACATGGCGCAGGGCTCCAGCGTGACGTAGAGGGTAAGCCCGGGTTTCAGCCGATAATTGCCAAGCGCGGCGGCAGCCTTGCGCAGCGCCACGATTTCAGCATGAGCGGTCGGGTCGTGAGCGGTGATCGGCGCGTTGGCGCCTTCCGCTAGGACGATTCCATCCGCGTCAACGATGACGCAGCCTATCGGCGCTTCTCCAGCTGCGGCAGCGGCCTTCGCCAGATCCAAGGCTTGGCGCATATGGACGTCGTCGCTCATGGTTGACCAAATGGGACTATGGACCCTCGCGTCCGTCGTCGGCATTGTGCGGCCTTCGACAGGCTCAGGCTGACGCAGAACGGCGTCACGCTGAGCCAGTCGAAGCGCGACGCCAAGCGCCGTTCTTGCGATCCACCCCGATAGATCATCCCATCCATGCCTTCCCCGCCTCCCCCACCCAGCCCCGAGGGCGAGCGTATCGCCAAGTTCCTGGCGCGCGCCGGCGTTTGCTCGCGTCGCGACGCCGAGCGATTGATCGAGGAAGGCCGGGTAAAGCTCAACGGCAAAGTGCTGGACACGCCCGCGATCAAGGTGAATCCGGGCGACCGGGTGAGCGTGGACGGACGCTCCATAGGCGCTGCCGAGCCGACGCGGCTATGGCGTTACCACAAGCCTTCGGGTTTGGTGACCACGCACCGCGATCCCGCTGGACGGCCGACCGTGTTCGACCATTTGCCCCCTGGCCTGCCGCGGGTGATCTCGATCGGGCGGCTCGACCTGACCTCCGAGGGCCTGCTGCTGTTGACCAACGACGGCGCGCTGGCGCGGCGGCTCGAGCTGCCCGCTAATGGTTGGATCAGGCGCTACCGGGCGCGCGCATTCGGGCGCGTGGCGCAACCGGAGCTGGACGCGCTAAGCGGCGGGATCACTGTCGAGGGGGTTCGCTATGGACCAATCGAAGCCAAACTCGAGCGCGGCCAGGGCGCGAATTCCTGGATCAATGTCGCGATCGCTGAGGGAAAAAACCGCGAAGTGCGCCGTGTGCTGGAGGCGATAGGACTCAAAGTGAACCGGCTCATTCGTGTCGCTTACGGACCGTTCAATCTCGGCACGCTGGCGACCGGGGAAGTCGAGGAAATCCCCTCGCGCCTGCTGAAGCAGCATTTGGGAAGTCAGTGACCGACCGCGCCCGCGAGGCATGAGCCGCCGCCGCCAAGCCAGGACGGAATTTCCATAATCGCGCCGCCGGAAAGGCAAGTTGCGTCATGCCAAACCATGCGCACGCCCGCGAAGATGATGATGACGATGCCGATGATCGCGATCCATTGGAAGCGCTCGATAACGCGAGCGATGATCGACGCCGCGACGCCCATCAGCACCACTGAGAGCACCAGACCGAAGGCCATGATGTAGGGGTGATGCATGGCCACACCCGCGACCGCCAGCACGTTGTCGAGCGACATGGAAACGTCGGCGATGACGATCGTCAGCAGCGCTCGCCCGAACGTCGTTGGCGCCTTGCCCCCGGAGGCGATGGCCTCCGCCGCATGCTCGCCAGTCACTGGATCGAGCACGGTAACGGGGCGGTGGGCCTTGAGGTCAGCCCACATCCGCCAGGCCACCCAAAAAAGCAGCAGACCGCCGGCCAGCATCAGGCCGGGGATGTTCTGAAAGCCCAATATCGCGAGCAACGAAAACGCGATCCTCAACACCAGCGCCAGCATGACGCCCCAAAAGATCGCCCGCCGCTGCTGTACTTGGGGAAGGGCCGAAGCGGCCAAGCCGACTGCGATGGCGTTGTCGCCCGCCAGGGCCAGATCGATCAGGATGACTTGGAACAACGCCGAGAATTCTGAGATATTGAAATCCACGCGGCTTTGCTCCCCAAATGGCGGCGCCCTTGTTCACGGGTCGCGCGCGCCGGTCAAGCTCCGGTAGATGGGCGCTTGCGGCAGGGCGACATATGGCGCTCGCCGCCGGCTTTGGAAGGGAGCGTCATGCGGATCGTCGGGGGAAAGTACAGGGGGCGGGCGATTGCAGCACCCGCTGGGCGCGACACCCGCCCCACTTCCGACCGCGCCCGCGAAGCGCTGTTCAACATCCTCGCACACGCTCCCTGGTCGCCCGGGCTGGAAGGCAAGCGGGTGCTTGACCTCTTCGCCGGCTCGGGAGCGCTCGGATTCGAGGCGCTCTCGCGCGGGGCGTCCTTCGCCTTATTCGTGGAAACCGACGCCGCCGCGCGCGGGGCGCTGCGAGAGAATATCGAGGCGCTCGGCCTGTTCGGCGAGACCCGCATCCATCGCCGCGACGCGACCGATCTCGGCCAAAAGCCCGCAGGCCTCGGCGATCCGTTCGACCTCGTGTTCATGGACCCGCCCTATCGCAAGGGGCTCGGCGAAGCGGCCCTCGCCCAACTTGTCCCTGGCGGCTGGATCGGGGCTGAAGCGCTGATCGTGCTCGAGTGCGCCGCCGACGAAAGTCCGGAGATTGCGCGTTACGTGACGATGGATGAGCGCGAATACGGCGCGGCGAAAGTGTTGTTCCTAAAGGCGAGCTGATCAGGGCTACATCGCCGCGTCCCGCCGCGCTTTCTTCAGCTTCCGGAGCGCGTTTTCGCGCTTGAGGCGCGAGAGGTGGTCGATGAACAGGACGCCTTCGAGATGATCCATTTCGTGCTGGATGCACACCGCGAACACGCCTTCGGCCTCTTCTTCCACCGCCTTGCCGTTATAATCCAAATAACGCAGCCGCACCCGCGACGGGCGTTCGACTTCGTCATAGATTTCCGGCACCGAAAGACAGCCCTCCTCGTAGGGGGCGGTCTCATCCGATTTCCAAAGGATTTCCGGGTTGACGAAATAGCGCGGGGCCTTGGCCTCATCGTCCTTGGCCAGATCCATGACGATGATCCGCACCGGCTCGCCGACCTGGATCGCGGCGAGGCCAATGCCGGGGGCGGCGTACATGGTCTCCAACATGTCATCCATGAGCGAGCGATGGGCGTCCGTGACCGAGCCGTCCACGGGCCTGGATTTCTGCTTCAACCGGAGGTCCGGGGCGGTAAGGATAGTGCGCAGCGCCATGGCCTTCAGGTATTAAGCGCCGGCGATGCCGTCAAGGAAGTGAGCGCAGCCAATGAACCCACGGATATTGTTCAAGCTTTCCGGCGCCGCCGCGCTGGCGGGCGGGCTGTTGCGGATAGCGTCGGCCCTACCCCTCGAGCTCGATGCGCTCAGCCAGGAATGGTTGTGGACAACAATCGACATGGCTCTGACGCTAGGGCTGATCGGGATTTACCTCGTGCGCGCCGACAAACTGGGCTTTCTGGGGCTTGCGGGTTTCGTTTTTTCCATGGCCTCGCTCTCCTTCATCGGCGGGCCTGACCGGGACGTGTTCGGCTTCTCCACCTATCAGCAAGGCGCCGCAGCGCTCGCTATTTCGATGGTGGGTTTTGCCCTCGCGTGGCTGCGCGCGGGAGAGAGGCCGTGGGCGCCGCCCCTGCTTTGGTTTGGCAGCGTTCTTGCCGTCGGCGTGCTGGGCATGCTGCCGGCGCCCGCGCCGGACTATGGCTTCGCGGCGGCGGGCGTGTTGTTCGGTTTGGCGTTCGCGGCGGCTGGTTACGATCTCTTGCGGCGTTAGGCTTGCGGGAGAGCGCTGTTGCAGCGATATGGAGCCCGCAGGCAGGCGGCGGACGGTCGCCCCGCCAACCCGGTCAGGTCCGGAAGGAAGCAGCCGTAACGGGTTGCGCACGGGTCGCCGTCCTGTCTGCACCCTAAACACCGCGCCTATGCGGCGGCGCGCTCCGCGCTTTCGATGACCGCCGGTGCGACCGGAACGATCAGCGTAAACGCGGACCCGCATCCGAGTTCGCTTTCGGCGTGAACATCCCCGCCCATCAGGCGCGCCAATTGGCGTGTGATCGCCAACCCAAGCCCGGCGCCGCCATAGAGACGCGTAGTGGAAGGATCGGCCTGTATAAACGGCTGGAACAGGCGAGTGAGATTCTCCGCGCTGATGCCGACGCCGGTGTCGCGCACGGCGAATGAAATCGCATCAACGCCCTCGAAATCACAGCGCCGCACGTGCACCACAATGCGGCCTTCGCTGGTGAATTTCGCCGCATTCGAGAGCAGGTTCATCAAGCATTGCCGCACTCGCAACGGATCGGCGTGCATCGCGGAAACGCCCGGCTCCACAACCAGATCCACCGCAGTGCGGTTCGCCCCTGCCATCGGCGCAACTATCTCCAACGTTTCCCGCGCAAGTGCGGCGACATCGATATCCGCTGGCGTTATGATCAACCTGTCGGCTTCGACCTTGGAGATGTCCAGTATGTCGGCGATCAGACCCAGAAGGTGCATGGCGGAGGCGCGTATCTTGGCGGCATGCGCCGGACAATCCTCAGTCTGCCCCGCAGCGAAATCCTCGCAGATGATCTCAGAATAGCCGATCACAGCGTTCAGCGGCGTGCGCAATTCGTGGCTCATATTCGCAAGGAAAGCCGATTTGGCCTTGTTCGCGGCTTCCGCAACGCGGGTAACTTCCACCAGATCGGCGGTACGCTCGGCGACGCGGCGCTCCAGTGTAGCCGCCGAATCCTCGGCAGCGAGGCGAGCGCGGATCAATTCGTCGAACGCATCGGCGCCTGCCTGCGTGTTCACAACAATGCTCACAATCGCAACCATCATCAGGAACACCACGCCAACCACCGAGCCTGCCGGCGCCATGGCAACGCCATTCATGACCATCGCCAGCGCCACCGCCGGAAATGTGTACAATACCATGCTGCGGGTGAGGCCGTGTTGGGTCGCGATCAAAGCCGCCGCTGTCATACAGAAAATGAGGCCAATAAGTGGCCCAGGCTGCGCGGCGAACGCCAGCGCCATGTTGGGAAGTGCATAAACCGCCACGATAAGGGCGGCCCGGTGTACGACCCGCCGCAGGAGCCGCTCAGCCTCTTGCTCCGAAAGCTGGTCGAGCGTGTCCAGTTGTTTGGTGACCCAAAGCTCGCTTTGCCTGTCGAGCATGCAGGCGAGCCCCAATAACCCGGCCGCGAGCGCCCACCACATGCCCGGGACCAGAACCGCGATTGCAATCGTGACCACCGCCACCGAGAAGTAACGAGTCCTGCCGTGGCCTTGATAGGAGACCTCGTGGTAACGCCGGATGGCCAAGGCTATGCGGCGGCGTTGATGGTGTTGACCGGCCATGAGGATTAGTCCTTGGGCAGCCCCCTGGCGCACCAGCCTGAAATAGTACGCAAAATTCCCTAACTTAAGGGAAAGCGCCCAAAGCGGCGCCTCGCGTGACGGCCCGGCGCTGGTGTAGGATTGGCTAATGAGCGATGAATCGGGGTCCAGCCTGTTCGGCAAGCCCGCCTCTGGTGGGGGGTATCTCGTGCTGGCGCGCAAGTACCGCCCGCGCACCTTCTCCGACTTGATCGGCCAGGAGGCGATGGTGCGCACCATCGCCAACTCGTTTGCACTGAACCGCATCGCCCATGCCACTATGCTGACCGGCGTGCGGGGCGTCGGCAAAACCACCACCGCGCGTCTGTTGGCGCGCGCGCTCAACTACAAGCACGGCGGGATCGACGCGCCGACAATAGACCTCGATCCGCCCGGCGAGCACTGCCAGGCAATCATGGAGAGCCGCCATCCCGACGTGTTCGAGATGGACGCCGCCTCCCGCACCGGCATCAACGACATCCGTGAGATCCTCGACTCGGTGCGCTACGCACCGGTGATGGCGCGCTACAAGCTCTACATCATCGACGAAGTGCACATGCTCTCGACGCAGGCCTTCAACGGCTTGCTGAAGACGCTCGAAGAGCCGCCGCCGCACGTCAAGTTCATCTTCGCCACCACCGAAATCCGTAAAGTGCCTGTCACCGTGCTTTCGCGCTGCCAGCGCTTCGATCTGAAGCGCATCGACAGCGAGCGGCTCGCGACGCACCTGAGCGCCATCTGCCTCAAGGAGGGCGTCAAGGTCGATGCCGATGGCGTCGCATTGATCGCGCGCGCGGCGGAAGGTTCGGCACGCGACGGGCTTTCGCTCCTCGATCAGGCGCTGGTTCAAAAGCCAGGCGCAAGCGTCAGCGCCGCTGACATTCGCGAGATGCTCGGTCTCGCCGACCGCGGGCGGACGCTCGATCTCTTCGACGCCATCGCCAAGGGCGACGCCAAGGCGGCGTTGCTTGAGGTGCGTAGCCAGTACGATTCCGGCGCCGATCCATCCCTGATCTTGCGCGATCTGCTCGACATCGGCCACGAAGCCGCGCGGGCACAAGCGCTCGGCGCGGAGGCGCGCATCATTGGCGGCGCCGATTGGACCACGCGCGTGCGTGGATTGGCGTCCAACTTGTCGCCTGCGCAGCTCTCACGGATATGGCAAATGCTGCTGAAGGCATTGGAAGAAGCCGGCAAGGCGCCCGATCCGATTGCGGCGTTGGAGATGGCCATGGTGCGACTTTGCGCGGCGCAAAAACTGCCGCCGCCGGAGGAAGCTGCGCGCCTGTTGAGAGATGGCGCCCCTGCTGGGACCGCCGGCGTTCCCGCCAGCGGAAGCACGCCAAGCTCTGGCGGCGTTCGCGCTGACGCCAGCGAGACGCCACCGGCCCAAGAGGCGGCGC
Source organism: uncultured Alphaproteobacteria bacterium (assembly GCA_902826035.1). Classification (GTDB taxonomy): domain Bacteria; phylum Pseudomonadota; class Alphaproteobacteria; order Caulobacterales; family Aquidulcibacteraceae; genus Vitreimonas. Next base: position 10,304 of record CADEDG010000007.1, read on the forward strand.
CCACGTTCCAATCTTTCGAGGCGATCACCGCGGCTGTTGCCGCCGAGCGCGACATCGAACTTGAAATTGCGCTCGACCGCATGAAGATCGTCCGCTTCTCGCCGCAGGGCGAGATCGTGTTCGTCGCGAATGCCGATCAGCCGCGCGATCTGGTACGCCGACTCAAGGCGTTCCTGGAGGAGAGGACGCCGTTCGAATGGCGCATCCGTTCGACCGAGGAAGCGGCTGCACCGGTTGAAAGTCTCGCCGAGCGCCGCAAGCGCGAAGAAGTGCGCGCATTAGAAGAGCTGAAGCGCCAGCCATTTGTCGCCGAAGCGCTGAAGGCGTTCCCGGGCGCCGAGATCGCCGCTGTGCGCGAGCCTGTCGCCGAAGGTGGCGGCGATGTCGTCGCCATGCCGCAGCAGAGCAAGTCCGCGCCGCTCAGCGAGCGCAAGAAGGAAGCCGACCGATGAGCATTGCGACTGACGAGGCTCGCAGGTAAAGTGGAAAACATGACGCAATCGCCTATCTCACGCGACCCTGAGGTCATGGGCGGCGCCGCTGTGTTTACGGGCACGCGAGTGCCGTTGCAGACCCTGCTTGACCATTTGGAGGCCGGCGACACCATCGACGAGTTTCTCGCAGGCTATCCGTCAGTGAAGCGCGAGCAGGTTGTCGCCTTCTTGGAGAGCGCCAAGGATCGCTTGGTAGCCACGCTGTCGTGAGGGTCTATCTCGATGAATGCATCGATTGGCGTTTGGCGCGCCTGATCTTGAATCACGACGTGAAGTCTGCACGTCAAATGGGTTGGACCGGCCTGAAAAACGGCGAATTGCTGGCGCTGGCCTCGGCGCAGTTCGATGCATTTGTTACGGTGGACCGAAACCTGGCGTTCCAGCAGAACGTTCCCGGCCTCAAAATCGCAGTTGTTGTCCTGAAGGCTAAGAGCAATCGTTTGCCGGATTTGGCGGCGCTTGTCCCGAATCTGCTGATTGCGCTTGATTCCGCCTCCCCCGGCAGCGTTTCTCTCGTCGAGAGCGCTGACTAATGATATCTTCAGGCGCTTTTCGCGCGCGCAAGAAGGACGCCGACCGATGAAAGACATCTCTCAGCTCATGCGCCAGGCCCAGCAGATGCAGGCCAAGCTCAACGATGCGCAGAAGAAACTCGAGGCCATGGAAGTCGAGGGCACGGCCGGCGGCGGCATGGTGAAGCTGCGGCTGAACGGCAAGAGCGCGCTCTTAGGCCTCAACATCGATCCGTCACTGATGGCGCCCGATGAGCGCGAAGTCCTGGAGGATCTAATCAAAGCAGCGCATGACGACGCACGGCGGAAGCTGGAAGATGCGCAGAACGAAGAGATGAAGGGGTTGAGCGGGGGGTTGGGGATTTTGCCTGGGTTTAAGATGCCGTTTTAGACGATGGCCACACAATTCGAAATCTTGAGAATCCTCGACAAATGCTGCCTAGCGTATACGTTTCCGATGTTCGACAATGGGTACATCTACCCCGCTGCATCGCGGCTGTCAGCGTATCACTCCCCTGACAACTGGGCGCTTGTCTTCGAACTGTTCGGGTTCTCACCACGCGCCGGATTACCAGACACGACCATCATCACATTCGCGGACTCGCTGTCAGATCGGAACCCGGAAAATAGCTACGTGAGCGCGGATGCCTACAAGAACTATATTGCGCACAATCCGCACAATGAAGATCGCCGTTTCTGGCCGCTTGCCGAAGGGGCGTGGATGGATGCAGACGACTGCGAACTAATGAGCGCTAATGTGGCTGACTTCGTACTGAGGGGCCGCACGCTCAAAGCGCCAGAGGCGTCGGAGTACAACAACCATGGCATTGAATTGAGCGAGCGCCCACGTATCATGGTGTTCGAGTTCTGTCGTTGGCTTGGCGCTAATTTCAGAGAAGACACTCTCGCCACCGCTAGCGAACGGCGCGTCAGCCTAGATCCGTCGCTGCAAGAAATTCTCGTGCTGGACGATTGGAATCACCCCGACCTCGCCGGCGGGGTACTCGCGAGCCACTCGGAAACCTTCCAACAGCTGGCGCGAGTACTCGCGACAGGTGACGCGGATTTTTATCGGCCGACCACCCCGCACAATACCCATTGGCGCAATTGGCCCGAAGGTGGGACACTCTAAGGATGCGCTCCCGTTCCGCCACCGCAGCCCCCGAGATCGAGGCGCTTATTTCTCTCCTGGCGAAAGTGCCCGGCCTCGGGCCGCGATCTGCGCGCCGCGCTGCGCTTCAATTACTGAAGAAAAAAGACCAACTCATGGTCCCGCTCGCGACTGCTCTTGCGGAAGCGGCGGAGAAGGTTCGCGCGTGCTCGAATTGTGGGGCGCTCGATACGCAGGACCCGTGCGCGTTGTGTTCGGCGACGGATCGCGACGACGGACTCATCTGCGTGGTCGCCGAAGTCGGCGACGTGTGGGCGCTCGAGCGCGCTGGCGCTTTCAAGGGCCGCTATCATGTGCTGGGCGGCGTGCTCTCCGCGCTCGACGGCGTGAGGCCGGAGGATTTGCGCATACCCAAGCTGATCGAGCGCGCCTCGGCGCCGGGCGTGCGCGAAGTGATCCTGGCGCTCGCCGCCACGGTTGATGGGCAAACCACCGCGCATTATCTGGCCGAGCGCCTGGGTTCGCTCAATCTCACCATCAGCCGGCTCTCGCACGGCGTGCCGGTTGGCGGCGAACTCGACCTTCTCGACGATGGCACGCTCTTCGCGGCGTTGCAGAGCCGGCGGCCCAGCTGATAGAGCTCAGCTTGGATGCTTCTCCAAACATTGCGTGCGCGCGCGAGTGACGCGCGGATCCATCAAGCCTTCATCGCGCATGCGCGTGAGCGCTGCTTCGTAGTCTTCGTACGTCATGCTACGGGTGATCTTATCCCAAGTGCAGGCGCACGCCGCGCTCGCGGGCGGACAGGTGGACTCGAAATGCGCGCGCGCTTCGGCGGGGTATGGATTGGGCGGCGCCTCGCCGCACGCAGCAAGCACACTTGCGCAGAATAGCGCCCCAAGCGCGGCTCGCGTCCAACACCAACCTCCACGCACCCTCAATGCAACCCTTGTCAATTGCGCCCCTCCTCCAACAATCTACGCCCAATCACTTGCGCCTGGATCTCTCCCGCGCCTTCGAAAATGTTCAAGATGCGCGCGTCGCAGAGCACGCGACTGATTGGATATTCCAACGCGAAACCGTTCCCGCCATGGATTTGCAATGCGTTGTCGGCGGCGGCCCAAGCGACGCGCGCGGCCAACAGCTTTGCCATGCCCGCTTCCAAATCGCAGCGCTTTCCTGAATCCTTCCGGCGCGCAGCGAAATACGTGATCTGACGGGCCGCCATGATTTCCGCCGCCATCATCGCGAGCTTGTTGGAAACGCGCGGGAACGCGAATATCTCCTGGCCGAATTGCTTGCGCTCGAGCGCATAATTCAAACCCAGCTCCAACGCGCATTGCGCCACGCCGACGGCGCGTGCGGCGGTCTGGATGCGCGCGCTTTCGAACGTCGCCATCAATTGCTTGAAGCCCTGGCCCTCCTCGCCGCCGAGCAGGTTCGCTGCCGGAACACGGAAGCCGTCGAATCCTATCTCGTACTCCTTCATGCCGCGATAGCCGAGCACCGCGATTTCGCCGCCCGACATACCCTGCGCCGGGAACGCATCGGCGTGAGTTCCGCGCGGTTTCTCCGCCAGCAGCATCGAGAGCCCGCGATGGTCGTTTGACGTCGCATCCGTGCGCACAAGCAACGTCATCAGATCGGCGCGCGCGGCATGTGTGATCCAGGTTTTGGCGCCGCCGATCAGATAATGGTCGCCGTCGCGCGTCGCACGTGTTTTCAGACTGGCGAGGTCGGAGCCGGTGTTCGGCTCGGTAAACACCGCGGTCGGCAGAATTTCCGCGCTGGCGATTTTCGGCAACCAGTGCGCTTTCTGTTCGGGCGTCCCGCCGCTCAGGATCAACTCCGCTGCGATCTCCGAACGCGTGCCGAGCGAACCAACGCCGATGTAGCCGCGCGAGAGTTCTTCAGAGACGACGCACATCGCCGTCTTTCCCAATCCCGAGCCACCATATTCTTCTGGAATGGTGAGCCCAAACACACCGAGCGCACCCATGTGTTCGATGATCTCGATCGGGATGAGTTCGTCGCGCAAATGCCAGCCATGGGCGTGGGGAACCACTTCCGCGTCCGCGAATTTCCGGAACTGGTCGCGGATCAGTTCGAAGTCCGCGTCGAGGCCGGTATTCTCCAAGGCGGCCCGCCCGCGCGCCTCGCACAGCAATTCAGCCAAGCGCGACTTTTCTTCCTGAGATATGGTCAGCATCGCGGCCGGCGCCCCGACGCCGAAATCGGCGGGGCGGATCGCCTCAACCTGCGTCATCGGCACGCCGCCTGCGAGCTGCGCGGAATACTCCGCCGCCAAGAGCAGCGCCAGCAAGCGCTCGGTTTCGCGAAATGCAGCCTTTGCGTGCAGAGCCCGCGCCCACTCGGCAACTTCGCGCAGCGCTTCGGCATAAGTCGCGACCCACGCCAGGCCGTGAACCAGGTGCTGCTCACGGTCCAGGAGCGCGCGATCGAGCACGTCGTCCGCGGTCACCCGCACCAGCACCGCCGCGCGCGCTGCCCTTGCATACCTAGCGGCCTCGACAGCCGTCACATCAAGCAAGGACAACAATTCGGCGTTCATACTGGCTAACGATTCCTCAGCAAGCTTAGCCCGGCGCGTGAGGCCCCGCAAAGCCGTTCACGCGGCAACGCCGAACAACGCCCCGACGCCAGCAGTAAGCGCCATGGCCAGCGCGCCCCAGAAGGTCACGCGCAGAGCCGCTCGCGTCATATCAGCTCCGCCCGTGCGCGCGCCCAGCGCGCCAAGCAGCGCCAGAAAGATCAAAGACGCAACCGACACCGCAACCGGCATTTGCGCGCGCTGCCAAAGCGCAGCGACCGCAATCGGCAGCGCCGCTCCTGAGGCAAAGGTGAGCGCCGACGTGATGGCGGCTTGAATGGGGCGCGCGCGCGTCAGGTCGGAGATGCCCAACTCGTCACGGGCATGGGCGGCGAGCGCGTCCTTAGCCATCATTTGCTCGGCGACCTGGCGCGCAAGCGTTGGCTCGACGCCACGCGCGCGGTAAATCTGAGCAAGCTCCTCCAGTTCGAACTCGGGCTGCGAAGCGATTTCGCCGCGTTCGCGCGTTAGGTCCGCACGTTCGGTATCGCTCTGCGAACTCACCGACACATATTCGCCTGCCGCCATCGACATCGCGCCTGCGACCAGACCGGCGACGCCGGCGATCATCACCGCTTCGCGCGTAGCATTCGCGGCGGCGACCCCGACGATCAGACTCGCGGTTGAGACAATACCGTCATTGGCCCCCAGCACCGCCGCACGCAGCCAGCCGACGCGAGAGACGTTGTGGCGTTCGAGATGGGGGCGCGGCATGGCGACAACCATACACAAATCAGAGATGCGTCTCACATACCTTGGATCAAATAGCTCGAATATTTCAGCAAACGACTTCGGGCTTGGCGCGGTTATCCCCCCTTGGATCGGGCGGTGATGTGTGCGGCGACCAGATCCACGACTTCAGGCTGATCGAAATAGGTCGTATGGATCAGGCTGTCCCAGGTCATGGCGTCGGTGGCGAGATTGCTCAGCGGCGCGTTGGTGTCGGCGCCGACGGTAAACAGCGACCAGCGATATTTTTCGATTAACTTGTCCGCCGCAGCGCCAGCGGCCGTTTGCATACGCTGCGCGCACTCGCCATCGAGCTTTACGCCTTGAGTCGAATGGGTGTGGGAATCCGTCGATACGTTGCAGATCACTTGGTCGCCATCGCGGCCAAGTGCTACCCCGCGCAGCACGCCGGAAACAAACCCGTTCAGCGGCTTGCGCGCGCCGACTTCCGCCGCGCCGCCGATGAGGAACCGATAAAGCCCGTAGGTGAGCACGAAAATCGCTGGAGCCAACGAGAACGCGATAATAGTTGCGGTAAAGATGTTCGCAGAACGGTCGGCCTCGCCGCCGCCAAAATTCATGATGTCGGGTCCCCCCATCATGTAATTGAGCGGCACGCCCAGCCCGAACGCCAGGACCGCCATCACGCCCCAGCTGATCGCCGCCGCACTCGACCCACGAAACAGCGACCCCTTGGGAAACGGCTCGATCGGCAAATCCTCGACCCGGCGCAGAAAGCTGATCGCCTCGTCGTTCTCGTGCCAGATCGCGTGCACAGCATGCGCCTCGCTTTCGGACCGGCGCGGGCGAAAGATACGTCGCGCGCCACGGCGCGAAATACCGAACATGAAGAGCAAACAGGCGCCTATCAACCCGAACATTATCAGCAGAACCGGCGTTTCCATCCGACCGCTTTCGGCAAACCACATCGCCGCGGCGAGCAGCGGGAAGATCACGATGCTCCCCCAGGTCAGCAGGAAAAACAGCAGGCCGGCCAGACGCTGCAACAAGCCGGTGCGCAGATTGAGGAACGGCGTGCCCACGGTGGTGAGGCTCGCGATCGGCTCGCGCGCGCGCCGCTTACGCCCCCAGCGCAACCGCACCGCGGCTTCGTTGGCGACATTGCCGCCATGGGAGTGCCCGATGACATGGACGCTTGCGTAGCGGCGCGCGCTCTTGCGCAGCTCGCGCGCCAGTTTCTCGGCGCCCTTCTCGCGCTCGGCGGCGCTGTTGGCGCCTGACCAAAGCACGGGGACAATTTCGGCATCCAATCCTTGTTGCGCGAGCTTCTGGCGTAAGCGCTCGCTAAACGCGCCGCCGCGCTGGAACCATTTCTGGCCTTCTGCGCTGTCAGCGGTATCGCCGGTGCCATGAACCGTGACGATCGCGATTTTGTCCCCTGCCATCTGAGCGTTCTCCCTCGCCGAAGCTAAGCAAGCCCGCGCCCCCCAAGGCAAGCCGGAACACCTGCCAGCGACCCCCGTGTGACGAATCCGTTATTTCTTGTTCCCCTCACAGGGGTGGAGTATTAGTTACTGCGACGGAGGGCTGGATGCTTACGGGTCGTTCGCTGATCGCTCTGGTTTTAACTGGCGGCAAGGCATTCCTGGGGAAAGTTGGCGTACATACAAGCCGCCTCAGCCGCACTGCTGAGGGCGCCGCTGAAAAATTCGCCGGATGGTTCGCAAGGCGCGCCACCCAGGTCACCGCGAGCGCCGCGAAAATCCGATCTGACCAGGTGCGCAATCGGATGACGGCGGCGGGTAGCTTTGCGGCGATTGCGCTATTTGCCGCCCTGAGCCTCGATGCCCTGCTTGGCGGCGGGCTGGAGTTCGGCTCCAGCGCGGTCGCTGCTCAACCAGCTCAGCGCTTTGTGGTCTTGGACGCTCTCCCCGAAATTCCATACCAAGCGCCGGCCGCCACTATCGCCGCCCCGCTCGACAACGCTCGCGTTGTCACCGTCGCCTATTCGCCGGCCACGGAGCAATTGCTCGGCGGCCCGATCGCCGACGAGGAGGATGAAATCACCGTCTATGGCGACAGCGCTCTTGGTCTGACAACTGACACCGCCGACGCGCCGGTAAAGATCGAGGCGCCGCTGCCGGCGGAGGCGACCAAGACGGTCCCGTTCTAAGGCGAATGGCGCGCGCTCCAACCATCAGACAAATTGCGGGCTAAGCCCACCCCAACCCGCGAAAATCGCCCGTGAAACCAGCAGAACGACGTTTGTGCGAAACCGGAAACGCGCGGCGTTGTCCGGGGTTTCGGCGTGGACTAAGCCCGCCGGAAACGCATGACCTTGGTGAGAAACGCCAACTCGGTCTCTTCGTGACGTAGTCCACACTCGCCAAACAGGACCGCCAAATCCTCCTCGACGTAACTGCCGAAATACGGCTCGTGAAAGCCAACGGGAAAATACTCGAGCATGCGGTCGAGATCGGGCGCGTCGCCGGTTTGTATGGAGTCAGCAAGCACCAGAACGCCGCCGGGCTTGAGCAAACGCGCGATCTCGCGTGCAACATCGCGCCGCACGCGTGGAGGCAATTCGTGGAACAGGTATACGCAGGTGATCGCATCGAAGCTTGCATCCTCGAACGGCGCCTGCTCGGCCGCTCCGGTCACCAACTCAACTTGCGACCACGGCGCAAGGCGTGTGCGCGCTTCGGTGCAGTAGGCCGGCGAGAGGTCCAATCCTGCCGCCGGCATGCGCGGAAACGCCGCCAATATCTGAGACAAGAACCGCCCATTGCCGCAAGCGAGATCCAGCAAGCGCACCCGCCGTTGGTCGACACCCTTTATTGCGCGCGCCAAAGAGCCAAGCGCGGTGCGCCGCATCGCGTCAGCAGCGCCGCCGAACAAGATCTCGACCTGCGTGTCGTACATCTTCGCGCTATCGGGAGAGAGCCAGCCCCCGCTTTGATAATGGAAGTTCTGCAGATAATAAGCTGGGTAGCGCCCTTGCTCCGCCATTTCCCGCACTTCGAACCCTGCGCGTTGCAGGCGGCGACGATCCACATTCGGCAGATCGCGAAAGAACTTCGCCGAGTTGCGCAACGCAGAGAGCGCCTTCGCCAATCGAATATCGACCGGGGCGGGGTAGAGACCGGCTTCAATATTGGCGCGGTCCTTGGCGAACAGGTCGAGGAACGCGGCGCGTATGCGCTTGGGGTCGCCCTGCTGTTTTTGCGGTTCGAATCTCGGCTCCCCGGGGCGTTCGAACGGATCGGAGACGCGCCGGGCCAACATATACTGGCCCATGTACCACGCCACCCGCGCTCCTTGAGCTGCGGCATAGCGGACGCGGGCAATGTCACGAGAAAGGGGCATGGGGCCAGTGTAGAATGGATCGCCGCCCCGCTCTACCGCCGTCGATCAGTTTGCGTGCCCAAAGGCAGGTTCGTTCTGGACGATCCGAAACGCTGCGACGACCTGCTCGACCCGCCAATCTCCCGAACGTCGGATGGGGTAAGTATTGATGCTGATCCAGCGCCGCTCGCCCGCTGGCGTCTCGATGCCCATCACCACTCCGATCTGGGCCTCGCCGGTGCGGAGCGTCATCATGGCGGGGTGTTCATCGCCGGGAAAGTCCTCGCCGTTCGCCTTGATGGCGCGCCAGCGCGGATCGCGGGACACGCGGCCGAACAGTTCGTCCTCGGTCAATCCGAGGATCGCCGAAGCGGCGGGATTGGAGTCAATGATAGCGCCGCTCGGCCCATGCACCACCAATCCTTCGGAGATCGACTCGATCACCGACTTATAGCGCGTCTCCGCGCGCGCCAGCGCCATCTCCAGAAATCGATGGCGGTCGCGCTCGATATGGGCGCGGCGCGCGTCGATGTGGCGCGCAACCAGACGCGCGTTGCGTTCCAGGTGGAGGATTTCCAATCCGCTCCATTGCCGCGGCTCCTGGTCGACCGCGCAAACCGTGCCGATGCGGACGCCGCTCTCGAGCGTTATCGGCGCGCCGGCATAGGCAACGACGTAGGGCTCGCCCGTAACCAGCGGGTTATCCCTGAAGCGAGCGTCGTTGCGGGCGTCGCCAACGACCAGCGACGCTGGACTAAGGATCGCGTGCGCGCAGAATGCGTGATCGCGTGGGGATTCCGAAGGCTCCAGGCCACGACGCGCTTTGAACCATTGCCGATGCTCATCCACCAGCGAAACAAGAACGATGGGCGCGCCGACAACGTGCTGAACCGAATCGACAATGTCTTCGAAGAATTGCTCTACCCCGGTGTCGAGGATCGAGGCTCCAAACAACGCCTCAAGGCGCTTGGTCTCGTCGTGGGGGATCGCCGCGCGCATCAGGCGACATCAATGTCAAACACGTCGCTTAGGCCGTCGGCGGAGCGGCGCAGCGGGCCGACATAATGTCCGGCGCGCGCACGCCGCCGATCGGGGCCGACATAGGTCCGCCCGTCGATAAACGGGCGCGGTTGCAACAGCACCGCTTGGATGCGAGCGAGCAATTTGGTGGAACTAAGCGGCTTCGAAACGACCTCCGTCGCACCAGCGTCGCGCATCGCTGCAATCCGCGCGGGCGTCGCGTAAGCCGTCATCATGATCACCGGCAGCCGCCGGTTGGGGCTGGCGGCGCCGGTTCTGATCTGCCCCAAGGTCTTTACGCCGTCATAGGGCATTTCGAGATCGAGTATCAGAAAGTCCGGCGCGCGCGCACAAATGAGCTGGCAGGCTTCGCCGCCATCAGCTGCGTGGCGGATGTCGCGCATGCCGGCCGCCTTCAGGAATTCTGCGACAATCTCGCGCGACGATCGTTGGTCATCGGCAATGACGACGCTCAGATGCTCAAATCTCATGCCCAATGACGTGCGCCGGCATGCTTAACAAAAACTTGCCCGAACTGCGCCCTTCAGTAGCGCCGCTCGACCACGAAATCGACTGCGCTCAGCAGGATGCGCGCACGCGGGCCGAACAGCGCGAGGTGCTGCTTGGCCTGCGCAGCGAGCATGGTCACGCGCTCACGGGTCGCATCAGCGCCCATGACGGTGACAAAATTGACCTTGCCGCGATCCTTATCCTTGCCGACCGCCTTGCCGGTGTCACGCACCACGCCCTCGGCGTCCAAGAGGTCGTCGCGCATCTGAAATGCGAGTCCGACATCGTGGGCATAGCGCGAAAGCGCAGTGCGCTCAGCCTCGGAGGCACAGCCGATCATCGCGCCCGCTTCCACCGAGAAATTGATCAAAGCCCCAGTCTTCAAGCGGTTCATACGGGTAACAGCGATGAGGTCGGATTCAATTGCGCCGCCCGCCATGTCCGCGGCTTGTCCGGCCACCATACCCGAAGCTCCAGACGCGCGCGCGAGCCCCGTCGTGAGCAGGCACCGCATTTGCGGGTCACGGTGGGTCTCGGGCTCGGACATAAGTTCAAACGCAAACGTGAGCAGCGCGTCGCCCGCCAACAGCGCCGTCGCTTCATCGAACGCGCGATGCAATGTTGGGCGACCCCGGCGCAATTCATCGTCGTCCATGCACGGGAGATCATCATGAATGAGCGAATAGGTGTGGACACATTCGATGGCGCAGGCAGCCCGCAGCAATGCGCCTTCGTCAGCGTCGAACAACCGCCCTGCCTCGATGGTAAAGAACGGACGCAGCCGCTTGCCGCCGCCCAGCGCGCTGTAGCGCATGGCTTGCATCAATTCGGATTCCGGTCCCTGCGGCTTTGGCAACAAGGCGTCGAGGGCGGTGTTGACGCGTTCGGCGATTTCGTTGAGGCGGGTCTGGAGCATCTGCATAGGCGGCTTCCCCTAGCAGAGCACCGGGCGCGTGCATACCGCGGCGAAGTTTCCCCATGCGGGCGAGGGCCGGCTGGCTCGCGGCCTTCCCAAGCAGGCGCGAACCGGGGCAACATGCAGGCGTGGGCAGATTCTCGCGAGCGCTGCCTGAGGGGGCCGTCGCCCTAAGTCATTGAGTTCAGTGGGGAATTATCATGGCTCAGGTGGTGATCGTCCATGCTTTGGAGGACACCCTGCCGGCTCGGGCGCTGGCCGAAAAGCTCCGTCGCGTCGAACTCGAGGTGACGCTGGAGCAGCCGGCCGGCGAAGAAACCCGCCGAGCCCTCGAAACCGCCGCGCTTGCAATCGCGCTTTGGTCGCCCAAATCGGTCGGCCAAGCCGGCCACATTGAGGATGTGACCTACGCGCGGGAAAGGGGCCCGGTCCTACACGCGGTCATGCAGAACGCTGCAGCGCCATCCCAGTTTCATCAGGATCGGGGAGTCAATCTCACTGGTTGGCGCGGTGAGGAGGACTTCCCCGCTTGGCGCCAACTGGCAAAGTTCGTTGCCGAAGCCGCTGGCGTCACGCCGCCTCCCCCTCCGACGCCGCAGCCAGACTCAGGCTTCTTCTCGCCGGGACGGGCCGCCGCCGCCGCAGGCGCTCCAAACCCGGTGCGGGAGCGTGAAATTGCGCCGCTCAAGCCGGGACCAGAGGCGGCTGCGCCTGAACGAGCCAAGGTCCCAAAGCGAAGCTCAGGATTGATCCTGGCAACCCTTGCGGTTGCCGCGCTCGGCGGCGCCGGGGGGGGATTTTATTTCTGGAACCAATCACGCGCTCCTGCAGAAGCCCGCTCAGTGCTTGACCAACTCGACCCTAACGATGCGGAATCGCTGCGCGCCCTCATCAATGGAGATTCTGGCGAATTATCCGAGCGGGCGCAGCGGGCTTTGAGCGATCTGGAGGAGCGCAGCTTCGAAGCCGCCAGCGACGCCGACATCGCCGAACTCGAAGCATTCCTGAGCGAATTTCCACAAAGCCAACACGCCGCAGCCGCGCGGCTGCGGCTTGCCGAGTTGCAGCGCACAGCAACGGTGGAACCGCAACCCGAACCGCCGAGCGAACCAGTCCGCGCCGATCCAGAGAGCCCCGCGCAGGAGAGCGAGCCGGTGCTTGGCGAGCCGCCCTCGCTGGACGAGACACAACAACCATCAGACCCGGCCGCGGCGCCGCCGAGTTAATTGTGCTCAATTTCCGCACAGCCGCCCCCTCCGACATCGCCGCAGTACTGGCGCTGGTCGAAAAGGCGTTTCGCGGTGAAACTGCGACCCGTGGCTGGACCCACGAGGCCCACCTCCTCGGCGGTCAGCGAACGGATGCACAGGCGTTGCGCGACATCATCGCGAGACCAACCGATTCCCTGATCTTGGCCGAACGAGGCGCCGCCTTGATTGGTTGCGTCATGCTCGCCGACAGGGGCGTGTTCGAAGGGCGCCGGATCGGTTATCTTGGGCTTCTGGCCGTGGATCCTGACCTACAAGCCGGCGGCATTGGCGGCGCCCTCGTTAACGAAGCCGAGCGGCGGGCGCGTGAACTTGGCGCCGAAAGCATGGAAATGACGGTGATCAAACGCCGGACCGAGTTGATCGAATGGTATCTGCGCCGCGGTTACGGTCTCACCGGTCGCGAAGAGCCATTCCCGCTAGACGATCCGCGTTTTGGGCTCCCGAAAACGCGCGATCTTTCATTTGTTGTGTTAGCCAAACCGCTCACGCCAGCGCGTTAACCGCGCAATTGCCGCCTTTCGGCGAACCGAAATAGGACTTTTCCCCATTCTGGCACGAGCGTTGCAGCCGCCCCCCGTTAACGCCGCCCAACCAAGGTCCCGCGGCGACGGGAGTTCTGCGCAATGTATTATCAATTGGATGAAGAAGAGCCTGACACGCGCAGTTCATTCGAGATGTTCGGCGAGTTGGAAACTCAGGCAGCGAACGATGCCCAAGAATCCGAACAGGAAGCGAGGCCACGCGCTATCGCACCGGCGCAGGCGCCGTTAAAGAACGGCTTCTCTTGGGCGGCCTTCGCTGGGGGGCTGGCGGCGTTCACATGGATTGGCGCAGCCATCGGCGTGCCCTTGTCCTATTTCGGCATCGATGCCGTCCTCTCCATGGATCCGGCCATGCAAGCGGGACTGGTTGCGCTCGCCTGCGGGCCCGCCCTGCTGTTTTGGGTATCGGCCTCTGCGGCCGGCGAAGCGTTGAAAGCGCGCCGGCTCGCCGCAGAGCTCACGCGAATTGCGCGGACGCCAACATTGGCGACCGAAGCCGGGGAGGTTGGCGCACGCCGGCTCTCCGAAACAGTTAAGTCAGAAATTGAATCCCTGAATGACGCGGTGGCCACTGCACTCACGAGGTTAGCTGAGCTCGAGCGCAGCGCGCAGCGCAATGCCGCTCTGTTCAACGAAGCCGTGACCGCCTCGCGTGAAGGGGGCGAAGAACTCACCCAGACGCTCCAACGCGAACGCGATTCCATGCGCGAACTCAATGGCGAATTGCGCAACGAAACCGAAGTAATCGCACACTCGGTGGGGCGCCAGGTTCGGTTGATGCGCGAAGCGTCGAAGCTGGTAAGCACGGAGATGGGCGCTGCAGAAAACGCGCTGGAACGCCACTTGACCGCATTCGCCGCATCGGCGACCACGCTAAGCACCCACACCAGCGCCTTCAGGCACGCCGCTGGCGACGCCAATGCGGCCGCCACGGCGCTTAACGGCAAGGTCGCGGGGATGCTCGACGGTCTTAGCGAAGCCACGCGCCTAACGGACGCGGCGCGCCAATCAGCCGAGCACGCTGTGGCCGCCGCCTCCGAGACCGCCCATGCCGTCCGCGAATCCACGCGTACTGCTGTCATAGAAGCCAAACGCGCCGCGCAATTGGTGCGCGAAGAGACCATCGCGCTCCAGGATGCCGCCGGTGAAACCCTGTCCAAGCTGTCGGCCGCCGCGAACGCTGCGCGCGACGCGTCGGAACAAAGCCAAGCCGCCGCCGACCGCCACGCCTCCTCGATCGAAAAGCGCTTGTCGGCGCTGGCCGCAACCGCCTCGGCGAAGAAAGCCGCCCTGCCCCAACGCTCTGAGCGACCCGCTGAGCCGATCGTCGTGGCGAATGAATCGACGCTTGAGAGCGTTGGGAATCTGCAAGCGGCCGCAAACGCCGCCGCATCACGCTGGTCGCAACCGCGCGCCAGCCAAGCCCGCGAGACCGAGTCCAGTGGCATCTTCAAAGGCTTCACGGGTTGGAACAACTTCCTGCCGCTGGCGCCCACGCGCGGCGCGCCGAAACCCGCCAACGAGAGCGAAGCGTTCAACCTTGTCGAGTTCGCATCGGTCGACCACGACACAATATTGAAGAATGACGCCATCGACCTTGTTGCCGATGCTGGTGTCGATCTGGACGCCGTGCTCGCCGCCCGCGATCTTGAGCGCATCGCGCAAAGCTCACGCCATGGCGCCGCCGCCCGCCGCCGCGCTGTCGTGGACGCTGCGCCCGGCGCGGTCAACCGCGTCGCACGCCACGTCAAACGCAATGGCGACGCTCAGCGTCTGGCGACGCAATTCCGCGCCCGCCCCGACCTCGCTAAAAGCGAGCGCAAAGGCGAAAGCTCGGAACTGGTGCGCGCCTATCTGTTGATCGACGCCGCATTGTCCTGAGCGGCGCCGCGGGCTGCAAATTCGCCAATGCGCGCGCTGCCTTCACGGGCGGCGCGCGCAAGCGCTTGGGCCGCTGCGCTCGCGGTGCGCGCGCCTACCGGTTCATCGCCGTTGATGATTTCCTGCGCCACGACCGTACGGTTTGGCAGCGCAACGAGCATGACATCAGCGCGGAAGAGCGCTGTCATGCTCTCGTCGTGCACCTCGAAATCGAGCACCTCCCAGCGCAATTCATAATCGCCGTGTGCTTCGCCTGAACGCACGACGGCGTGGAACCGATCCTGTCCCGTCATCGTTTCGATCAGCATGGATTGCAGAGAAGCATCGGCGCGGCTTGACCATTGCGACTGGCCGAGGAACGAGAGACGGTCGCCGTTGCGCCAAATCAGGTCCGAGCCAAGCAAAGTGCGCTCGCCTGAGGGCTGGGCGACGCCAATTACCGCATTCACCGTCGCGCCCGGTTGCGATGGCGCGTTGTCGGCTTCCAACACGTAGATCGCGGGCGGAGGCGGAGGCGGAGGCAGCAACGATATGCATCCCCCGAGCAGCAGCAGCGGAGCGAAGGCGGCGGAGGGCTTCATTGCGGCAACTCCAAAGTAGGCCGCGGCGAGCGCGGTGTGAGCACGGAGGGATTTTCTTCAAGATTATTGGCCACACGACCAATCGCAAGCGCGGCCTGGCGGATTTCTTCCGCCGCAGCGCCGATATCGGGCAGCGTTTCGCTGTTGGCGGTGGCCGCCGCGGAGCGCATGTCGCGCATGATCTGGTCGAGATCGGCTAGGTCTGCCTGGGTCTGACGCGCCAGCGTGCTTACGTCGGCGGCTGCGGCGCCCAGCGCTGTGGCGGTTTCCGCGGAACGGGAAATCACGGAATTCCTGTCCGCCAGGCGAGCGCTGATAGTCTCGAGATTGTCGAGAATGCCGCTGACGCGGGTTACGTTCTCCTCGGTGAGCAAACGCTGCACGGCGGCAAGCGCCCGACTTGCCTCCATGACGATGTCCTCGCTTTGGTCGAACAGAATGTCGATCTGGCTGCCGTGGCCAGCGATACGCGGCGGCTGACCGAATATTTCCGAGCGCGCCGCGGACGCGCCCTCAGAACCAGGCGTAAGCTGGATCAGCGATACCCCTGTCAGGCCCACCGGCTCCAAGCGCGCCTCGCTGTCTTGCTTTACCGGCACCACCGATGAAACGCGGATGCGGGCGATGACGCGCCGCGTATTATCCGCATCGATCCGCAGCGCCCGCACTTCGCCGACCTTGATGCCGTTAAAGCGCACTTCGCCGCCGTCGGTCAGCCCGCGCACCGGATCGTCGAACACCACTTCGTATTCGTTGAAACCGCCGCGATAATCGGAATTGGCGAGCCACATCGCAAACAGCATAAACGCCGCCGCACCGACCAGGGTCGCGACACCGATGAGAACGTAATTGGCTTTAGTTTCCATGACCCATCCCCGGAGCGGAGTTCATTTGCACGGCCCGCCCACGGGGCCCGCAGAAATATTCCTTGACCCAACCGCTGGCGTTGGCGGCCACATCTTCCACGGCGCCAAGTGCGGCCACTTCGCGACCGTACAGAACCGCCACCCGGTCACAGACCGCATACAAGGTGTCGAGGTCGTGCGTGACCAGGAACACCGTCAGGCCCAACGCCTTCGCCAGTTCGCGCACCATGCGATCAAATTGCTCGGCGGCGATCGGATCGAGGCCAGCGGTCGGTTCGTCCAAAAACAGCAATTCGGGGTCGAGCGCGATCGCCCGCGCGACGGCCGCGCGCTTGCGCATGCCGCCGGAAATTTGCGCCGGCTTCTTGTGGTGCGCTTCAGGCCCGAGGCCGGCCATCGACAATTTCAGCGCGGCGATCTCAGCGCGCAGCGCCGGGGTCAAATGCACGTGCTCCCGCAGCGGCGCTTCAACGTTCTCAAGCACCGTCAGGTTGGAAAACAGCGCCCCGTCTTGGAACATCACACCCATGCGCGGCGCTCGCCCGCTGAACGCGGGAAAATCAATTTCGCCCGCGGTCGCGCGGTCCAGGCCGACGATCTCGCGCAGCAACACCGATTTGCCGCTCCCGGAGGGGCCGACAACGCCCAGAACCTCGCCACGCAACACGTCCAGGTCGAGACCCTCGTGCACGACCTGCGCGCCAAAGCGCGTGGTGAGCCCACGAACGCGGATGGCGATCTCGGCGCTCACCAATCCATCTCCAGGAACCAGAGCGCGAACAACGCGTCGAGCAGGATCACCATGAAGATCGACTGCACCACCGAAGCGGTGACGCGTCGCCCAAGCGAACCCACATCACCGCCGACCGACAATCCTTGCTTGCAACCGATGATCGCGAGCGTCAGCGCGAACACCGGCGCCTTCACCATGCCTACCCAGAAATGCTGCTCGGGAACGGCGTCGGAAATGCGGGTGAAAAACATGGTTGGGCTGACGCCAAGATTGGCCCACGTCACCAGAAGCCCCCCAGCGAGACCCGCAAGCATCGCCGCGAGCGTCAGCAGCGGCGTCATCACGAGCATGGCGAGCACGCGCGGAGCCACGAGCGCCTCCATCGGAGCGATGCCCATGACGCGCATCGCGTCAACTTCCTGGCGCATTTTCATGGCGCCAATCTCGGCAGTGAACGCGCTGTTGGTGCGACCCGCCAGCAGAACTGCGGTAATCACCACCGCAAATTCCCGCAGCATCGAAAACGCCACCAATTCGACGGTGAAAACCGAAGCACCGAAATCGCCCAGAACACGTGCACCGAGGTATGCAACAACAAGCCCGATAAAGAATGACAAGAGCGTCACGATAGGCAGTGCGTTGAGGCCCGCCTGTTCCATGACATGGACGATGGACACCCAACGCAGCCGCCGTGGCCGCACCAGAAGTCTAGCCAATGTCGTCAGCGTTTCACCCAAGAACGAAACGGTCTCGAGCGCCTCTTGGCTAATTTCGGCGACAGCGCGGCCGGTCTGCTGCAAAATCCCGCTTAGACCCCGTGGGCGCTCGGGCGCCGGCTCTGGCGCAGTAATGGCGCTAACAACCACTTGCAGCAGGCGCGCTGCATTGGCGTGTTCGCCGCGCACTCCAATCGGCGACGCCCCACGAGACTCCCCGAGCGTTCGTACAACTAGGTAAGCGCCGGCAACGTCGAAGCGGCCAAGTCCGCTGACTTCTACCTCCGTGCCCACAGCCGGTGAAAGCGAACGCAGCGCGGGCTCCAGGTCGGCTATAGTGTCGATGGTCCAATCGCCGGCTAACGCCAGCACCGGGGTGCGACCGTCTTGGGTCAGATCGAAGGCCGTCGCACGGGCCATAGGGTCAATCGCTCCTTAACGCGATCCGCTCCGGGCGGTCCCGCCTTAAACCTATAGCGCCTAACAGAAAAGATTAGGCAAAGATGCCGCTGGCTCCTGCCGCGTGTTCGCCCGACAGGGGAACTTTGGTTAAGTGGAATTAGCGGTTCGAGGCGGCGCGATCAGCACCGCCAACGCTCCCCCGAGAGCGGCGAGGCCCGCCATCAGCCAATATCCGCGCGCGCCATGCAAGTCGTACAAAATGCCCGAGAATTGGCTCGACGCGCCCATAAACAAACCGCCGGATAGGCCCGCGTATAATGTTTGCGCCAGTGCAGCACGCTCCGGGGCGGCACGGTACAACAACCGCATGGCGCCAACATGGGCGGCGGCGAAAGAGAGCATGTGCAGCGCCTGCAACGGCCAGAGCAATAGGCCAACCGGCGCAAAACCCATCATTAACCAACGCACGACGCCGCCGGCCGCCCCCGCCAAGATCAAGGTGCGCGGCGAAACGCGGCGTTCTATTGGCGACAAGCACAATAGAAACACCACCTCCACCGCCACGCCGAACCCCCACAACAACCCCGCCGTCGCATCGCCCAATCCCTGCGCCTGCCAGACCAGCGTGGAAAACCCATAATAGAAAGCGTGTGCGCTCTGGATCAGCCCGCAAGAAACGATCAAAACCAAAAACCCCGGCTGACGCACCAGCGCGGCGATCGCGTGTACCCCGTCGCGAGCCGTCGGCACGGTCGCAACACGGAATTCTCGCCTCAGCCCAAACCATGCCGACGTGGCCGCCATCGTGCATGCCGCGAGAGTCCAGACGACCACCGCCCCCGGGCCAAAACGAGAAACAAGGAGCCCACCCGCAGTCGTGGCCACGATAAAGCTTATCGAGCCGATGCCGCGTGCAATGCCGTAGCTGAGCTTGCCTTGTGCGGTCGCACGCAGAACGCCCGCCTCAACCAGCGGCGTCATCGCTTGCATCAGCGACAGCGCGGCAAACCCCCAGAGCAATAGCGACCAAAAATCGTTGGCAACGAAAAAGAACCCCGCAAAAGCCGCGATCGTTGCCACGGAGACGATCCGAAGCGGCGCACTGCGATCGGTGGCGGCGTCCGCCCAGTAAGCGATAATCGGCCCAGTGAGGATGCGCGTCAGTTGCGCCAACGAAAACACCGCGCCGATCTGGACCCCAGTGAGGCCATGCTCGCCCGCTAGCCAGCGCGGCAGGAACACCATGAGCATACCTGAAGCGCTGAACAGGAAGGCCATCACCAGGGTCAAGCGCGACGCACTCCCCGCTAAACTCGAAGATTGGCTTATGCTGTTCATGTCGCGCCGCCCCGCAGGCAGACCGCCTAGCATTCCCAGTCAGTCGCGACAAACGCCCCGAAACGCCCTTGCTGTATCTCACGCGCTCGCTAAACCCGCGCCATGAATTCTTACACACTGCAACCGCGCCGGGATCTTTACCCCGTAATCGAGCCGTTCGCGAGCGAGATGCTGGAGGTGTCACGGCTGCATACGATCTATATCGAGCGCAGCGGCGCGCCCGGAGGCAAGCCGGCGCTGGCGCTGCACGGCGGCCCGGGCGGAGGATTGTCGCCGGATATGCGGCGGTTCTTCGACCCACGGAAATATTGCGTCACGCTCATGGATCAGCGCGGCTGTGGACGCTCTACGCCGCACGCAGAGATCGAGGCGAACACCACGTGGGATCTGATCGCCGACATCGAACGCGTGCGCGAACGATATGGGGTCGATAAATGGTTGGTATTTGGCGGCTCGTGGGGCTCAACATTGGCGCTCGCCTATGCCGCCAGCCACCCAGAGCGCGTCGCCGGCTTGGTGTTGCGTGGGATTTTTCTGCTGACCAAGTCGGAGATCGATTGGTTCTACCAATATGGCGCCAGCAACATCTATCCTGACGCTTTCGCGCGCTACGCCTCGACGATACCAGCGGCGGAGCGGGACGATTTGCTTGGCGCCTTTCGGCGACGACTGGTTTCTTCGAATATGGACGAGCGCATCGGCGCGGCGCGTGCGTGGGCGCGTTGGGAGGGTGAGACCATTTCCATTGCTGGCCCCAGCGCGCTACCCGCGCGTTTCAACGACGACAAGTTCGTCGAAGCCTTCGCCCGCATCGAGAACCATTATTTCGTCAACAAAGGATTTTTCGAATACGATGGCTGGCTGCTCGATCAAACGCCTCTGATTCGCCACATCCCCTGCAGCATCGCGCACGGACGTTACGATATTTGCACGCCGTTGGCCTCAGCCTGGGCGCTCAAACAACGATGGCCGGAGGCCCAACTCGACATCATCCACGATGCCGGGCACTCAAGCTTGGAACCGGGCATCGTGGACTCGCTCGTGCGCGCAACCGACGCGATGCAGCACGAGGCGGCCTGGTAGGTCTACCAGAGCCAACCGCGCGAACCATGCGCGTCCTTGTGCAGGTCGATCGACAGCACGATGCAGAAACCCACCATCAAAGTCATCATCGCCGTGCCACCGAACGAAATCATCGGCAAGGGAATGCCCACCACCGGCACCAGCCCGATCACCATCGCGGTGTTGATCAGCACGTAACTCGCCAACATCGCCGCGACGCTCGCGGCCGCGAGTTTGCTGAACATAGTGCGCGCGCGCAGCGCCACCTGCATGGCCAGCGCCATGAGCGCGCCGAACAACAAAAGCACAACCGCACCGCCGATCAGCCCGAATTCCTCGACGATCATTGTGAAAATAAAGTCGGTGTGCTTCTCGGGGAGGAAGTCGAGCTGCGCCTGCGATCCCTGCAGGTAGCCGCGTCCGAACAACCCCGCCGAGCCGATCGCGATCTTCGATTGGAGTACGTGGTAGCCCGCGCCGAGCGGATCGTTGGACAGCCCAAGGAATACATCGACGCGGTTGCGCTGATATTCGTGCAGAACATAACTGTACGCGAACCAAGCGCCCAAGGCGCCGAGGACCACGCCACTGCCCACAATCCACCAGGAAAGACCAGCTAAGAACATGGTGGCGAGCCCCGCAAACATGATCAACATGGCGGTGCCGAGATCGGGCTGGTGCATCACCAGCGCCACCGGCGCGATAATGGCTAGAAATGGCGGGAGCGACCACACCATCGCCCCGGCGCGGCGCGGGCCGATTTGCATGTAATATTTGGCCAGGGCCAGAACGATGCCAACCTTCATGAATTCCGACGGCTGCAACGAAAGCGGTCCGATCGAAAGCCAGCGCGTTGCGCCCATGCGCGTTTCGCCAAAAAGTTCGACAGCCAACAGCAACAAAAGCGCGCCAGCATAGAGTGGGTAGGATATCGCCAGCCAGAAGCGCGTATCGAGAAACATCGCAGCCGTCACTGCGACGGCCAGCAACACCGCAAACCGCAAACCATGCGTCATCGGCATGTCGAGGCGGGCGCCGGAATTGGCCACGGAAAAATGCATCAGTACGCCGACAATCGCGAGGGCGCACAAGAGTGTGATGATGCCCCAATTGAGGCGTGAAATCCGCTCTGCGATTGTGCGCGGGCCCGGGGTAGTGGCGATGCTCATGCTTGGCTCCGCGGAGGCGGCTCAAGAGCAGCGAGGTTTGCTGGCGCGCGCCGCGACGGATCGCGGAGCAGCGCCGCACGCATGATCTCGCGCGCGATGGGGCCCGCGACCGCGGAGCCGGCGCCACCGTGCTCGACGATCACGGCGCAGGCGTAGCGTGGGTCGTGCCATGGGCCGAAGCAGCAGAAGAGCGCATTGTCGCGGTAGCGCCACTCAATGGTCGAGAAATGGCGTCCGCGCGTTGCGTCTGTCAACGCGCGCACCTGCGCAGTGCCGGTCTTCCCTGCGATTTGCACGGGCTGCCAGCTAGCATTCTCTGAGGTTCGCCCAACCGCGGCGCCAGACTGCGGATCGCGCACCAGTTCGAGCGCGCCGGCCCGCGTCGCGGTGCCGCCGGGCTCATTGCAAACGCCAAACATGCCATCGCGGACACGTGCCAGGAATTCCGGCTCAATGCCGTCGATAATGGGCGCGGGCGCGGGCTCGCTCACGCCCGGCGCTTCACGCACCAAGCGCGGAACCACCGCCCGTCCATTATTCCCGAGCCTTGCGGCCATCACCGCCAATTGCAACGGCGACACTTGCAGTGCACCTTGGCCGATCCCGTAATTCAGCGTCAGACCTCCGGTCCACCCCTCCTTGCGCCGCTCGCGCCAGGAAACCGGATCGGGCACCCAGCCGTCGAGAATGTTCGGTACGCCGACATCGAAATGCTCTCCCAAGCCGAATTTGCGCGATACCGCAGCAATACGATCGGGCCCTGCTTGCAGCGCCGCCTGGTAGAAATACACGTCGCAGGAGTGCTTGATCGCGTCGTGCAGGTTGACGCGGCCATGACCCTCGCGCCGCCAGCAATGGAAGTTGCGACCGCCATACGGGAAATAACCCGGGCAAGAAACCGACCAATCGTCCGATACGCCCGCCTGCTTGGCGGCGATGCCGACCATCATCTTAAAAGTCGAACCCGGCGCGTAGAGTCCGGTCACGGCCTTGTGGAACAACGGCTTCATTTCATCGGTGTTGAGCCCGGCGAATTCGTCGCGTCCGATGCCGTTGACGAAGTGATTGGGATCGAACCCGGGCGCCGACGCCATTGCCAGCAGATCGCCGTTGACGATATCCATGACGATTGCGGATCCCGATTGCTGGGCAAAGTTCTGCATCGCCGTGCGCTGCAATTCGTGGTCCAGCGTCAACACAACACCCGAACCGCGCACCGGATCGCGCCGCTCGTCGGGATCCTCACCCATTTCGACGCCGCGCGCGTTGACAATCACCTTGCGCCAGCCAGCATGGCCGTGAAGGGTTCCTTCCAGCTTCGCTTCGAGCCCCGCCTTCCCGACCCGGACGTGCGGATTGCGCAGATACATCGCCCGGCTTGCGCCCTCGCCTTCGGTCTGCATTGCGCGGTCTATGTCGCGTTGCGTGGGCTTTGCGACATAACCAAGCGGATGAGCGTAGACGACATCGTACGGGTAGGCGCGCACGTCGGCGGAGCCGGCGATGACGCCACGAAGTTCCGGCAAGCGCACATTGACCGCGTTGAACTCTTCCCAGGTCAAGCCTTCGCAGATCGGCATCGGTTCCCCGCGCGGCCCGCTCTCGACCCTAACCTTCGCTCGCCGCGCCCATATGGGGCTGAGCCCCAGGATCTGCCCTACGCGCGCAATTGCGGTTTCCAGGTCCTCCACATCATCACGTACGATGGATACTTGATAATCCTTGCTGGTCTGCGCCAACACAATCCCAAAACGATCGTAGATCACTCCGCGCGGCGGCGCGACAATGCGGGTATCGAAGCGATTTTCGTCGGCGGCGTTGGAATACTCCTGGCTGAACAAATTCGTGGCCTGGAGGTGCGCCATGCGCGTGATCACCGCGCCGATCGCGCCTACGCCTACGAACGACATCAGCGCCGCCCGGCGCGAAAAAATGACGTTCACGTCGCGCTTGGGCAGCGTCGAGCCGACTTTCTTGCCACGCTTCATCGCCGTGCCCTACCGCGAAAGCTCGATGCCTCGCCCATGTAAAGCGGACGGGCCAGCGGGAACAGCAGCGCCGTTATGGCTGCTGCCTCAGCGTACAACCGAACTGACGCTCCGCTGCCGATGGCGACAGGCGCCAGCATCCAGGCGACGCCGATAGTTGCAGCGGCAGTGAGGGCAAATCCGCCCCACAGTGGCAACAGATTCGGCGCCGACATCGCCACCGCCGCCACGCGACCGGCAAGGTAAGCTGACAGATAGAGTGTTACAAACAACCCATAAGGCCCGCCAGCGAGTTGGTCATGCAGCAAGCCCAACCCGGCCAACAATACTGGCGACTGCCAACCGGTTTTGTCTTCGGCCGCCCACCCGTACGCCGCCCACAACGCCGCCAGCGGGAGTGGCGGTTGCGCAAACAAGGGTCCCAGCGGTAGTGCAGGCAGCGTCACACTCGCAAGCGCCAGGGCGAAGCCCCATCCCCGCAACATTGCGTGGCTGAGCGGTTCGTTCATTGTGGCGGCCCTGTTGGAGCGGGCGCTTCAGTTGAGGCTTGCGGCTCCGGTGCTGGCGGCACGGCTTGTGTTTCCGTTGCGCGCCTTGGGCGCGGTTGTGGCGGGGGACTTGGTTCGGTCGGCGCCGCAGCGGTGATGTCGCGTCCTATCGCCGACACTGACGATGTCGATGCAAGAGGCGGGCCTAGTCCGGCTACTTCGTTTGCTTCCGGCGGCTCAACGCCGACAAAGGGAATGATGCGCACGAAATCGATCGGCCGCTGTGCTGCCGACAACGACACCCGCCATTCGCCATTGGCGCTGCCGCGGGCGACGCCGACAAGCACGCCGCGCGGGAACAAGCCGCCTTCGCCTGAAGTGATGACGCGTTCGCCTTCGCGCAGATTTTGCGCCCCCACGATGTAATCGAGCCGCGGCGGCTGCACTTGATAGGGCTGCGTAATCAGTTCGGGCGCATGCGTCGCCTGCCCCGCCAGCACAGCACGCACGCGCGAAGCTTCCCCCATCACTGGAATACGCGAGGTATAATCGTCCAACATCAGCACACGAGAGGAGCGGCGCCCTACCGAGACCACCCGGCCCACGAGGCCGTTCTCGTTCAGCACGATGTATCCTCCACGCACGCCATGGTCTGCGCCGGCATTCGCCACTAAGGTGCGCGTGAACGGCCCTCCGGAATCGAGCACCAATTGCGCCGCGATGGCGCTACCTACATCCGCGCCCTCGCCGAAAGCGTTGTTTGGCATGCGCAAAAGCGCCTCGTAGCGGGCGTTGCGTTCCGCAAGCCTTCCTGAAAGTTCCTTCCAGGTCTGCAATTCGCGGTTTTCACGCTCGAGTTCCTGCACCCGCGCGCTTGCATTCCACATCGTCGCCAAGCGTTGGAAGAAACCCTTGCCTTCCCTCGCCGGTCCAGTCGCAACGCGGCCCGCTATCGCTGCGCCGTCGTCCCCCGCGCCCACAATGGTGGGCGACCGGCCGGAATTGGTGAGCACCAGCGCAACGGCGCCGACGCCGAGCAACAGTGCGAGAATGATTCCAGGAGGGAACCGTTTTCCCGCACCGGCGCGCCGCACCATACTTCTGCGTTTGGCCACTTGGCGACGCCCTTCTATCCCGCGCGGCCTACACCTCTTCGGTAAGCAATCGCCGCGCTTCAGACGAATTTATGGTGTCGAGAGCGATTCCGCAGCCCTTGACTACACAACGCAGCGGGTCGTCGGCCACCGACACGCGGATCGAAATCCGCTCCTGCAGCACCGTATCGAGGTTGCGCAACAATGCGCCACCGCCTGTCATCATCAGGCCATGATCGAAGATGTCGGCCGCCAATTCCGGCGGCATCTGCTCGAACGCTTGGCGAACGGCATCGACGATCCGCGTCACCGGTTCGGAAAGCGCCTCCGCGACCATGGCTTCGGTGACGGTGATTTCCTTCGGCACGCCCGATAGGTTGTCGCGGCCCTTTATCGGCATGGCCAAGCCCTGGCCGCTGTCGGGGGCCTTGGCGGTGCCGATTTCCTTCTTGATCCGCTCCGCCGTCGAATCGCCGATCATCAGATTTTCGTGGCGACGCAAATATTGGATAATCGCTTCGTCCATTTTGTCGCCAGCCTCACGCAAGCTGCGCGACCAGACCAGGCCGCCGAGCGACAGCACCGCGATTTCGGTTGTTCCGCCGCCGATATCGACGACCATGCACCCGGACGGGTCGTCGATCTGCAGCCCCGCGCCGAGCGCCGCGGCCACTGGCTCCTCGATCAGTTTGACCCGGCGCGCGCCAGAGGCCTGGGCGCTTTCCAGGATGGTGCGCCGCTCCACCGGGGTTGCGCCCGTGGGCACGCAAATCACGATCTGCGGCGAAATGAGAGCCGGGCGCGGCAGCACCTTGCGTATGAATTGTTTTATCATTTCCTCGGCGACATCGAAGTCCGCGATGACGCCGTCGCGCAGGGGCCGCACTACTTCCATGTTGCGGTGAGTCTTGCCGAGCATGGTTTTGGCCTCGGCGCCAACGGCGTAGACCACCTTGCGACCGCCCTCGTTGACGTAGGCCACCACGGAGGGCTCATCCAGCACGATGCCGCGGCCCTTTACGTGGATAAGCGTGTTCGCGGTGCCCAAATCGATCGCCAGATCGGGCGCCACCAGACCGAACATATTGCCGAACATGCCCTGCAAAACCTCACAAAGGGGGCCGAATCGCGACCGCCAGCCGGACTTAACGCGGCAAGCTTAACTAATCCTCAGCCATGACAATGAGGCGGTGGGGCGTGCACGTCACACTTGACGCTATGCCGCCAACCGCCCCCGTCGCCGACCGAGCAGGACTTGCCGCGCGCGCGCTCGGGATGCAAGGCCCGGGCCGCAGCCGATTGGCAGCGGGGCGCAACGCTGGGTTTGCACCCTTGCCCCGCGCGCGGCGGCGCCCGATTATCCCCGGCGACGGGCTGGATGACGGGGAATTGCTTGATCGCTCGGGTAATAAGAGGCCTCGCGGCGGTACTGGCGCTGGCGCTGGTCGGCTCCGCAGCTGCGCAGACCAGCGTCGATGACGCAGAACGCGGTATTGTGCGCGTCGTCGTAATCCTGGAAACGCCCGAGGGGCGGTCGCTTTACGGCTCAGGCTCTGGTTTCGTAGTCGCCCCCAATCTGGTGGTGACGGCTGCCCACGTCGTGCAGCCGGCTCGGCAACGCGCCGAATTTGGGCTTGCTATAGTCCCCCCCGAAGGCGACGGCTTGGTGCCGGCGCGGATCATCCGGTTTTCCCCGTCACAAGAATTCGCGCTGCTGGAATTCCGCGGCCCCGACTTGCCGGCGCTGACCATCTCGACGGTCGAACCGCAAGCTGGCGACGGCGTAGTCGCGCTCGGTTATCCGGATGTGGATTACCAAGGCGCCACCGGCGCGGACCTTTTGCGGCCCACGCCCGCCTCGCGCACCTCCGGCCAAATCTCTTCGCTGCGCGACCGCGCCCCGACTCGCGATCCGATCCCCACCATCAACCACCAAGCGGTGATTTCCTCCGGCTCCTCGGGCGGGCCGCTGTTGGACGAGTGCGGACGCGTCATCGGCGTCAACACATGGCATGTCTCCGGCGCCGACACGCGCGAAACGCGCGGGGTCTCCACGCGTGCGGGTTCGCTGTTGCAGTTTCTCGACGAAGCCGGCGTTACCCCGACGCTGAGCGACGATCGATGCCTCTCCTTCGCTGAACGCATCGAGGCCGACCGCTCCGCCACGATCCAGGCCTTACAGACCCAAAATCAAAGCCTGGCAGCGAAGCTGGAGACCGCTGACCGCCTCACCCGCATCGCGCTGGTGATCCTCATCGGCGGCACGCTCGCGCTGTTTGTGGCCGTGTGCGTGTTGGGCGCAATTGTGATGTCGCGTCGGCGCGGCCAAAACGGCGAGCTACACCCGCATGATGCGCCAGCCCAGCACCACACCGCCGCTCCCGCCAGAGCCCACGAGCACCCAGCGCAGCATGACCCGCATCACCAAGAGCATTCCGGTCGCCGCCGCGTCGGCGTCATCGCCATTGTAGGCGGGGCAGCCGCAGCTGTCGCCTTGATCGTCGGTGCCAGCGTGATGCTCCTCAACGGGCGCAGCCAGAATGCCGCCCAACCCCAGGCTTCATCGGAATTTTCCGGCGCCATCGCCTGCACGCTCGACCGCGAACGCAGCGTCGGAGCGCAGGGCGTCTCCGACATGAGCTTCACGGCGTCGGGCGAACTTTGCGTCAATGAGCGCACGCTCTACGCGCGTGTCGGTGAGGGCAAGCAATTCAGACGCGCCATCGTGCTAGGCGAAGCGCGCGCGCTCGACGTGCTAACAATCGACACCGCCACTGGTGAGTTCCGCCGCGAACGCTACCCGCTCGACGATGAAGCCTTCGCAGCCGCCAACGAGGCGGTCGCCGCATCCGGCGCGGGGCGCAGCTGCGACGGGGACCCCAAAGCCGTGGCGCGCCGCAACGAAGCGATCACGCCGTTCGCGCAAGGCGAACCGAGCCAACGCCTGATCTGGCGCTGCGAAGCGCGGAACTAAAGCAACAACCGCTTCAACGACCCGGCGCCACCCGCCACACGATGTCGCCGACATCGTCCGCAACCAGCAGCGCTCCCGTTGCATCTTCGGCGACGCCCACTGGCCTGCCCTGCGCCTCGCCGCGCTCGTTGAGGAAGCCCGTCAGGAAATCCTCCGGCGGACCAGCCGGCGCGCCGTTCGCGAACGGCACGTAAATCACCTTGTAGCCGGCCGGTTCGCTTCTGTTCCATGAGCCATGTTGGCCGACAAAAACACCGCTGCGAAAGCGTTCGAGCAACGCAGCGCCGCGATAGAAATGCAAGCCCAGCGAAGCGGTGTGCGCGCCAAGCGCATAATCCGGCGCGATCGGCGTTTGCAGGCGCACGTTTTCGGGGATCGCGACCCGCTCGTCACGGTTTCCCCCGTAATAATAATACGGCCAGCCATAGAAGCCGCCGTCTCGTACGCTGGTCATGTAGTCGGGAACCAGATTGTCGCCCAGCATGTCGCGCTCATTGACCGCCACCCAGAGCGCGCCGCTCACAGGCGCCCAATCCATACCCACCGGATTGCGCAAGCCGGAGGCAAACACTCGAGCCTCCGAGCCATCGGGATTGAACTCCCAGATCGCCGCGCGCCCCTCCTCGGCCTCCATGCCTTCGTCGGCGATATTGGAAGACGAGCCGACCGCAACATAGAGCTTGGAGCCATTGGCATTGGCCACCAGTGCACGCGTCCAATGTCCGTTGTCGCCCTCGCGATACGGCAGCCGCAGCACCACTTCGCCCGCGCCCTCAATGCGCAGCGCACCGGTTACATACCGAAAGCGCAACACAGCGTCCGTATTTGCGATGTAGAGATCATCGCCGATCAACGCCATGCCGAACGGCTGGTTGAGATTTTCCGCGAAAACATGGCGCTCATCGACGTCGCCATCGAGGTCGCGATCACGCAACAGCGTGATGCGGTTGGCGCTCTCCGCGAGCGCGCCCGCGCCGCGCTGCACATTGTTGCGGATCCAGCCTACAAACCCGCCACCGCGCGCGGGCAGCGTCGAGCTCTCGGCCACCAACACATCGTGATTCGGCAAGACGTAGATCCAGCGAGGATGCTGCAGACTTTCCGCGTAACGGGAAACGACCATGCCGTCGGGCGCTCGCGGCGCCGCATCCGCCGGCCAGCCGACTGCCTTCGCGGTGTTAATGGTCGGCAGCAAACCGCCGTTCGGCGAAGGCAGTTGCGGGTTTGCGCCGTAGCCCTGATCGACCGGCGGCGTGCCCCCGCACGCGGCGAGCAAGAGAGAGATGACGAGAAGTACAATTCTCATTGCATGTTTCCATTCCACATGGAGCTGGATTACACCCATTCCCGGATTGCGCGAAGCGCAAGTCGGGGACCCAATATCGCGAACGGTTAGTGTTTATGGGCCCCGGATCGATTCATCCGGGGATGGGTGATGTAATTGGAGCCTCCAGCGGCGTGCGGCCCACGCTATTCATCAGGGGTATCCTTCGCCGCATCCGGTCTCCGCACCCAACGGCGGATCACGAGCGTCACCAGCAACCATAGGACAATGGCCACACCTCCCGCCAGCGCGGCCGAGCCGATATTGCCTTCGATGGCATCCATGATGCCGTCGCCAGCAAACGCGATGATCGCGGTCTTTGGCAGCACGCCGAGCGTGAGCCCCGCGATATAGGCCCAAAAATTTACCCTTGCGGCGCCGAACGCCGTGTTCACGACAATGAACGGTGCGGTGGGCAGATTGCGCACAACCAGACTGGCCAGGAACGCGTTCTTGCCCATGAAACGGGTAAACCGCCCGCCAGTGGCGCCGCCGAGGCGTTTGCGGGTCTCCCGCCCGACCAAGCGACCGGTTATGTAAGTAATGATCCCCGAAATGATCGTTGCGGCCCACGAATACCAGAAACCCACCTCTGGCCCGAACGCGACGACACACGCGGTGATCAACAGGAATTGCGGCGCGCCCACATAGGCCGTGAGCGTGAACACCAGCATGGTGGCCGGCAGGCCCCAGCGCGCGCGCCGCGCTTCGCCCAAGGTGCCGTCAATGAATGACTCGATTTCGGCGCCATAATAAAGCCGCCCGACCACCAATACGGCCGCCGCCACCACCACCATGGCGATCGTGATCGCCAAGGCCCGCCAGGCCCTGGAATCCATGTTGTTGGCGAAATCCTTGACCTGGCCCCATAGCCCGGGCGGCGGAGAGCTGGGATCGACTGGGCTGGTCATGCGCCCTGCCAATCGCCCGCGCGAAGGCTGGGGTCAAGCCGAAGCGCGGGTGGTTCCTGAAGCTTGCGACTTTTGCGCCATTGAGAGCCCGAACAAACGCCGCAATTGCGCGCCGTGGGCCTTCGCGTCGTGTCCGGCCTTGGGAATTTCCACGTCGTTCATCCGCGGGCGGAGCCCGTGGATGAGGTCCTCCTCCACCCGGCGGCGGTCGATTTCGTCCCGGATTGGCTCGGAAACGTGGCGCTCTGTGGCGCCATAGTACCAGAACGCCCGCGGCCATTTCTCGTGCCCGAGCAGACGCGAACGGAGGTCGTGCGCCTTGCCGACATAAAGCGGCTCAAGGATAAAAACCCAGCGCCTACGCACAAAGATGTAGATGCCACCTATCCCTTCGGGCGGCAGCCCGTTCTTGGTTAGAACACTCTTGAACCGATAGCGGGTTCCGCTTTCGCCTCGCCACGTGTGGGCGCCAAACAAGAACATCGGATTTTGCTCCAACAATGCGGCAACGCGCCCGGGAGAATCGCACTGCAGCGAGGTTGCGCGTCCGCGTCGCCGGGCGCAATTTCCAGGGCATGAGTTTGCACACCCTTTCGCTCACGCAACGGCGTGCCGATCCAGAGGCCTTTGCGCGAGCCATGGGCGAAAGTTACGCGCGCTACGGCTTTGCCATCGTCGCCGACCATGGCCTGGACACGGCGATGATCGCGCACGCGAATGAAGCGGTGAAAGCGTTCTTCGCGCTGCCGGAAGCGGTCAAGCAGCGCTACCATATGCCCGGCGGCGGCGGGCAGCGCGGCTATGTGCCGTTTGGGGTGGAAGCGGCCAAGGGTGCGGACAAAGTCGACCTCAAGGAATTCTGGCACGTCGGCCGCGAATTGCCGGCTGGGCACAGATATTCGCAGACCATGCCCGCGAATTTGTGGCCCGAGGAATTGCCCGATTTTCGCGCGCGCGTTTATACGCTCTACCAGTCGCTCGATGCGCTTGGCCTCGATCTGCTGCGCTCGATCGCGCGCTTTCTCGGCCAGCGCGAGGAATTCTTCGGCGCCGCGGTGCGCGAGGGAAACTCAATCCTGCGCCTACTGCATTATCCCCCGGTTCCCGCCAATCCCGAGGGCGTGCGCGCGGAGGCGCATGAAGACATCAACGCCATTACGCTGCTGCTCGGCGCGGAGGAGGCAGGCTTGCAATTGTTGACCCGCGAAGGCGCGTGGATCGAAGTCAACCCACCCGAAGGCGCGCTGGTGGTCAATATTGGCGACATGTTGCAGCGCCTGACCAATCACAAACTCCCCTCCACCACGCACCGCGTGCGCAATCCAAGTGCGGATCGCGCGCATCTGCCGCGCTACTCGATCCCGTTCTTTTTGCACTTCGCGCCGGACTTTCTGATCGAAACGCTGCCGTCGTGCATCGATAACGAGCACCCGAACCGCTACCCGGAGCCCATCAGCGCGCAGGATTATTTGCTGGAGCGGTTGCGGGAGATCAGGCTGGCGTGAAGGGCGCTTTGCGACGACGAGACAATCGGTTAGCCTGAACCGATGACTCCCGATCCAGTGCTGCAATTCTGGACCGCCGCAGGCCCCGCCGCCTGGTTCAAGAAGGACGCGGCCTTCGACAACGAGTTGCGCGCCCGCTTTGAACCACCCCACCACGCCGCCGCACGCGGCGAGTTCGCGGATTGGGAGCAGAGCGCCGAGGGCGCGTTGGCGCTGATCCTCCTGCTCGACCAGATCCCGCGCAACATCTATCGCAACTCGGCGCATGCCTTCGCGACTGACCCGCTGGCGCAGGCACTGGCCGACCGCGCTTTGAATGCCGGCTTCGACCGCGCCATCGCAATGCCACTGCGCATCTTCTTCTACCTGCCGTTCGAGCACGCGGAGAACGTTGCATTGCAGGCGCGGTGTATAGCGCTGATGGAAACAACCGGCGATGCGGAGTTCTTGAAGTACGCGGTGCTTCATCGCGACATCATCGTTCGCTTCGGTCGCTTCCCACATCGCAACGCGGCGTTGGGGCGCACGAGTACGGCGGAGGAAGTGGCGTTTCTCGCTGCGGGTGGATTTGCGGGGTAAGGACGGTGCGTTCGGACGTGCAGGGCGCGAAACACTCAAGGAGCAGTTCAATTCGTCATTCCGGGGCCGCCGGAGGCGGAGCCCGGAACCCAGGGGATCGTAGATCGGCGCGCGTGGCCCCTGGGTCCCGGATCGCGCTCCGCGCGTCCGGGATGACGAAGTTTGTACCCTATAATAAGCAATGCCATGCCACGCGGAGGCATCACTCCACGCCAGCATCCAGCGCGAACCGCCAATTGCCATCCAGATCACGCGTCCAAACAGAAACATAACGCCCTGGCGTGCGCACTCCGTCCGCGGCGACGAAAACAGAGTCGCCCCAGGTCCAACCCATATCGCCACGCGCGGAAACCCGCCCCGCTTGCGGGGCCCATTCTAGCCGCGCGCCCGCCGGCCACGCCGCGAAACGCTGCGCCACACCTGCGCGCCCGGAGACGACGTTCTCCCGCGTCACCATCAGCGCATCTTCCGCTGCGTACGCCAGGAACGCAGCCGGCACGCCGTCGCTAGCTGCTTTTGCGGCGAAGGCGCGGTCGGCGTCCAGCAATTCGCTCAGCGCGGCAGCCGCCAATTCCTCCTCGGTGCGCGAGCCCGCCAGCGCCGACAGGCGCAACACCAAACGCCCCACCGCGTCCGCATCGGAAAGGCACGCGCGCGTGAGGCTGGTTGAACGGCCGCCGACGAGGACCTCCACAAATGCTTGCTCGCCCGCGGAGCAGATTTCATCGCCGCCCGCCGCCGCACCCGCGACACCCGACGCCGAGCGCGCCAGACCTGATATCTCTTCGCGTTGCGCTGGCGTGAGCGTCGTGATGCGCGGCGAATCCGAGCCCCACAGCCACCAGCCGATGTTGGGATGGCCGGTGAAGCGGCGCACCGAGAGTTGCGCCTCCTGGCCGCGCAAATCGTAGCGGACAACGCGCGCCACGCCACCGCGCGGCGGCGCAATGGTGGCGCGCACAGACGCATCGATCCCGGGAGCGCTGAGAATGGCGCGCCCGCCCGTGGTCGGCGTGATATCAGCCGCCAACAGAGCTTGAGCCCATGGCGGCGCACGCAAGCTTAGATTCTGCGCAAACGCCGATCCAGCCAGCACCAAAGCAAACCCTAGTATCGCCATCAGTTTTCGTGTCATTTCAGTCTCGCCTTCTGAGCGGATGCGCGCGGCGTCAGTTCCGCTGAAATGGATAAAAATCGGCGCCCAGGGGCAGGATGCTTGTTAGTTCGTCGAGCGCGGTCTGGGTCTCGCCTACCAAAGCGGGATCGGCAAGATCGTCCGGCGCCAATTCCTCGCGGTAATGGGCCTTGATCCAGTTCTCGAGTTTAGCGGCGAGCGCATCGTCCAGGAAAAAACCAGCGGCGGCCGCTGCGCGTTCCTGCGCGTTCATTGCGATCCGCAAGCGCAAGCACGCGGGTCCGCCGCCATTGCGCATGCTTTCACGCACTTCCACATACTCCACCGAACCGATGGCGGCGCCAGGCGCGTCCACCATGTCACGCACAAAATCGGCAGCGCGATTATTTTCCCGCACCTCGGTCGGCGCGATGAGCGTCAGCGACGACGCGCCCGGCAGCCGCACGAGTTGCGAGTTGAATAGGTAGGACGAGACCGCGTCCTCCAGCCCGACGCGCGCGCGTGGAACTTCAACGAAAACCGGCTCGAACAAGCCGGCTGCTGCGGCGCGCACCTCCGAATGGAGCGCGGCCTTGTCCGCGAACGCGTCCTCGTGGTGGAACAGGACATGTTCGTGCGCGACTGCCACGACATCGTTGTGAAAGGCGCCCGCGTCGATCGCCGCGCTTGATTGGCGTGCGTGCACGGTTCGACCGCCCAGCAAGCCATGCCGACGCGCCAGCGCTTGGCATGCCTCCAAAGTCTGGCGCGCCGGGAAACCGGAACGCGGCTCCCCGGCCTTTCGCCCATAAACGAATATCTCGACGCCAGGCGCACCCGCGCTCGCTGCCATGCGCATGTGGTTGGCCGCACCCTCGTCTGACAATGCATCGTGCGCCAAGAGAGCCGGATGCACTGCAAAGCGCGCATGGTCTGGCATCAATCGGCGCAGCGTGCGTTCGGTTTGCTCCGCTTCTAGAATGCGATGGAGCATCGTTTGCAGGTTGGCGACGCTCGCGTGCAACCTGCCATCGTCGCAATCGGAGCTTGGAGAAATGGTAGCCGCGTTCGCCGCCCACATCGCCGACGAAGAAAGCGCCGCGCGCGCCATGGTTTGCTCATCGCGCCAGGCCCGCTCCCAGACTTGCGCATCAGTGCCGCCAAATCCGAGCGTGCGGAGCCAAGCAATGTTCGGTCGCTCGTGGGGGGGTAACACGCCTTGGCTCAGTCCAAGTCCGCGCAGGCGCTGCATCTTGGCGAGCCCCTGGAGCGCGGCCTCGCGCGGACGCGCCGCCATGTTGGCGTTACGCAGCGACGCGAGATTGCCCTCCGACAGCCCGGCATAATTGTGCGTCAGCCCGACGAGTCCGTCGAAATTGGTTTCCACCGCGCTCATGCCGGCAAACCCGGCGCAGCGATCGGCAGCGCCTTCTCCGCGATCTGCGAGGCGATAGGGTAAGCGACATAATCAGCGGCGTAATAGGCGCTTGGCCGCAACGAGCCCGACAGGCCCGGTCCGCCAAACGGCATCGCGCCCGAGGCGCCGGTGGTGGGCCGGTTCCAGTTCAACACGCCCGCGCGCAACTCTTGCTTTACCCGCGCCCACAGCGCCGCCTCGTCGCTGATCAAGCCGCCCGCGAGCCCGAAGCGCGTGGCGTTGGCGACATCGAGCGCATGATCGAAATCGGCGACGCGATAGAGCTGCAGCACAGGACCGAACAATTCTTCATCCGGAGGCGACAGCCCGGTCACGTCGACCAATGCCGGATACACGACCGCGCCTTCACGTTTCACAGCGACGAGCGGCTTGGCCCCCATGGCGATAAGGCCTTGCTCAAACAACATCGCGCGCTCGGCTGACGCGACATTTACCAGTGGGCCCATGAAGGGCTCGGGCGACGCCGTGAAAGCGCCCACACCGACCTGCGGCAGCAGCGCGATCAACGCCGTCACGATTTCGTCTCCGACCGCGCCTTCGGGCACGATCAAGCGCCGCGCGCACGAGCAGCGCTGCCCGCTTGTCGCGAAAGCGGAGTGCACAATGAGATTGGCCGCCGACTGCGCATCGACTGAAGGCCACACGATGAGCGGGTTGTTGCCGCCGAGTTCAAGCGCCAACAACACGTCAGGGCGTCCCGCGAATTTCCGGTGTATCAGCGCGCCTGTGTGAGCCGAGCCGGTGAACAGCACGCCCGCAAGTCCATGTGCATCCAGGAGCGCCGCCCCGGTATCACGCCCGCCCTGCAACAGGTTCAGGACGCCAGCGGGCAAGCCTGCTTCTTCCCACGCTTGAACCATCAAGGCGCCGACGCCAGGCGCCAGTTCGCTCGGCTTGAACAGCACGCAATTGCCGGCGAGCAGCGCCGGCACGATGTGCCCATTGGGCAGGTGCCCAGGAAAATTGAACGGCCCAAACACCGCCAGCACGCCGTGGGCGGCGTGCGACAGCGTCATGGCGCCAAACGCCGCCTTTTCCTCACGCGCGCCCGCACGTTCAGCCTGGGCGCGGATCGACAATTCGATCTTGCCGATCATGGCCTGGACTTCGCCCTTGGAATCCCAGAGCGCCTTGCCCATTTCGCGGCTGATCAGGTTCGCGAGTTCGCCGCCGCGCGCTTCGATCGCCTTCGCAAACGCGCGCACAATGGCGATACGCTCCTCAACCGGGCGCCGCAACCAGGCGGGGAACGCCAGCCGCGCGGCCGCCATGGCTTCGGCTACGTCGTCCTCGTTGGCGGCGCGCCCTTCCCAGACTTTGTCCCCAGTTGCGGGATCAGTGGACGCGAACGCCTCACCCGCGCCCGATTGCCACTTCCCGTCCATGTAGAGTTCAGCGCGCATCGTCCACCCACACCAAAGCCTCTGCGCCCGGTTCGAGGTTGAGCGCCGCCAAGATCTCCGGCCCCACGCTGACAGCGCCCTCACGAATTTGCACACGACTGGAAACGCAGCGAAAGTCGCGCAACGAATTCACCGCGATCAAGGCGCGCTTGCCTGCGCTTGCGTCGGCGGCGATGTCGAGCCGAACGCGCCTGGACTCGCGCAGCGTGCGGATGTGATCGCGCCTGACGCTCATCAAAGGGCCGCCGTCGAAGATATCGATCACGTTGGAAAAGCTAAACCCTTCCCATTCGAGCAATTTGCGCGCGCCCTCGCCGTCCTTGTGGCACTGGCCGATCACGGCCCGGGCCGGCTCCGGCAGCAGGTCGACATAGATCGGATGCTGGGGCGTGAGATCGAGAATAAATTGATTGTCGGTGATGGCGCTCAATTTGTCTGCCTCGGCGAAATCCATGCGGAAGAAGTGGCGCCCCACTGCTTCCCAAAATGGCGCTACGCCCTCCGGCGACACCACCCCGCGCAATTCCGACACCACCTGCTCGCGGAATCGCCGCGGCGCGCTCGTCATCAGCATGTAGCGGCTCTGCGCCACCATGCGCCCGATGCCATTCGCGCGATGCTCGGGGCGCACGAACAGCGAGCCAACCTCAGAGCAGCCGGTGAAATCGTTGACGCCGACAAGCACGCGCATATCGAAGCGGCGGTTCACCACTGGCGAAGATTGCGCCTCGGTGATGATACGGAAATTGAAAAAGGGCGGCGTCTCACCGATCGTCGCTTTGACGCCGCAGCAGCCCGCGAGCGTGGCGGTTTCGACGTGCTCCAGCGCCAGGAAGTAGCGCTCAGCGCCGGCCTCGGCGGCGCTGGAAGCGAAACTCTCCGCGACGTGGTCAAGCTTGGCCGCCATCGCCTTGTCGTCGAGCATCAAGCTGGTGAACCCGGCCCCGGCGATCTCGCGCAATTGCTTGAAACCTTCCAAGTCCGCGGGGCCCGCGGCGCGAATGACGTAGCTTGGATTGCTCATGGCCGCAGGCTCGCAACGTCGAAGGCGCCGCGCTCAATTCCAGCCAGCAGCAGCAAGGAGAGTTTGGCGCGTTCGGCAAAGCTCGAAGCGTGCGCGAATTCTTCATCGCTGTGCAGCCCGCCGCCGCATGGCCCAAGCGTGTCGATGTTGGGGCAGCCGGCGGCGGCGAGATTGTTGCCTTCGCACACGCCGCCCGATGGTTGGAATTTGAGGTCGAGGCCAAGTGCCGCGCCAGCTTGGCGCGTCCAATCCACCATCGTGCGCTGCGCCTCATTGAGCGGCTTGGGCGGGCGCGCGAAGCTCCCGTGCAGGACAGCGCTCACGCCATCGCGCCTTCCGGCGGCGGCGACGATCTGCGCAATCTCCGTTTCCGCCCAGGCGACGCTTTCAGCGTCGGGCGCGCGCGCATTAAAGCGCAACACAGCGCGCTCTGGCACGACGTTGGAAGGGCCGCCGCCATCGACCGCGCCTACATTGAAAGTTACGCCGTCGCGTTTGCCATTGAGCGCGTCGAGCGCAAGTGCTGCTTCCGCGGCCGCCAGCACGGCGCTGCGCCCATCGGCGAAGGCGCGCCCGACATGCGCGGCGCGACCCTTGAGCGCCAGACTGAAATTTCCCGAACCCTTGCGCGCATCCACCAGCGCGCCACTTGCCATAGCCGGCTCGTAGGTCATGCCGAGATGCGCGCGCGCTCCAAGCTCCGCCAGCAGCATCGCGCTCGCCGGCGAACCGATCTCTTCGTCCGGGCTCAGCAGCACTTCGTAGCCGACGCGCTTTTCTCCGGGCAGCGCCTCGAAAGCGCGCAACGCCGCCAGCATGACGCACAGTCCGCCCTTCATGTCGGCGACGCCCGGCCCGCGCAGCAGATCGCCCTCGCGCCAGGGCGACTGAAACGAGTGCGATGCCGGAAAAACTGTGTCGTAATGGCCGGTCAGCGCGACCTGGATCGGCGCATCGGGACGAACCCGAACGCGTAGCGAGGCGCCGTGCTCGACTGTTACGATGTCACCGTCGGAGCGCACGCGCTGCGATGGCGAGAGTTCGACGCGCTCAACCGGCCCGGGCAAAGCTGAAAAGGCGTCGGCCAAGAGCGACCGCATGCGCGCCAGGCCTGAAAGCTCGTAAGAGCCGCTATTCACCGCCGACCATTCGAGGGTCGTGGCGAGCAATGCAGCTCCATCCGCGTCGAGGCGATCCAGCACGGGACCAAGGCCGGCGCGCAAAGCGTCCGGCATTACGCTTCCTGGCGGATGGGATGGCATGGGTTTGGGGTTAGCTGACCGACGGGCCGAGGTCCACCCCGACGCGATGGGACCAGAGCGGCGCGTCGAACTCCCAAAGCA
>CADEDG010000008.1 GCA_902826035.1 uncultured Alphaproteobacteria bacterium
GTTTCCTCCCTATTGACTTTCGCCGCGGGGCTCGCGCTCCGCGGCTTTTTCTTTTCAAACCAAACTCTTGTGCAGGCAAGCTTCCGCCAGAGCTTCGGCGAGGCGGGTCATGTCGGCGCGGACGCGCTCGAAACCCTTGGTGCGCTCCAGCGTAGTTTCATCGAGGTAAAGCGTGCGGCTGATCTCGATTTGCAGTGCGTGAACCTGCTGGTTAGGGCGGCCGTAGGCCTGGGTGGTGTGGCCCCCCGCGAACGGTGCGTTGCGCGCCACCCGGTACCCGAGGCGGCGAAGGCTTGCCTCCGCCAGCGCCGTCACCGAGGGGTGACAGGCCGCGCCGAAGCGGTCTCCCAGCACGATGTCGGGCGCATGAGCGCCGCGGGCGCTGGCCGGCATGGAATGGCAATCGACCAGTACGGCGCAGCCGAACCTCTGCCTGGTGTCCTCGATCAGCGCCGCCAGCTTGGCGTGGTAGGGGCGGTGGAACTGAGCCAAGCGCCGCTCGGCATCCGCGAGCGGCAGCTTGTTGCGATAAATCGGATGCCCGTCGCTGTTGACGCGCGGGATGGCGCCGAGGCCCGCCTGCACCCGCGCGGAGCTGTAGTGGCGCCCGAGCGGACGCTCCTCGAACATATCGGGATCAATCTCGTCGGGCGCGCGGTTGAGATCGACATAAGCGCGGGCGATATTCGCCGAGAGCAATGCCGCCCCATGTGCGGCCGCGCCTGCGAACAATTCGTCGACATAGGCGTCCTCCTGTCGGCGCAGCGTTAGAAACCCCACCCGCGATTGCGACAATAATTCCGAGGGATAGCGACGGCCCGAATGTGGCGAGGCGAAAATCAAAGGCGCGGTGCGGCGCAACGGCTGAACCAGTACGAATGGCGCCGGCGCCGGCGTCGCTGGAGCATGCTCCTGCGCCGCTTCCGTCCAGCTTGGTTCCATGGCGTCCATAAATCCTTGATTGCCGGGGCCAGGGGCAGCGTCAACAGATACCGGCTGCAGGGCCCCCGTTCAGCCACCCTTTACCACTCCAATGCTAAAGGCTACCGGTTATGACGGGTGTTCGGAGTGCGCGGATGGCGCGTATCCTTTTGGCCGAAGACGATGACTCGCTCAGGGCCTTCCTGACGACGAGCCTGACGCGCGCCGGCCATGACGTGGCCGGTTATGGCGACGGCGATTCCGCCTGGGAGGCGCTGGAGCACAGCTCCTTCGACCTGCTGCTCACTGATATTGTGATGCCGGGCCTCGACGGGATCGAATTGGCGCGCCGCGGCGCGGAAGCCGACCCGGCGATGAAGATCGTCTTTATCACCGGCTTCGCCGCGGTGGCGCTCTCGCCCCAGAGCCAGGCCCCCAAGGACGCCAAAGTGCTGTCCAAGCCCTTCCACCTGCGTGATCTGGTGATCGAGATCGAGCGCGTGATCGCCGCGGCTTGATTTCGGGGTTCGGTTATCGGGTGGGCGTGACCATGCCTCCAGACGACCGATTCCCGGTCCTTGCGGTCGCAGCCAGACGCAGTCTATATCGCGCCACCCAACGGTGACTTTTGACAAGGTTCGGGCGCGTAGCTCAGCGGGAGAGCACTACGTTGACATCGTAGGGGTCACAGGTTCGATCCCTGTCGCGCCCACCATAAAATCAAGCACTTACAGTCTCCCTCGAAGGCACAAAGTGGCTTCTACCGGCAAAAGCCAGCAATGAGCCAGCAAATTCTAGGATAATTGGTCGGAATTGATCCGCGAATATCCGCCGTCACGAGCGCCTCT
The DNA here is from genome assembly GCA_902826035.1 of uncultured Alphaproteobacteria bacterium. Classification (GTDB taxonomy): domain Bacteria; phylum Pseudomonadota; class Alphaproteobacteria; order Caulobacterales; family Aquidulcibacteraceae; genus Vitreimonas. The sequence goes on from CADEDG010000008.1 coordinate 1,770, forward strand.
GGGTGAGCAAGGCGGGCACAGGTCGGGCGTCCAAACGCTCGCCCTAAAATGGAGTGATCGCGCGCGCAAACCGATGCCTCAAGAGGGGCATTTCCGGAAGGCCGACGTGACGCGTGCGCCGGCGATAGCGGACATTCGGAGCCAAGGTAGAGCACCTGATTTGTAATCAGGCGATAAGGGCCTGCTTCGGGGCATTTTCAGAAATTGGCGATCACGCCGATAGCCATCGGTGGCCACGTCGGCAACCTCGCAGTTGTTTGGAGCGTGTCGGCGCGACTAGCGAATGTCGTTGCGGCGGACGTTGATATCGCCCGTCGTCTTTCGATCTGTATAGTAGACGCCGAATAGTTCGTTGCAGCCTTTGTCCATGTCGCATTCGAGCCATGCGACGCCGTTGTGTGGAGCGCTGCGATACCTAAAACGCGCCATAGGGCTATTTGAGTAGGTGTACCAAATGCGGAACCGTCCAGCGTCGTGGAAGGCTTCGAGGAAGCACCTAAGCGAATATGATTTCGACTCGCCGGTCTGAAGTTTCACCGAAAGCGAAAACAGACCTTGCGCGATGTGAATCGTCGTGGGGATCGGCGGAACGCCGTTACCCGTGTTCGGATCAGTCCACGTAGAAAGCAACTCGCCTTTCCATTCGCTATTGAGATCGGGAAATGTGTGCCGCGCAAGCCAGGGAAACGCTCGCCACAACGGGCGCCAAGCGACGGCGAACACTAGAGATGCGAGTGATCCGACAACAAACGCAACGCCGCTTATCATTTGAAGCGGATTGACCTCTGTCCCGCCAATCGCCGCCATCACCGCTTGAAGCGCGGTGATGGTGACGATGGTCCCCGCGACGATGATCAGGACTTGAAGTCTTCGGGGCACAAGGGCCCACATTAGTTGGCACCTAAGCGAATAAGCGCGGCCTCCACGAACAACCGCGCCGCGTCTACCGTCCACGGCTGCGAATTGTGAAAGAGAAGCTTGATGTCGTTGATCTCTCGCGCGCCCCACACAAACGTCTGATCCGCCAGCAACGCCTTCATCCGCCTGAGAATGCGAACGGCGCGATCATACCGATCTTCTTCGTAGAGGTAGTGCGTGTCTTCTACACGGTAGCAAAGGCACTCGATCAAGAATGAGGGGACTACGCCTTTGGCGACCCACTCCAACTCGACCAATTCGTCCCGCAAGCGCTTCAAGATGCGAACATTCTTCTTGAAGCGATGCGAAGTGTTGTCGCGTTTGGTTTTGCCGTTGGCGTTGTGCTGCTCCGGGAAGTTGATGACCTGGCTGCCATCAGTTCCGTAGATAATCACGCCCTCGACGCGATCGAGATACGGCTGCGTTCCAAAGATCGGTTGCTGAAGGAAGACGTAGTCAAGACGCATCATCGGAACGACATCGGCGTCGGCCCGCGAACCCGGAATCGCCCCGACCGTGAATGCCTTCTTACCCGGATGCACATTCTTGCCGCCGAACTCGGTGGCGAGCGCCGCAGCGATCTCAGCGCGAAGCGTCAACGCGATGTCGGGATTGTATTCCCCGGTGACGACGTATCCCAATGTCGTGTCCGCTTGCTGGAGCGTCACGCCAGGGCCCGTCACTACTCTGATCCCAGGATGCCGAACGCCTAAGTCCATATCGCTTTCGAGGCGGACGTTCGTGTTGTTGAAGTAAGATCCTTGGGGCTTCACCAACACGCCCTGCGAAGTCAGCCAAGTTCTCTTCGCCAGCGCGCCTCGCACCACCGTCGCCGCTCGCTCGATGACAGCTTCTTCGCTGTCACTCGCCGGACGTTCCCAATGCTCAAATCTCTCATTCCACGAAGCGCGAGTGCGCGTATCCGCCAACTGCGCCAGATAGTTCGACACCTTCCAACTCCGCGCTTGCCGCGATCCGAGTTGCCAACCAAGGTGCCCATGCAGTCCGAGCGATTCGAGGCTCCGGCCATCGGATCGACCGACCGGAACGCGGCGGCTGGGGCCCTAATCCCAGCCGCTGCGTCAACTTGGCCTACAACTTGGGCGAGTCGTTCGAACCTGCAAGACAAAGCGCGAACAAAATTTGCCGGGAGGCGGCAATGCCGTCTGGTTGGGAGAAAACGCCGGAATACGGCGGCGGTGGCGGCCCACTTTCCTGGGTAGGTGCCGTCGCATTGTTCGCGCTGATTACGTTCGGCATTTTCTCTTGCCAGCGTGTGGCGGCGCCCCAGCCCGCCGAAGCTCAGCCTGCACCTGACACCCGAACCCTGATTAGCGGGATCGCGACGATCAGCGATGGCGACACCATTCGCTTCGAAGGGATGCGTGTGCGCATCTGGGGGATAGACGCGCCTGAGGGCGACCAGATGTGTGGCGCGACAAATGCGGGCTCGGAGGCGCTTACGGCCATCGATTCCATTATTCCCGATGGAAGCCGCGTCGATTGCGTCATGGTCAACTATGACGGACGCAACAACAGGCCGAACGCCGTTTGCACGACTTCGGAGGGCGTCAACATCGGCGCACGCATGGTCGAACTGGGCTGGGCCTGGGACTATCGCGAATACAGCGAGGGCGAATACCAAGCGCAACAAGACCAAGCGCAGCGAGCCCGCCTGGGTGTTCACGCCCTCACGTGCGAATTGCCTTGGGATTTGCGCGCCAGAGAGAGGGAAGAAGCACGGGCACGCCGCGAGGCCGCCCAGTGACCGAAGTCTTCTCGCTCTATCAGCGCTTCCTCAATCAGGGCACCTTGTCTGAGCCCAGCGGGATTCCCGATCCGCAATTCGCATTGCCATCAACCGTGAATTGGATGCGAGCGCTCGGAATTCTGGTTGATCACCACAAGACCAATTTCAAATCGGCATTGACGGCATATTCGAACGTGCAGCGTCAGACGTTCACAGACCAAGCAGCCAACTCGATCTTCGAGCAACTTCTTCTCAGCCTCCATCAACTGTCAGCGCTTCAGTCTCTGGCGACGGCGAGCAAGAAAACGGACGTTGCGCGGGTCGCAGCCGTAGCTTGGTATTACGGCATCTATTCCGCCGCTAGCGCGATGGTCGCTGCGCAGTGCTCAACAATTCAAGACAACCATACGCAAACGGCGAACACATGGGATCGGCAAATCGTCGTGAGCAAACTTGCTATGCTCCCATTTTCAATGCGTCTAACGAGCATCGTGAAGACTAAGGCAGACGCGGAAATTGTGGCGCTGCGCACAAGCGGGCAATTTGGCTTGCTGTCACCAGCGAGCAATCACGATGAAGCATTGGGCGCGGCTTGCGCCTATCTCTCCGGCACCGCCGATTGGTGGCGCTGGACCGTCGAAGAAGACCTTCGGCAGTCCCGTGAGTTTCGAGATCTCAAAGTAGATAACTTTCGAACGAAAGCCGCCCGCGATTTGCGCGATGCTCGCTTCGATAAGCGAACGCTCTCATTCATGCATCAAGCCATCCGCTACCGTGGCAAGGCGAACTACCGAGAAGCCTTGTATCTCAGCTACGGATCAAGCGTTGAAACGCTTCTCGCCAACTACGTCGCTGACTTGGAGAAAGTGCTCGCTGCATTCTTGGCAATGGCGGGCGCGTTCTGCTCGAAGAGGCTTGGCAGCACTCTCTGGAATGCGTTCGTTGCCGACGTCGATAAGTCGCGCGCGTTCACGACAAGCCCGAGCACGGTTTGGTGAGCGCACTCGCGTTCATGCGCCGATAGAAGCGTGCGCGCCCGTTGCTGCAAACGGCGACATCGCGCAGGCCCCGCACGTTCGGTTCCGTGATAAAATCCTCTCCTGCGGGCGAGTCGATTTTGAATGCGGGGGCGCAACGATGCCGACTAAAGACGGCAAAGGCCGGGTAAAATGGCTGCTGTGCGGCGCCGCGATCTCCAGCGTCGTGGGTATGCCTGCGGCTTTCCACGTCGCGCATGAGATCGGGCGCGGCGATCAGGCCGAAGCCGCCTTCCGCGAATGGATCGAATTGCGCCCGCGCGCCGCCGTAGCGTTCGACCTGATCACGCGCCATGAACGCCCCGTGTCCGGGCGCCGCCGCAAGCCGCAGCCGTATACGCTCAGCATGAGCAGCGGATCGCAGATCGCGGGCGAAGACGAGTTGTATTCCGTGCTCGATTTTTTTGAGTTTCGCGGAAGCCAAATCTGCCGGGGTCGCCTCGATCCCGCTGAGCTTTCTTCCTACCTCGGCGATGTGCCGCGCGATTGGCTCCACGCGTTGGAAGATTTGCGCGACCGAAGCCGTGATCGGCCCGCGCTCGATGGCGACCGTTATGAGCAGCTTACGCATGTGATCACGGCGTTGCGCGTGCTCGCCAATGTCGATCCCGACCGCTTCAGCTTCCTCGATTGGCGGCCCATCTGCATCGAGAACGAGCGCCTGATCGACAACGAGGACGCGCGCGAAACCGTTTTCGAAGCCACGCTGCAAAACCGCAATCTTGCCAATAGCCCGGTCCCCGGCCTCTGCATCGAATGCAGGAACGCCAACGGCGAGCGCGTCGGCCATTGGCTCGTTTACCCCAGCGACGCCTTTATTCCCGGGCTCGGCGCCGTCGAAATTCGCGGCCGGATCGCGTGGCCGGAAGGTGGGCGCCCGGCGCCGCTGCGCTTCGTCGAAACCGTCGAAGATCAATACGGCGCCGACAATTTGCGCGGACGCTTCCCCGGCCCCGGTGGCTCAACATGGATCGCGGATTAAAGCCTACGCCGCCGCCGCATCGTCCGGCGGCGTACCCATCTCCGCCCAGATGGGCCGGTAGACGTTTCGCGACACGATGATGGCCTTGCGCGCGCGCCTGCATGTGCGCCGATTTAAGTCATTCACAAGCCGATCCTCGATGTCGAAGCCGTCAACATCGAAGTATTCCGGAAACTCCATGTGCGAGATCAGCATCATGCGTGTGGGCGAGATCGGCATCGTCACTTCGATGGTGGGGTAGGCCAGCCCCAGCGATTGGTAGAACGGCGGGCGCTTGTAGGCCTCCGGGTCAAACCAGACCACGGGCTCATCGCCCGTGATGAACCCCGGCGATTTCTCGGTGCAGATGATGCTGAGCTTCATGCGCGCGTACAGCGGCGCCAGGGACTTCACATAGGCGGGAAGCGTGGATTGCAGCGGCGAGGCCACCAGCTTTTCAACGTCCTCCATGTCCATGCTCGGAGCGCCTTCTTCGCGGAGCGCGGAGAAGCGCTCTTCGCGGGCGCGGCGCTCAGGCGTCCAATTCTCGGCTTCCGCCTGCATGGCTTGCATCTTGTCCAGCGCGGATTGCCACTGCTCGCGGATGTGGTCGCGGGCGCCGGGCGTGCGCCATTGCGCGGCGGCGGCAAACGCATAAAGCGCCGCGCGTTCCTCCGGGCCGAGCGTGCGCCGAGGCTCGATGAAGTCGCGGCGCACGGCGCAGAACGCCGCCTCGATCCGGCCCAGACCGTGCTCCAGCCGAAGATCGCGGGCGTCCGGATCATCATCATGGCGGATCGTGTACATGTCGGGCTCGGAGAAGATGTTTTTAGGCGCCCGGCGCTTACCCGGCCTTTCCTCCGTGGGGCCGTCCCGCTCGAAGACCCAGACGTAAGGGTCTTCGTGCTGGGCCCGGCCTGGATCGCACCACGCCTTAGTGTAGCCCTTGGCGACGAAGTGCTGGGCCTTGTTTTCGAACTTCTTCGCTTTGCGGCGTTCGTGCCTGTTCATGCCGCCATTTTATCCCGAGTCTGCTGGCCTGTGGCGACAAGCGGAAATCGGACGTCCGCTCTTCGGCACACTGGGTGCTCCGGCCGCTTATGGGATCGAACGGCAGGGAAGTGGCAACCGCTGTCCCTTCGACAACCCAGTTGGGCCATTCCGAGGCTGGCATCGGGTAGGGTTCAGGGTGCATCATTGGCGCTCGAATGAACGATCCTGACGACATACCGACCCCGACCGTGGAACGGGTCGCGATGATTGAAAGCCTCATGACCGCCCGTGCCACAGGCGACGTTACGGCAGATAATCGAGCCTATGAATTTCTGCGCCGCGAACTCATGGGCGACGCTTCAATCAAGGACCTGTTGCCACGGTTCGTCCGAACGCATCGAACGCTGAACTCGTTCTGGCCGTACATCCAAGGTGAAGCACCCTCATATGCGGGGCGCCGAAAGATTATCGCAGACGCATTCACGCCGCTCGTGGATCACCTTGAAGGCGTAGGGCGCACCCCCAGTGACGCGATTGCGTCCGACGCACTTCAAAGCTTCGACGCAGAGGGCGTTCACGCGGTTTGGCTCAAGGCACTTGCACGGCGCGAGACGGACCCAGAGGGCGCGATCACGATGGCGCGCACGCTGCTTGAGACCGTCACCAAACGCATCCTCGATGAACTCGGTGACACCTACAGCGACACCGACGATTTGCCGAAGCTGTATTCGCGTGCGGCCACCGCTTTGAACCTCGCGCCGAACCAGCATTCGCTGGAGCCCATTAAGGCGATCCTCGGTGGCGCGATGAACCTCGTGAACGGCATCGGCACGTTGCGTAATCGAATGTCAGACGCTCATGGGCGCGGCGGCAAACTGCCGGTGAAGCCATCGCCCCGACATGCGAGCTTCGCGGTCAATACCGCGGGCGCCGTCGCCACCTTCTTGGTGGAGACGTACCTTGAGCGAGATCGCGTGCCATGACCGGGGTGCTTCTCCAAAACTGCTGAAATGGCGAGCCAGTCGATCCACGCTTGTCTGAATGTCCGTTATCGGGCGTCACAGCGCTGACGGCTGCTCTTGGGATGGATCGCCCTTGCCTTCAAACCTAGTGTCCATAAGCTGCCAATATGCGCGAAGAGTTGTTGGCCTGGATGGAGAGCTACCCAACGGACCCCAGTTGGCGGGACGGCACCTTTGCCGGCGCACCAGCCGCTGCAATCGTCGGCAAGGCCGTACCCGACGCCATCAGAGCGACTGCGATAGCGGAGGGTTACGTCGTTCAGGGTAGTGCCGGCAAAGGTGATTGGACTCACACGCCGTGGGTTGCTGTGCTCGACCCCGCTGAGACTTCAACTGTCGAGGAGGGCATCTACGTCGTCTATCTTTTGAGCAAGGGCTGCGAGCGGCTCTATCTCACGCTCAATCAAGGCTGCACCACGCTGAAAGATGAGTCCGGTATTTCTGCGGCGCGCGCCGAGCTGTCACGACGATCGGCTGTTATGCGAGGTCGGCTGAAGCCAGAACGTCTGGAGGCTGCAAGCATTGATCTGAACACAAACGTTTGGCGAGCCGACCTCTACGAACATGGTGTCGTGCTTTCTACTGCTTACGACCACGCGAACCCGCCGAGCGATGAAGATCTCAAACGTGATCTCGAGGAGGCGCTTCGCCTCTACCGCTCGGCGTTGGACCAAGGTGGATGGGCAGCTGACGACCAGATTGCGGCGGAAGCGGCGGGAGAACTTGGCGAGGTTACGCTCACGCAGGCAAAACTCTATCGGCGTCATCGCCAAATTGAGCGCAATCCATCACATTCAAGATTGGTGAAGCAGATCCAGGGAACAGTGTGCAAAGGCTGCGGGAAGGACCCGGCTCAGACATACGGTCCGATTGCAGCAGGAATGGTGGACGCACACCACCTGCGGCCGTTATCCACTCTGGCGGCTGGCGAGCGTGTAACCTTCAATCCACGAACTGATTTTGCAGTGCTGTGTCCAACCTGCCACCGCGTGATTCATAGGCTAGAGGATGCGGGCGACGTAGAAGCGCTCCGTGCGCTAATCTTGAGTTGCCCGTGACATTCGCAACCGGCGCTTTTCGGCCAGCGGAGGTCTGCTTACGGGCAGGGCGAGTGTAGGGTCCGCAAATGGGATAATTCGCCATTTTCTATCGCCCCAATAGCCCGCGCGAAATCTGTTCGATGACCTTTGTTGGGGCAGATCGGCCTTGGACAGAGCGTTCCCGCATAACACGCTTGCGAATATCCAGGTGCAGCTCCATCGCTTGCAGCTGATCGCGCCAGTCCGGGGTGAACGCCAGCACATTGCGCTTCACCTCACGCGCGAGGCCCATGCGTTGCAGTTCGCGCGCGCGGGCTTTGAGCGCGAGGGTCGTGGACGGGTCGCCGGTCGGCGCGGCCAGATGCGCGATGCGGATTGTGCCGTTCTCGGGCAGCTGCGCTTCGATCATGCGGTCGAGCCGGGTTGGCGCGTGGCGGGTCACCTCGCGGCTGAGCGCCTGGCGTTCGTCGGCGGCGGTGCGCGCGCCCAGCCATTCGGTCGCCACGTCGCGAGCGATGCCCCGGAAACCATGCTTCACGAAATCCTTGGGCAGCACCAGGTCCTGACCGTTGGCGCGCCGCCCGCGGGTGATAATGTGGGTATGCGGGTTGTCGGTGTCGTGGTGGTCGACCGCGACCCATTGCAGTTCAGTGCCGATCGCCGCGCCCGCGCGCGCCATCACCTCGCGTGTATAGGCCGGCAAGTCGGCGAGCTTGGCGCCGTTCTCCGCGCTCAGCACGACGCGGAAATGGCGCTTGTCCGATCGCGCCCAGGCCTCGGCGCGGGTTGCGCCGTCCACGCCGTGGCTCTGGGCGTCGTAGAAGACGGGCGCCTCGGCCTGGCCTCGTGACAGATAGTCGGCGTGCGCTTCGGCTTGGCGTTCGGCGTCGCGCCGCGCATCCGTGCGCTCAGTACGCCCTTCGCGGTCATGGTCACGCAGGTCGTCGCGGGTCGCGGCGTCGCGGGCCACATAGGCGGCATGCGCCTTCAAACCGGCGCCGCCACCGGAAGTGTGGTTGAAGTAATGAACTTTCACCACGACGCGCTGGCGCGTGTCGAAGCTCGCCGGCGCCAACGCCGCATCCTTGCCGCCATGGTTGCGCTGAAGTGCGGCGCGCTTGTCCAGCATGCTCGACAATTTCTTGCCGCTGGCGCTGCCACCGCCGCCTGATCGGCCGCGCCCTTCCTTGACCTTGCCGACGAGTCGGTCGTGATCTGCGGGCGCTGCCTTCAGCGTTTTGGCGCCAAGGAATTGATCTCGTCCAATCGCCTGGGAAGCGAGCCACGAAGAGCGCAGCAATTGATCAAAGCTGGTCGCGCTCATGTTTGCGCAGCGCTCCCAACGCTGTGAGCGCTGCATTGTAACGCGACCCGCGCCGCGACCTGCGAGCATGTACGCGGGTCGCGTGTGAGCCTTGCGCTGCAAGCGTTTGCCGCGACCGCAGGTCGTCTCTTATCTAGCCCTAAGACCTTTTCGTGACCTTCCATGCAATGAGTGTATCAAAACCCATGTGCTGAACGGCATCAGATACACTCTGCAGGTGAGCTTGGAATTCGCGCAATCAGTGCGTTTGCATTCGTCGGCGGAGCACAAGCCCAGCGCCCAATAGGCCGGTACACGCCATCGTCAGTACCAGCGCGGTCGGTGAAACGAACTCGTGCAATGCCGAAAATGTGAGCCAGGCGCTCACCGTCATCGCAGCGAGAAGTTCAGCGCCAACAACAGATATTCGGAGCAACCGGGACCCCGATGCCGCCAACGCGTCCAGGATACCGGCCGCCAAACACAGCGCCAAGAACCCCGCCGCGCAGGTCGCCCACGGGTCGCGCGTCAATTCCAAAGTGAGTAAGCCGACGCCGATGCCAAAGGCTGCCGGCGCCGCGCGGCGTATCAAGGCGGCGCAGATTAGGACAAAGGCGGCAAGGACCAGAACAAGCAGCAAGGGCGTTCTCCGCTGGCGGAATCGTCGCGGGCGTTCGCGCGCCCGTCAAGGGGAGAGCGGGCGCAGCGGACGCCAGATTCCTTCGATCAGATCAAGCGCGGTCAGTCCCCAATAACGGCCATCGAAACTGTCCGGCGTGTCTCCGAGCAGGAACAACTCGTCGCCGGATAGCGTGCGGCAGCCGGACCAGGTCGGCAATCGGCGTCCAGCCGAGTCGCGTTCGGCGCGGTGCGCCACAATTATGGCGTCGATGCGGATCACGGTCCCGCTCGCGCACACGACCTGCCCACGGGTCGCGGCGACCCGCTTGATGAACCTGTCCCCTGGGTCGGCGAAATCCCGCGCGGTCGCGTAAGCGCCGGCCACGTCGACGGCGCGCACGGTGACGATCGCGCCGGCTTCGACCGGCGCATCGATGCGCGCGTAGAAGCCCGGCGCTATCGACGGGCTGGGGTTGTAGAGGATGCGATCGGGAATCCCGAGCACGGCGGCGGCGACCAGCACGAGCACTGGCGCGGCGACAATAGCCGCGATGGCTTGGAGCGATAGAGTATGCGGCCGGACGGGCATGAGTCGCCGCCAGCAAGTCCGGCGCCGCGTGATTGTCGCCGCCGCCGGAGCGCGACCCGTCAACGGGTCGCGGGTCGTTTGCGACCTGCGAGGCTTTCGTTGTACGAGGTGAAATTCAAGGCGGGGTTTGATCGGAGGGTAAGTCATGACGCAGGCGTTCACAGGCGGGTGCCTCTGCGGGGCGGTTCGCTACAGCTGTAGCGCCGAGCCTATGATGGCTGGGCATTGTCATTGCGAAGATTGCCGCCGCTCAAGCGGCACGGGCCATTGCTCGCACCTGATCGTGCCCGAAGCGGGCGTAACGATAACGGGTGTGACTAAAGGCTACGACCGGCCCGCCGATAGCGGCCATGTGGTCAGCCGCCATTTCTGTCCTGAGTGCGGCGCGCCAGTGTTTTCTCGGAACTCTGGCATGGCGGGCATGGTCGCCCTGCGCGCGTCGAGCCTCGACGATCTTGAGGTGTTCAAGCCGCAAATGCATGTCTACGCCGCCCGCGCTGCAAGCTGGGATCGCCCTGGCGAGGGCCTGCCCTCGTTCGACACCATGCCGCCGGGCATGTAGACCAATCTGAAGTTTGGCATTCGCGCGGTACCTGCGGCATGGGAAAACGCGACCTGGATCATGTGCGCAAGATTGCTCTGGCGTTTCCCGCTGTTAGCGAGCGCCTGAGCCACGGCGCGCCTTGCTTCTTCATCGAGGGCAAACGCCCGCTCTGTTACTATCATGACGATCATCGCCGCGATGGACGGATATCAATTTGGTGCCCGGCGACGCCGGATGTTCAAGACGCCATGGTGCGTGTCGATCCAGAACGATTCTTTCGGCCCGTGACGAGCAGCGCTGGGGTTTTCAGCGATTGGCTGGGCGTTTTCCTGGACGTTAGCGAGGGACCGGACTGGAAAGAGATCGCGGCGATCCTAGAGCGCTCCTATCGCGCCGTCGCGCCGCGCCGGCTCGTCGCTCAACTCAGGTCGAGTTGACCAAGCCGTGCGTTGCTGTGCGTGCATCCAATCGGCGGCTTGCTGGGCTTTCGACGCGGCGGTGAAGATGGCGCGCGGATCGGCTTTCAACGCGTCCGCCCACGACGCAATATACGCGGCGTGATCGGCGCGCGGCTCGTGGGCGAGGCCGAGGTCGGCGAGGATGAAACTGGCCGTCAATTCGGCGACCGCTTCCTCCATGCTGTACGAGAAAGAGCCGAAGCGCCCGGTGAGGTCGCGCGCCAGCCGATCCCTGTGGCCGGATGCATGGGAATGTTCGTGCGCGCTCACGGAGACGGCAGAGACTGCATCCTTGAAGCGCTCGAACGGCGGCAGGTGCACGGTGTCGGTGGCGGGGGAATAATACGCCATGTCGCCGCCGATGATGGTCGGCACTTTGAGCGCGGCGATGAAAGCGTCGGCGTGGGCGATGCGTTCGCTTTCGGGCAGGCGCGGGGTTTCCGGCGCGATATAGCCATCCACCTGCGCGATATTGAACAGCGAAAAGCCGCGCGCAAACATGCGTGGGCGGCGAGTGGCCTGTTCGTCATTGCCGGCATCGCTTTCGTCGCCGGTGCGCTTCCAGAACACGCCTAGCGTCGCGCGTTCGCCCTTGCGCACTTGCGCGCCGAGTTTCTCCCAACAGCGATAGGTTCCCCAAAGCCCTTGGGCATAGCTTGCGTGTTCGGCGGCGGCCCAGAGCGCCAAGATGTTTAGCCCGCGATAGGCAATGCCGGTGGCGACGTTGACGGGACGCGCGGTGGGGCTGCCGTCGTGATGCCACGGCATGCGCCATGTGTCGGCGCCGCGTTCGATGGCGGCGAGAATGTCGGCGGTGATGCGCTCGTAAATGTTGGCGCGCTGCGATGCGTGTTTCATGGACGTGATCCTGGGTTCGCGCGCCAGCGGCGCGGCGTTGGGTTCGAAGGAAGGAAGCGACCGCGCCCGGTGAGGCGCGGTCGTGAGCGAGATCAGGCGGCGGCTTCAGCCGGTTCGGCGGGCGCGGCGGCTTTCGCCTTGGGCGCCTTGGCCTTTGAGTGCCGTTGGAAGCGGGTGATCTCGAAAGTGTGGTCGTAGATGCGCTTGCCATCGACTTCGCGCACGCGCGGGACGATCCGGCCATCGAGGGTGACCGATTGGCCCTTCTCGAGTTCGGTCAGCATTTGCGTGTTGAGCGCGGCGTCGAACGAGACGCAGCTCAGCCATTCGGTGGCGGTCCATTGGCCGTCGCGGCCTTCGACCAGGCGGTCGGCGGCGAGCGAAATGCGAAGGGTGTTCTTCTGCAGTTCTTGGATGCGGCCGATGCGGCCTTGGAGCGTGAAGCGGAACATAAGTGTTTCTCCCGTGAAGCCGGAAGCCCGGCGTGCTCGCGGGGACCATTCCCGCGATGGGAATGCGGACGCATGGGCGCCAAGCGGCGCGCGCAAGGGTCGTGGCACACGACCGCAGGCTTGCCCTTGCGCGGGACGCGGCCCATGCGATGAGCCATGACCAGAGAGCGGGATGGGGAACGCGGAGCGCGTGGCGCGCGGAGCGGGAGGGACGCTCGTTCGCCGACTCCGGGCCGCTTTGGAGGCGATCCAGAGATGCGGTCAACTCGCGCATCCGTCTGCTTGAATAGGAGGACAAATCTCGTCGCCACAGGAGCGCAACACGCGATCTCAGGCACGCCGAACGCGATTCTCCGGGCGCGACTGGAAACCAAGGGAATCCAAGCGGAACAGCGGAATTGTTGATAGCGCTGGCCCAAGTCCCCGTAGGCGAACTAGGCTCAACTAGCGCTTGGTCGTCGTGACGCAAAAATACACCGGCGCGCTGCAGCGACGCTAGGCGCCGAGCCGACCGATGGGCAGCTCATGCTCGTGATCGCAAAGCGCATGATCGCCGAGAGATTCGATGATTCTGCACTCGGCTGCGGGGCCTCCTGCGCAGGCCCCGATCATGCGCGTCAGTTCGTGTTGAAGCGCTCGCAATTGGTCGATGCGCGCGCGAACGGAATTGAGGTGCATGACCGCGATACGATCAGCGTTTGTACACGGACGCTCAGGATGATCGGCGAGGTCCAGCAAGGATCGGATGTCGCCCAATTCGAATCCGAGGGCGCGCGCATGCCGAATAAAACCGAGCCGGCGCACCTCGCGATCCGAGTATAGCCTGCGCCCGCTTGCGGTTCGTGGCGGCGGGGCGATCAATCCTTGCTGCTCATAGAACCGGATGGTCGGGACCTTAAGTCCGGTCCGCTTGGCGACTTGGCCGATAGGCTGCATGGGGGGCTTGATCCTCTAGTCGCTAGAGGATGTAGGAGTGGAGCATCCCGTTTTCGAGAGGTCCTGCATGCCCCCGCCCTGGCTTCCCCTCGCCGCCATCCTACTCGTCATCGCTATTTCGGCTGCCCGTGTTTTGACCGTGCGGCGCTTGCATGGAGTGCAGGCTTTCAGCTTCGGACGCGCCCCGGCTATCCAAAGCCTCGCTGAGCGCAATTGGAAGATCGCGGTCGCCGCCGGGCTTACGTTTGCCGTCATCGCTTGGCTAGCGCCGGATTGGGAGCGAGCGCTGGGCCGCCCGGCCTGGGCGGAGACATCGGCGCTCAAGCCGATTGCGGCGATTCTCTTTGCAGCTTCCGCACTCGTTATCTTTGCCGCTCAGGCGCAGATGGGCGCGTCCTGGCGAATCGGCGTACCCGCCGAGGGGCCTGGCGCTCTGGTCACGCACGGGCTCTTCGCCTGGTCGCGCAACCCGATTTTTGCCGGGCTCCTGGGGACGCTCTCCGCGCTCTTCCTTTGGTCGCCACACATCGGCACGGCGGCGCTGCTCGCCGCAACTTGGTCTCTCACGCTGGTGCAGGTACGCCTTGAGGAAGAGGCGCTGCGTGAGAAGCACGGCGATGGGTATGAATTCTATGCCGCGCGTGTGGGGCGGTGGTTCGGGCGCAAGGGTAGAACCATGACCAACCCCTCCTATTCGACACATGATTTGACGGGTGATGCATGAGCGCGAATGCAGAGCCAGAAGCCGCCATATTTCGCGGTGGCCGCAGCTTCAAGATTCGCGGGATGGATTGTGCAGAGGAAGTCGCCACGCTGAAGCAAGCAATTGGCCCGATTGTAGGCGATGCGAATTTGCTGGCGTTCGACGTGCTGACCGGACGGATGAGCGTCGCTGACGCTGCTTCGGCGATTGGGGACGACAAAATCATCAAGGCGGTGGCGGCGACCGGCATGAGTGCTGCGCCGTGGCGGGCCGACGCAACCGATAACAGTGATTCCAGCCGTGGCCGGCAGGCGCAATTCACCGCGGCGAGCGGCGTTTTTGTCGCTCTGGGTATGGCGCTGCATGTTCTGTCTTCGTCGGACTGGACGAGCGCCTGGCGGCTCTTCCTCAATCACGAGAGCGCGCCGACGCCGTGGCCGGAAGTCACCGCCTATCTTGGCGCCATCCTCTGCGGCGGCCGCTTTGTCGCGGCGAAGGCATTTTACGCGGCGCGCAATTTGAGACCGGATATGAATCTGTTGATGGTCGTGGCGGTCGTCGGCGCGCTGGGGATTGGGGAATGGTTCGAGGCTGCAACCGTCGCCTTCCTGTTCTCGCTGTCGCTCACTCTGGAAAGCTGGAGCGTGGGGCGAGCACGGCGCGCCATCGCCGCGCTCCTCGATCTGGCGCCGCCTAGTGTCCGGCTCATCAAGCCGGATGGAGGCGAAATCGACACCCCCGCCGCTGATGTTCGAGTGGGAGAACGTTTTCTCGTTCCGGGCGGCGAGCGGATCGCGCTTGATGGCGAGATCGTCGAAGGCAGAAGCGCGATCAATCAAGCGCCGATCACAGGCGAAAGCGTCCCGGTGGAGAAAACGGTGGGCGCCTCCGTATATGCGGGCTCAATAAACGGCGACGGCGCGCTCACTGTCAAGGCAAGCAAGACCGCGGACGACACCACGCTCGCGCGCATCATTCGCATGGTTGAGGAAGCGCACGCGCGGCGCGCTCCTTCGGAGCAATGGGTCGAACGGTTCGCGCGGATATACACGCCTGCCGTCATGGCGCTGGCGCTCGCTGTGTTCTTGGCGCCGCCATTGATCGCCGGCGGCGATTGGGGCGAGTGGTTTTACCGCGCCCTTGTCTTGCTCGTCATCGCATGCCCTTGCGCGCTAGTGATCTCGACCCCGGTTTCCATCGTCGCCTCGCTCGCAGCGTCAGCGCGCGCGGGGGTCCTCATCAAAGGCGGCGCCTTTGTGGAGATGCCGGCGCGCCTGCGCGCGATCGCGCTGGATAAGACTGGCACCATCACCAAGGGCGAGCCCGAGGTGGTGCGCGTCGTTCCGCTGCGCGGCCATACGGAAGCCGAGCTGCTGGCGCGAGCAAGCGCCTTGGAAGCGCGGTCAACCCACCCCCTCGCACGCGCGGTGGTCAGCTATGCCAGAAAAATCGGCGTCGCGCCGGAGGCGGCCGCTGATGTGCAAGTGCTGCAAGGCAAGGGCCTGACCGGCCAATTCGACGGCGAAACATTTTGGCTCGGCTCGCATCGCTATGTCGCCGAGCGCGGCCAGGATACTCCCGAAATCAATGCCGAAGCAGAAGCGCTGGAGGCGGACGGAAAAACCGTGATCGCCGTTGGCAATGACCGGCACGTGTGCGGGCTGATCGCCGTCGCCGACACGGTCCGCGCGGAAGCGCGTCAGGTCGTCGCTGATCTTCATGCGGCCGGCATCGCGCGCGTGATCATGCTCACCGGAGATAATCGCACCACCGCCGAGGCGATCGCGCGCGAAGTCGGCATTGATGAAGTGCACGCCGAATTGCTGCCCGAGGATAAGGTCCGAAAGATCGAAGCCCTGGTCGCGCAATACGGAACCGTGGCGATGGTCGGCGATGGCATCAATGACGCCCCCGCTCTAGCACGCGCCAGCCTTGGCGTAGCGATGGGGGCCATTGGCAGCGACGCCGCGATCGAGACTGCCGACATTGCGCTGATGACGGATGACATTTCGAAGCTGCCCTGGCTGGTCCATCACGCGAAGCGGACGCTCTCAATTGTCCGTCAGAACATCGGCTTTTCTCTCGGCGTGAAGGCCGTGTTCGTAGTCCTGACCTTCGTTGGGATCGCGACATTGTGGGGCGCCATTGCGGCCGACGTGGGCGCGTCCCTGCTGGTCGTGTTCAACGCCCTGCGCCTGCTTGGCCGGAGCGGCGCGGGACCGGCTGCCGGCGCCCAACCTCGGGAGGCGTGATCAGGTTCAGAGCGCACCGCCCGCGAACTGCGACATGTTCGCCGTGGGCGACTCATTTCTCAGGCGTTATCATGCTTTTACCATTTGTCAGCGGATCGTGGCGCTTATATGCAATGGGCGCCGCGAATCCTTGGCGGTCCAAGTTGGGGGATTTAGGAGCTTGCAACGTTTTGCGTCATCCGGATGGAGACGTTTGATCGCGACGCTCTGCGTTGCGCTCATCGCGTTCGTCATGCTGGAAGGCGTCGCCTCGGCGGATCCCTGTCACACGGGAGCGCCAGGGTTATCGCATAACGTTTCGGCGTCGGCCTTCGATGGCGGCTCAGCCCCAGCCGATGATGGCGCTCCCGTCGGCGCCTTGCACCAGAACCATTGCTGCGGGGCTCATGTCGCCGGCCTGCCGTCCCACGCGATCGCCCCGATAGCCTCGCAGGCTAGCGCCTCGAATCAAATAATGGACTGGCAGAGCCTTATCCGCTCGCGCGATCCATCTGGTCTCGAAAGACCGCCGAAAGCTTTCGCTAGCGTTTGATGCGTCGCGGATGATCCGCGGCGCGTGATGTCTCACGCCTTGCGGAAAACCACATGCCAGATCAACTTCGCTCGCGGCGAGCCTCCGCGCGTTTCTTGTGCGCCCTCGCCGTTTCACAAGTCGCCGCCACCATTGTGTTTGTCGCGTCGGCCCCGGCCGCGGCGCAGGAAGCGGCGTCGCTGACGCTTCAGGACGCGATCGCACGCGCAATCGGGGCTGACGCCGGCCTACGCGCCGCAAACGCCGGGGTCGATGCAGCGCTGGGCGGCGCCCGCCAGGCGCGCGCTCGCCCAAACCCGACGCTCGACGCTGAAGTCGAGAATTTCAATGGCCGCGGCGATCTCAGAGGCTTTCAAGGGGCGGAGAGGACCTTCAGCCTCTCGCAAGAGATCGAACTCGGCGGCCAACGCAGGGCGCGCATGCGTTTGGCGGATCGTGAACTTCATGGCGCTGAACTCGATCGGCTCGTGCGCGGGCTCGATCTCGCGCGCGATGTGCAACTCGCCTATTCCGAGGCGCTGGCCGCCGACGAAATCGTGGCGATCGCGCGCGAACGGTTGACGACGGCGACCGCGCTAAACGCCTCAGTCGCGCGGCGTGTGGCGGCGGCGCGCGATCCCTTGATGGCTGGCGCACGCGCCGAAGCCGGTGTGGCGGAGGCGCGGATCGCGTTGACCCGCGCCGAGGCCGAGGCCGCCACCGCGCGGGCCCGGTTGACAAGCCTCATGGGCGGGGATGTCGGCATCACCTTGGTCAGCGCCGATTTCGCCTTGCCGCAGGCCGGCGGCCATGACCACGTAACGCCGAGCGACGAGAACCCTGACATTGCGCGGCTGATCACGGCGCGTGAGCGCGCGGGCGAATCCACGCGCGTGGAACGCTCGCTCGCTTGGACTAATCCGACGCTCAGCCTTGGCTACAGGCGGTTCGAGGAATTGGACGGGGACAGCGCCATGGTAGCGGGCGTGTCGATCCCTATCGGCGTGTTCGACCGCAATCAGGGGAGCGTTGCGCGCGCGCGCGCCGAGCAGCGCCGCGCCGAACACGAGTTAGAAGCGGGCCGACGCGCACTCGAACGCGAATTCGCCGCGCTTCAGCGCGCGATGGACGCCGACGCAATGGCCGTGCGCGCAACCGAAGACAGCGTCATCCCCCAGGCCGAGCGCGCGCTCGAACTTGCTCAAGACGGCTACAATCGCGGCGCCTTCTCCTATCTCGACGTGCTCGACGCGCAGCGCGCACTGACGGATACGCGCGAGCGCCGCGTTGAAGCGCTAACATCCTTCCACACCAACGAGGCGGCGCTCGACCGCCTGACAGCCCGGTTCGCAGAACTCGTTCCGGACGAGGAGGCACATCGATGACAATTCTCAGAACGAAATTGCTCCTGGTCCCGCTGATCTTGGGCTTGTCGGTCGGCATATCGTCATGTGGCAACGCTGAAAAAAGCGACACGGGCGCCCATGCCGAAGAAAATCACGAGGAGGCCGGTCATGACGAAGAAGCCGAAGCGGAACGCGTCACGATAACGGCCGAAGCGGCTCAAGCGTCTGGCTTGGTCATCTCCGAAGCAGGTCCCGGGGCCATTCAAGAGACGTTGGAACTCACGGGCCGGATCATGCTACAGCCGGCGGCGCGCGCCGAAGTGCACGCGCCCTATCCCGGACCGGTGCGCGCGGTGCTGCGCAATGTCGGGGATACGGTCCAGCGTGGCCAAACGCTCGCGCACATCGAGAGCGCGGAGAGCCTGCAGACCTACGCTATCGTCACGCCGATCGCCGGTGTGGTGCTGGAACGGCAGACCAATATCGGCGACGTAACCGCGGAAGAGCCGATCTTTGTCGTTGGAGACCTCTCGCGGCTGCAGGCGGAACTCAATGTCGTGACGCGCGATATCGGACGGGTAAATGCCGGCCAGAACGTGCTGATTACCGCCCTCGATGGCCGCACGCGCATGCAGGCGAGAATTGGCAGCGTGTTGCCGACGGCTGATACCCACAGTCAGACCTTGATCGCGCGCGCGCCTTTCGCCGCATCCGCCAGTTCATTTATGCGGCCTGGGATGGCTGTGCGCGCCGACGTCGTGCTCGCCGAACAGCAAGTTGCTATCGCCGTTCCAGTTGATGCGGTGCAAACCGTCGAGGGGCGACAAGTGGTGTTTGTGCGCGTCGCAGCCGATTCCTACGAGGCGCGCCCCGTCGCGCTTGGTCTTCGGGGCGACCAAACTGTTGAAATCACGTCCGGCCTGAGCCTTGGCGAGGCCTATGTTTCCGAGAACGCTTTCCTGGTGAAGGCCGAACTCGGCAAGGGCGAAGCCAGCCACGACCACTGACGCAAGCAACTCGTTCGGATCACAAACACATGGTCAACCGTCTCCTCGAACTTGCCGTCCGCGCCCGCTGGGCTGTGGTGGCTATCGTCGCAATCATCGCGGCCATCGGCGTGTTCAACATTGTCCGCCTGCCCATCGATGCGGTGCCCGACATCACCAACAAGCAGGTGCAGATCAACTCGCTCGCCCCGCAATTCGGGCCGCTCGACATAGAGCGCCTGGTGACATTCCCCGTCGAGACGGCGATGTCCGGCATTCAAGGCGTCGAGGGCACCCGCTCGATATCCCGCAATGGCTTTTCGCAGGTGACCGTCGTCTTCCGCGACGATGTCGATATCTACTTTGCGCGTCAGCAGGTGACCGAGCGTCTAAATGCGGCGCGCGAAAGCTTGCCGGAGGGCGTTGAGCCGCAGATGGGGCCAATCTCGACGGGCCTCGGCGAAGTGCTGATGTGGACGGTGCGTTTCGCCGATCCCGTTGAAGGCGAGCACGCGGCAGCGGGGCAGGCAGGCTGGCAGAGCGATGGCTCGTTCCTGACGCCGGAAGGCGAGCCGCTCACCGACGAGGTGGCGCGCGCGGCGTATTTGCGCACGGTGCAAGATTGGATCATTCGCCCGCAGATGCGCGCCGTCGCTGGCGTCGCCGGGATAGACTCGATCGGCGGTTACGAGAAGCAATACATCGTCGAACCCGACCCCGCTTCGCTTGCCGCTTATGGCATTTCCTTCGCAGAGCTGGCCGAGGCGCTCGAACGCGCCAACATCTCGGTCGGCGCAAACTTCATTCAGCGTGGCGGCGAAGCATTCCTGATCCGCGCGGACGCCCGCATCCGCACTTTGCACGAGATTGGCGATGCGGTGGTGGCGTCTCCAGACGGCGTGCCGATCACGGTCCGCGATGTGGCGAATGTACGCATCGGCGGGGAGCTGCGCACCGGCGCCGCGACTGCGAACGGACAAGAAGTGGTGGTGGGCACCGTCCTGATGCTGACCGGCGGCAACAGCCGCACGGTCGCTGCCGCAGCCGCGGCGAGGCTCGACGAAGTCAGCCGCTCGCTGCCGCCGGGTGTGGTCGCGGAAATCGTCTATGACCGCTCAAAACTCGTCAACGCGACCATCGCCACCGTGCAGCGCAATTTGGCCGAAGGCGCGCTGCTTGTCGCCGCGGCGCTCTTTCTGCTCCTGGGCAATGCCCGCGCGGCCATCATCGCCACTCTCATTATCCCGCTCTCCATGCTGATGACCGCGATTGGCATGAACGTCTTCGGCGTGTCGGGTAACCTCATGTCGCTCGGCGCGCTCGATTTCGGCCTGATCGTCGATGGCTCCGTCATCATCATCGAGAACTGCCTCAGGCGATTGTCTGAGCGCCAGCACCACGAGGGTCGGCTGTTGACGCTGAGCGAGCGGCTGCATGAAACAACTGAAGCTAGCCGCGAGATGATCCAGCCCACTGTGTTCGGGCAGATCATCATCTTCCTGGTATTTGCGCCGCTCCTCACCTTCTCCGGTGTCGAGGGCAAGATGTTCTCGCCGATGGCGATCACGCTGATGCTGGCGCTGGGCGCTGCGTTCATCCTGTCTCTGACGCTGGTTCCGGCGCTCGTAGCTCTCCTCATCAATAACAAGGTGGACGAGAAAGAGGTCAAGGCGATCGAGGTTTCCCGGCGATGGTATGAGCCGGGGTTGCGGTACTCGATCCGCCGTCCGCTCCCCGTCATCGGCGGCGCCGTGGCCGTCTTCCTGCTCGCGGGCGCGATCTTCATGACGCTGGGCCGCGAATTCATCCCGACCCTCGATGAGCAGGATATCGCCGTGCAGGCTGTGCGCATCCCTTCGACCTCGCTGCGGCAGTCGGTCGATATGCAGACGCGGATAGAGCAAGCGCTCTCCGAATTCCCCGAAGTCGCACTGGTGTTCTCCAAGACCGGGACTGCGGAGGTCGCCTCCGACCCGATGCCGCCGAATATCTCGGATTCGTTCGTCATGTTGCGTCCGCGTAGCGAATGGCCGGACCGCTCCGTCTCCAAGGCGGAACTGATACAGCGCATCGAAGCGCGGCTCACGCAGCTCATAGGCAACAATTACGAGTTCACCCAACCCATCCAAATGAGGTTCAACGAATTGATCGCCGGCGTGCGGGGCGACGTTGCAATCAAGATCTATGGCGACGACCTCGACCAATTGAGCGCAACCGCCGGCCAGATCGCGCGCACGCTGCAGACGATCCGCGGCGCGGCCGACGTCAAGGTCGAGCAGACGGCAGGGTTTCCCACACTCGACGTCACTTTCGACCGCGACGCCATCTCGCGCTATGGGCTGTCACTTGACGAAGTGACCGACACCGTCGCCACCGCAATGGGGGGACGTGAGGCGGGACTTGTGTTCGAGGGCGATCGCCGCTTCGACGTTGTGGTGCGCCTGCCCGACGCCGTCCGCGACGACCTTGAGGCTGTCCGCGCGCTACCGGTGATGCTGCCTGATATCGACAACGGGTCGCGCGCATCGGTTCCGCTGCGCGAACTCGCGACCTTCACGTTCTCGGAGGGCCTGAACCAGGTCAGCCGGGAGAGCGGCAGCCGACGCGTGGTCGTGCAAGCTAATGTGCGCGGCCGCGATCTCGGATCGTTCGTCGCCGAGGCGCAACGCCGCGTGGCGAGCGAAGCAGAGTTGCCGGCCGGCGCGTGGCTCGACTGGGGCGGCCAGTTCGAGAATCTGCAATCGGCCTCGCAACGCATGTCCTTGATTGTGCCGGCTTGCTTCGCGCTCATCTTCGGTTTTCTCTACCTGGCCCTCGGGACATTGCGCGGCGCACTGAGCGTGTTTTCGGCGGTGCCGCTGGCCCTGGCGGGCGGCGTGTTCACGCTGCTTGTGACCGGCATGCCGTTCTCGATCTCGGCCGCGGTCGGCTTCATCTGCCTTGCGGGCGTGGCGGTGCTGAACGGGCTTGTGGTGATGACCAGCATCAACCGGCGCCTGGATATCGGCATGCCGCTCGACCAGGCCATCGAGGAAGGCATGATCGAAAAATTCCGGGCCGTGCTGATGACCGGCATTGTCCCGGCGATCGGTTTCATTCCGATGGCCATCGCGCACGGCACAGGCGCTGAAGTTCAAAAGCCGCTGGCGACAGTGGTCATCGGCGGACTAATCACGGCGACTTTGCTGACGCTGTTCGTCTTGCCGGCGATTTGCCGGATGCTGTTGCGCACCGGGCATCGCACCAAGGAAGGTGAGATGCCGACGGCGTACGCAGCCGAGGCGCCCGTGGCGGCGGAATAGAAGAAGGAGGTCTCTATGTCGATCACATCGCTCTCGGACGGACTGCCCGGCTACGCGGCGGATCTCCGCGCAAACCTATACTCGCTGTCGGCGGACACGCACCTCACCGACAAGCAGAAGTGGGGCGCGTTCCTTGCCTGCGCCTACGCGACTGGCGAGCGCCACCTGATTGCGGCGTTCGAGAACGAAGCCCAGTCGCGCTTGACTCCCGACGCGATCGTCGCGGTCAAGCAGGCCGTCGCCATGATGGCGATGAACACGGTCTATTTCGGCGCCATCCACCTCCTCCACAATCACGATTACCGGGCGGCGCCCGCTGAGTTGAGTATGGCGGCGCTGACCTCGCACGGCATTGACAGGGTGGATTTCGAGCTTTGGGCGTTGGCGATCGCGGCGTTGAGCGGCAGCGCCGCCAGCTTGAACGCCCACGAGGCAGAGCTTCACAAACGCAACGTGCCAATGGAAGCGGTTTTGGCTGTTCTTCGAATCGCCGCCGTCGTCCGCGCGACAGCGGTCATATTTCCAATCGAAGTGAGTTCTCACGCATAGAAGAGCAATGGAGATAACGATGAATTTCGCAAGGACCTTGTCCTTGGCGTTGTGCGCCCTGTCGGTTGCGCCTCTCGCTGAAGCTAGGACTTCTCTACCCGTGACCATAGAGAACGGCTTCGGCCTGGAGCTCAGCGGCGTGCACTCCGAGATAGATGAGGGTGTTGTCTCCACATCAGGCTGGGTGCGAAGGCGGTTGGGCAGTTTCGGATCAATCAATGCCCACCTCCATGTCGCCTTGCTGGGCGCTGACGGGCAGGCGATTCAAACCATCGACGCGCGTTGGACTGGAACCCCGAGCCACCGCGTCCGCAATCACCATATCGCTATCTTTCGTGCGCGAGCGCCGCAACCAGAAGGAACCGAGGTTGCAGGTGTTCGGGTTACGGTGGAACGCGGCGCACGCCATGCATCGGACTGAGCGATGAGTCGGGCCCGCGGGTAATTGCTCGGAGTGCCGCCTGATCAGAGGATGGGTTGCGGCAGTCGAACCGAGCAAGTGACAGACGGTCATTTGATCGCCACGCGCAATCTGCGATGATCAAGCAGCATATGCGGAGGTCACGGCGAGGCTGGCCAAGGCTGCGTCCCGGTGAAGGGTTCGGACCTTCCACGGGATCGGTGGCGTCACTCGGCTGCGATTGCCGCAGCGTCCGCTGGCAGTACATCGGCACGCAGCGGCTCCGGCAGCCAGGCGCTGCCTTTGAACATCCGCTTGGCGCGCGTGATGAGTTCCGCTTTCGGCGCCTTGTCGAGTTTCGCGCGGTCGAGCGTTGGTTTTTCTTCCTTGATCGCATCGACCAGAACGTCTTTGCGCACGTGCCCGAAATAGCTCTCCGGCGTGGCAGTCCAATACTTGCTCATGTCAAGGCCGGCGGCTTGGCAGAGCAGGTCGGCGATGTGCTCTCCGCGCCCGGCGCGAAGCTCGATGGCGGGCGCTGCGAGGACCGCGAGCAGGTCGAGCAACGCGTCGATCTCCGCGGCGGCGATGAGCGACCATAGCGCGACGCTTTCCGATGGCAGACGTTCCCGCCAAGCATTGAACAGCTCGGCGTAGGCTGCCGGCGCCGTGCTCTCCATCCGGGTTATGTGCCTTGAAACATCGGCCTCATCGACGCGGATGCGTATCAGCGACAACGGGCCAAGTTGGCTCATGGCGTTGGCCGCCAGAGCGAACACCGTGAACCGCAACGCCAGTTCGGGCTGCGATGCGAGTTCGGCGCGCAAGGCCAAGGTCTTGTGGGCCATGAGTTCATCGACCAGCTTGGCTGACAGGCGGGGCTTCGGGGTGGCGGTTACGGCGTACTCGCAATCTCCGCTCGCGCCTTCATCGGGCTTGGCGAGCTTGCGGCGCAGGGATTTGAGCGCCTTGACGTCCTCGGCTTTGACAAGCCCGCGTTCGATTCTAGGCTCGCCATCGTGGCTCAGGCAGACGATGGCGCCGGCGAGCGCGACTTCTTCCGGGTTCCAGTGCGAGAGCGCGAAGGCGTCGAGTGCGGTTTCGATTTGCGCGATCTCCGCCTCGTCTTCGGTTTCGTCCAGCTTGGCAAACAAACGATCCTGCTCAATGCGCTCTGCTTCGCTGAGTTCGCGGCGGTGTTCACGCACGCGCTCGGGGAATTGCGCCCACGCCACGCCATCGATTGCCGTCTCCACCCAAGCCCAGCCTTCGGCGCGCACCTGCTCGGCGATGGGTTGTAGCTTGGCTTCGGCCATGCGCGTGAGCAGGTCGCGGTCGGAAAGGTAGCGCGTCTCGTCGGCCTCGGCGAAGAGATCGAACACGATTGCGCCGCCTAGCGCTTCATAGGCGTCGATGCCGACGAAGCGAACCAGCTTGTCGGTCTCGGGCGCGTGGGCTTGCGTCACCTGCGCCTTCAAGCGCTCCGGCGTGCGCGCCCAATCGGGCCCGTCGAAGAACGCTTTCTCTTGCGCGGCGTGATCGTCGCTGAAGGCGAGCGCGGCGACTTGGTCGAGCGTGGCCTCCTCCTTGCGCAGCGCTTCGATCAGGCGCGGGCTGACGCGCGCAAGCTTCAGCCTGCGAGCAACATGGGTAGGCGAAACGCCGAAACGCGCGGCGATGGTTTCCACGCCAAGCCCGTCCGCCGCGAGCTTCGCAATGCCGAGAATTTCATCGGCGGGCGAGAGATCGAGGCGCACTATATTTTCGGCCAGCGACATTTCCCCGGCCTCGTCGGCGGACACCACGCGGCACGGTATTGGTGCGTTCTTTTCGATGTCGCCGGCCTTGGCCAGCATCTTGAGCGCTCGCAAGCGCCTGCCGCCGGCGATGACGGCGTGCTTGCCCTTGTCGGCTGCGCGAACGACCAGACCTTGTAGGAGTCCGACCGAGCGAATACTCGCCGCAAGTTCCGAGATGGCGCCTTTGCGATTGTCGCGGCGAACGTTGTCGTCGCTCTCAACCAGTTTGGTGAGCGGGATCATGACGATGTCTTCCATGGCGATTTGCTCCAATCGCCCGCACGCGACCATCGCGCCGGGCTTGGTCCGCCCGGCACGGCCGCCGGCGAGGTCAAGGGCCTGCCCCTTGACCTCATGAGCCGACGCGCCGTGCGATGCATAATGCGCCCGGCGTGGAGGGATGGCTTGTCGCGAATCGCCTGGTGAATCTGACGTCGGCGCGCCGCGCTGCTGCTGTGAGAATTCACCCCGGATTGTGGCAGCGGCGCTATTGCGGGAATCCCAAGATTACGAAAAACAGGCGCCCTTGTAATGATTCTGCAGTGGGCGTGGGGCGTGAAGGATTTGGACCCGACCGATGGAGCGATCCTCGGTCATTTGCAGCGCGACGGTGGAATCACCAATAAGGAGCTGGCTGAGCGGATTAGGCTCTCGGCCTCGGCCTGCCTTGTGCGCGTGGAGCGGCTGCGAGAGGCAGGAATCATCACCGGTTTTCGCGCGGTGATCGATTGGAGCAAACTTGGCCCTGGGCTTGACGCATTGGCCGAGATTCACCTCGATGGCGCCTCCTCTGATCGCAAGGCCGCGCTCGCGGAACTCATCGCCGACCATCCCTGCATCGTCTCGGCGCTTCGTGCTGCTGAGCCGCACATCTTCTTGATCCACGTGGTCGCCGCGGGAAAGAGCGCGTTGGATGAATTCGTGAACGCGGCGGGGCGCGCCGGTTTGGCGCTCAAGGTCCACCGCGTTCACACCGTGCAGGAATACGTGAAGGCGCCGAGCGCCTCTTTGGCCCCGCACATCGTTCGTGTCGCCTGAGCTGAAACGGCACAACCGCTCGCGTTCATTCCGATTACGAAACACAGCGCCGAATTTAATTCGGTTGGGAGGGTGCTTCACCGAATTAAATTCGGTTTGGCCGGGCGCGGGGTTTGCTCGGCGTCCTTCGCCACATTTTGGCGGGGACGCGGGTTATGACCACGCGCAGCGGGATTGCGATCGGGGGAGCAGCCGCCGCACTGGCGGTGGTGCTCACTGGGTCTCTGGCGACGCAGCTCATCGCCGCTGTGTTCGACTACCAGGCCGCTTTGGGAGCGCCGCTCGCGCAGCTCGGCGAGACCCCTCTTTATGCGCCTTGGTCCGTGTTCGTCTGGTCGCGCGATTGGGCCGATGAATTCCCCAAGCCGTTCGCGATCGCGCACTTGATTCTTGTGGGTGGTTTCGGTTGCGTCGTGATCGTTGCCGCCGCCGCGTTTCGCGGTCGACTCAATCTCAAACCCTTCGGGCAAGGCGAATGGGGAACTTTCGCGGATGCTGAAGGAGCCGGCCTCTTCGCCAAGGGCGGAACCGTCCTGGGCAAACTCGACGGCGAAATCCTCTGCTACGACGGACCCGAACACCAGCTGCTGATCGGCGCCTCGCGCTCCGGCAAGGGGCGCGGCCATGTCGTGCCGACCTTGCTCACATGGGGCGGATCGGCGGTGGTGCTCGATGTCAAAGGGGAGCTTGCTTTCGGCGACGAGCGCCACGGCTTTCCGGGCACGGCGGGTTTCCGCGCGACCTTGGGGCCCAGCATTTATTTCGCGCCGACGCGCGCGGATTCCGCTTGTTACAACCCTTTCTTCGAGGCGCGACGCGGCGCCAACGAAGTGCGCGACGTGCAGAACATCGTCGAAGCAATCGTCAATCCCCATGGCGAAACCCATGGCGCGGAAACGTTCTGGAACAATTCCGGCAAGAACCTACTCACCGGCTTGGTGCTGCACGTCCTTTATGCCGAGCCGCTGCATCGCAAAAACTTGGCGACCGTCCGCGAGAAGTTGCGCGATCTCGACGCGACAGCGCAGGAAATGCGCACGACGCTGCACCGGCGCAATCCGGAAACCAATCAGCCGGAAGTGCATCCAGAAGTGCTGCACGCGGCCGAGTCCTATCTTGCCGGCGAAGAACGTTTGCGCTCCGGCATCAAGGCGACGGCGGAGAGTTTCTTCGGCCTCTTCGCCGATCCGCTGGTCGCGGAAAAGACCGCGACCTCGGATTTCCGCGTCGCCGATCTTATGTGCGGCGAGCGGCCGGTCACGCTCTTTCTGCAGCCGCCGCCATCGGATGTAGAGCGGCTGATGCCGCTTATGCGGCTGGTGATCAATCAAGTCTCGCGCGGGCTCATGGAAAGCCAAACCCATGCGTGACTCCCAATTCTTCGGTTCCGAGGCGCCGATGCGGCGCAAGCGGCATCGGCTGCTGCTGGTGTTGGACGAGTTCCCGCTGCTTGGCGCGATGCCGCATTTCGAGAAAAACATGGGCGCGATGGCGGGTTATGGCCTCAAAGCCTACCTCGTCTGCCAAAGCCCCAATCACATCACCCGCGGCTATGGCCGCGACAATGTCATCATCGACAATTGTCATGTGATTACGGCGTTCGCCGCTGCCGACGCCGATAGCGCCAAACGCATCTCCGACATGGCGGGCGAAATCTGGGAAGTGCGCCCGCAGGAAAGCGAGCAGCGACCGCGTTCGCTTCTCGGGCCGCGCAAAGGCGCCATAACCTATCGCGAGGAACGCCGTCCTTTGATCGGTCCGGGCGATGTGCGCAAACTGCCGCGCGACGAACAATTGATCTTCGTCGCCGGCTCAAAGCCCATCCGCGCCAAGAAACTCCGCTTCGACCGCGAGAAGGTGTTTCAGCGCCGCTTGCTGCCGGCGCCACGCGCTCGCGCCATGCTCACCACGGCCCACGATTGGACCGATGTTGCCCCGCTTGGGCGCCTAGTCAAAGACAAGTCCTCAGGCGCGGTACGGGTCGAGCTGGTCTCCACGCAAGGCGATCTGTTCGCGCTCTCCAATTCGGAGCGGGCAGCGGCGGGATTGCGCGCGGCTGCGCCGCCGCCGCGTAGCGATCCAACCGGCGCCGATGCGCCGAACGCCAATCCGCCAACTGAGCCGGCGCCCGCGCCCACAATCCTCACGGGAGTCTGACCAACCATGCGCACCAGTGCGATTAAAACCTATCTCGAACCCGATCTCGCCCGCGAGGTCACACGGCTGGCGCGTGCGTTCGGGCGTTCGGAATCCTCGATCATTGCCGAAGCCGTGCGTACGCGTGTGACCGGCAATGCCGACCAGGCAAGCAGCGCAGCACGCGAGACCCAGCGCCGCCAGCTCAACCGCGTCGAACTCCGGCTCGATAAGCTCCTGCACGACCAGGCGCTGATGAAAGAATGCCTGCTGCTCTTCGTGCGGGTCTGGCTTGAATACAATCCACCCATGAACGACGTCGAGGCGCAGGCCGCCGCCGCAAGTGCGGCGGCGCGGTTCGACCGCTTTCTCGATCTGTTGATGAAAGGCCTGACCCCCGGCCAATCCATAGCCGCGAGCGCGTTGAATGGCGCAGACGAAGCCGGCAAGGGCGCCGCGCATGAAATGGGAGCGAGCGCATGAGCGCCGGCGTCGACATCCGCGCCCTCCCGCGTGCGCGCCGGCGTTCGGCGTTGGAGCGCGCGCTTGGGCCTGAGATCGCCAAGGCGCTGGCCGCGCCCGACGTGGTCGAGGCGCTGGTCAATGCCGATGGCGCGGTCTGGCTCGATCGTGTGGGCACTGGGCTTGAAGACACCGGCGCCCGCTTGTCGGCCTCCGATTGCGAAGCGGCGATCAGGTTGCTGGCGCACGAAGCTGGCGAAACCGTGGGTGTGGACCGCCCGATGCTGGCGACGATCCTGCCCGACAGCGCAGCGCGCGTACAGGCGGTGCTGCCCCCGCTTACGGCAGCGCCCATTCTCGCCGTGCGCAAGCGGCCAGCTTCGATCTTCACGCTCGACGATTATCTGCGCCAAGGTGTGGCGAGCGAAAGCCAAGTGAGCCTGCTCCGCCAAGCCGTCGCCGAGCGTCGCAACATCGTCGTCGCCGGTGGCACCGGTTCGGGCAAGACCACCTTGCTCAATGCGCTGTTGGCGGAACCTGCGTTCACGACCTCGCGCGTGGTTATTCTTGAAGACACCGCCGAACTCCAGATCGCCAGCGCCAACGCGGTGCAGCTGCTCACCAAGCGCACGCACCCGGCGGTTACAATGCGCGACCTGGTGCAAATGACCTTGCGCCTTCGCCCCGACCGCATTGTCGTCGGCGAAGTGCGCGACGGCGCCGCGCTCGAAGTGCTGAAGGCCTGGAATACCGGCCACCCCGGCGGGCTGCTCACATTGCACGCCAATTCAGCAGGCGATGCGCTGGCGCGGTTAGAGGACCTCTGCATGGAGGCCGTGCCGCAGCCGCCGAAGCGCCTGATCGCTTCGGCGGTCGATCTCGTCGTCTTCATCGCGCGCTTGAACCCTTCTGAGGGGCGGGGCGGACGCGCGATTACGGAAATCATCAGCCCCAAAGGAGAAGTGCAATGAAGATGTCGAAGTTTCAGCCCGCGAAACTCGCGGGCCTCACGTTAGCCGCGCTCGCGTTCGCCGCGCCCGCTTACGCGGCCGGCTCCGGCATGCCTTGGGAAGGTCCATTGCAACAGGTCGTGGACTCGATCACCGGCCCCGTCGCGCGCGCCGCGGCGGTGATCGCCATCGTTATCGCCGGTGTCACCATCATCTTCTCCGAGGGTGGCGGCGGCGTGCGCAAATTGGCGTTCGTTGGTCTCGGCATCGCGGTGATGTTCGCGGCGGTTTCGTTCTTCCTCGACTTCTTCGGCTTCGCCGGCGGCGCATTGATCTGAAGCCATGAGCGCCGATCTCGAATCCTATCGCCTGCCGCTGCGGACCTCGCTGACGCGCCCGATCCTGATGGGCGGCGTGCCGCGCGCCTTCGCGATTCTGAACGCCACATTGGGCGCAGCGATCGGGCTCGGTCTGCAGCAACCTTTCATCGGCTTGCCGCTTTGGATGGTGTTGCAAGGCGCAGCAGCTTGGGCGGCAGCGCGCGATCCCTGGTTCCTGGAAACATGGCCGCGCCATTTGGCCAAGCCCGTCTATTTCGCGGTGTGAGAAGAGATATGCTCGATCTTCGTCCTTACAAGCCAACCGGCGCCAAACTCGCGGACTATCTGCCGTGGGCGGGATTCGTCGCGCCGGGTATCGTCCTCAACAAGGACGGCGCCTTCCAGCGCACGCTCCAATTCCGTGGGCCTGATCTCGATTCTTCGACGCTCGCCGAACTCGACGGCGCCAGCCGGCGGGTGAACAACGCGATCAAACGCTTCGGCTCGGGCTGGTGCCTGCATGTGGAAGCGCGGCGGTCGCCGGCGCCTGGCTATCCCGACAGTGTCTGGCCTGACGCGCTGTCGTGGCTGATCGACGAAGAACGCCGGCAAGTATTCGAGACTGCGGGCGCGCGCTTCGAGAGCCGCTATTTCATGACGCTCACCTGGCTCCCGCCTGCCGAGCGCCAAGGCAAGCTCGAAAGCGTGCTGTTCGAGGGCGGCGACGCCCACAACAACGCGGGCGTCGATTACCGAGTCCACCTCGAACGCTTTGCCCAAGAGACCGATCAACTCCTGGCGCTGCTGGAAGTGCTGATGCCGGAAGCATGCTGGCTCAGTGACGAAGCGACGCTCACTTATCTGCACGATTGCATTTCCGATCGGCCGCATAGGGTCGCGGTGCCGGCGACGCCGTTTCATTTCGATGCGCTATTGCCCGACGCCCCGCTCGTCGGTGGCCTCGCGCCCAAGCTTGGGACCAAGCACCTCAAGATCGTTTCAGTTCGAAGTTTTGTTTCCGAGACCGAGCCGGGACTGCTCGATGCGCTCAATCGCTTGCCGATCTGCTATCGCTGGGTGACGCGTTATCTGCCGCTCGATCGCGAAGAAGCGCGCCGCGAACTCGAGAAGACACGCAAGCGCTGGCACTCCAAGCGCAAGGGCCTCGCCACCATGCTGCGCGAGGCAATGTTCAAGGAAGAGAGCGCGCTCCAAGACAATGACGCGGCCAATCAAACCGCCGATGCCGATCTCGCTTTGCAGGAATTGGGCGCCGACGCGGTGAGCGCCGGCTACTCCACGCTCACCATCACCATCGCCGAGCAAAGCGAGGACGCAGCCGTTGAGGCGGTGCGGCAAGTGCAGCAGGTCGCCGACGGTCTGGGTTTCGTCACTCAGGTCGAGACCGTCAACGCCGTCGAAGCCTGGCTCGGGTCGTTGCCCGGTTCGGCCTATGCCGACGTGCGCCGGCCGATCCTGTTGACGCCTTCGCTCGCCCACCTCCTGCCGACAAGCGCAGTGTGGGCGGGACCCGCGCGCAATGCGCACCTCGACGGGCCACCCTTGATGTTGACCGCCACGGATGGCGCAACGCCGTTCCGGCTCGATCTCCATGTCGGCGATGTTGGCCACACCATGATCGTGGGTCCGACTGGCGCGGGCAAATCGGTGCTGCTCGCTACTCTGGCGGCACAATGGCTGCGTTACCCGGACGCTCAGGTCTATCTCTTCGACAAGGGCCGCTCGGCGCGCGCGACCATTCTTGGCCTGTGCGGTGATTTTTTCGATCTGGGCGAAGAGGATGCGCTGGGGCTTCAGCCGCTTGAGTGCATTCACGAGCCGGAGGAACGCGCCTGGGCGCTGGACTGGATCGCAGGCCTGGTTGCGTCGTCCAATGTCGCGGTGACGCCTGAAATGCGCGCGGAGCTTTGGCGCGCGCTCGATATTCTGGCGGGGCGTCCAATCGAGGACCGCACGCTCACTCTTTATATGGCGCTCGTCCAGGACGCTTCCGTGCGCGCCGCTTTGGAGCCCTTCACCCATGCGGGTCCGCATGGGCGGCTCATCGATCTCGAACGCTCATCGCTGGGCTATGGTCGCGTGCAGGCGTTCGAGATGGACGATCTCATGCGCCGACCGGCCGCCGCCGGCGCCGTATTGGCCGCGCTCTTCCACGTGTTGGAGCGCCGCTTCGACGGCAAACCCACCTTGCTCATTCTCGACGAAGCCTGGCTGTTCTTGAAGGACGCGTTCTTCGCCGCGCAAATCCAGGATTGGCTGAAAACGCTGCGGAAGCGCAACGTCGCCGTGGTGTTCGCGAGCCAGGAATTGGCCGACGTGGAAGCCAGCGCCATCGCCTCCACTATCATCGAAGCGTGCTTGACGCGCATCTTCCTGCCCAATGATCGCGCCCGTGAACCGCGCTCGCGCGCGTTCTACGAAAAGCTCGGATTGAACGGCCGGCAGATCGACCTGATCGGCAACGCTACGGCCAAGCGCGACTATTACCTCGTCAGCCGCGACGGCTGCCGGTTGTTTGAGTTGGGCTTGGGCGCTGCCGCGCTGGCTTTTGTCGGCGCTTCGCGTCCGGAAGATCATCAAGCCATGGACGCGGTGTTGAAGCGCCATGACGCCCGCGATTTCGCCGCTGCGTGGCTGGAGGCGCGGGGGCTCTTTGATGCCGCCGCCGCCATCCGGCGCTTCAAGAGTCACACCAAATCCATTCACGCCGACACGCCGCCCGCCCTCGTTGCAGCCGAATAAGGGGATAACAACATGCACAAACGTCTGATCTCACTTCTGACCAGCGCCGCGCTGGCCGCGACGCTGGCGGCGTCGCCGGCGCATGCGCAGTGGACGGTCTATGACCCCACCAATTACGTGCAGAACCTGATGCAGGCCGCCCGCGCGCTCGAACAGGTCCGCAATCAGATCCGTCAGATCGAGCAGGCGACGGCCATGCTGCGGGCAAACCCGCTGCAATTGTCCCTGGAACTGTCGCAATCCATCGGGCAAGCGCGCGCGCTGTTCGACACCGCGCAAGGCATCGCCTTCGATGTGGAAAGCTTGGGCGAGGATTTGCGCACGCTCTATCCCGAAACCTGGGAAGAGTTCGATCTCGAAGACGTGCTCGGCCAATCCGATGCTTGGATGGCCGAGTCCCGCGCCAGCTTGCAACGCGCCATGGAAGCCGAGGCCCGTGCCGTACGCGTAATCGGTGAGACGCGTGGGCGCATCGATCGGGCTCTGCAATCCTCCGCCGGGAGCGAAGGCCAAACCGGCGCCATCCAAGCTGGCAACCAGCTCCTCGGCATCCAGGCTTCGCAGCTCGCCGAAATCCATGCGCTCTTGATCGCGCAGGGCCGCGCGCTCGAGGTGGAGCGCATGGAGCGGCTGGCACGCGAGGAGCGCGCCCGCGAAATCCAGCGCCGCGCTTTTCCGACCGAAACCACCGCTGCGCCCGATCCGGCGCGGTCGGCGTTCGAGAATTAAGGCGCCGCCATGGACGCGACCAACCTCAATTCGTTCCTGGATCAATTCCTGGCCATCGCCAATTCCGGCTTCGGCCTGATCCAGGGCGATGTGACCTATGTGCTCAATGCGCTGATCGCGATTTCGATCACGCTCGCCGGCGCGCAATGGGCGCTTGCCGGCGAAGCGCCGATGGCGCCCTTCTTCCGCAAGGTGCTGTTCGTTGGACTGTTCGCGTTCCTGGTCAACAACTGGAATTACCTCGCCACCGCGATCGTGCAATCGGGCGCGCAATTGGGTCTGCAAGCCGGCGGCGGCGCCATGACCATGGCCGAGTTGCACAATCCAGGGCGCGTCGGCCAGATCGGCACCGAATTGTTCGGACGCACGCTCGCGCTGTCGGAAGGCATGAACATCTTCACTGACGCCCTGCCAATGGCGACGATCTTCCTGGCTGCGGTCTTCGTTGCGCTAGGCTTCTTCGTGTTGGCGCTTCAGCTGTTCGTGTCGCTGATCGCCTTCAAGCTGGGATCGCTCGCGGCGTTCGTGGCGCTGCCCTGGGGCGTGTTCAACGGCACCGCTTGGGTCGCCGAACGGCCCCTGGGCTGGGTCGCGGGCTGCGCCATTCGGCTCTTCATCCTGGCGCTGATCGCCTCGGTCTCGATCACCTTCGTCAACACGTTGCCGGCGACGCTCACACTTGACGCAGGCGGCGCGCTCAACGTGCTGCTGTTTGGCCTGACCGTGCTGGCTCTGGCGTGGTTCGGGCCGCAGCTCGCCAGCGAAGTGGTGCAAGGCCAGCCCCATCTTGCCGGCAATGACGCCTACCGCGCCGGCGTCGGCGGCGCGGTGACCGCAATCGGGGCCGGCTATGTCGCCACGCACGCCACGCGCACCATGATTGGCGGCGCGCGTGCCCTCGCCGGCGCCGCGGGCCGCATGATCGGCGGCTCGCGCCCCCGCAGCCCCTCGTCGGGCGGTGGGGCCTCGGGCGCTGCCAAGAGCGCCGTCAATTACGCGGCCATGCAACCCAGACCATCCAATCCAAACGGGGGACGTCCATGAATTTTCCTTTCAGATCGCCGGCGAAGAATTTCGCGCCAGAACCCGCCGACACGCCGTACCGGCGCGCGCAACAGGAGTGGGACGCGCGCATGGGCTCGGCCGTGCTGTCGGCGCGAAGCTGGCGCGCGATCGCGTTCGGGTGTCTGGGGCTCACCGCCGTGCTCGGCGTCTCGCTCACCGCGGTCGCGCTGCAGAAACGCACTTTCGTTCACGTCGTCGAGGTCAGCCCCGAAGGCCAGGTTATGAATGTGCGCGCCGCTGATGGGCGCTGGTCGCCCACGGAGGCGCAGATCGCCCATCATCTTGGGCGCTTCGTGCGCCTGGTGCGCTCGCTGCCCACCGATGGCGTGGTGTTGCGCGAGAATTGGCTCGAAGCGTACCGCTTTCTCACCCCGCAAGCCGCCGCTCAATTGACCGAGATCGCCCGCGCTGACGATCCGTTCCTCTCGCTCGGGCGCGTCGGGCGGATTGTGCATATCCGCTCCATCATCGCCCGCTCTGACCATGCCTGGGAAGTCAGCTGGGTCGAGCGCGCGACCAACGCCACCGGCACCGCGGACGGCCAAGTGTTCACCGGCGTCTTCACCGTGACGACGCAGGCCCCGCGCAATGCCGATGAAATCGCCAACAACCCGCTCGGGCTGCTCATTTCCGAGTTCAGCTGGAGCCGCGAACGATGAAACCGCATTTCCTCATGACGCTCATCGCATCGAGCGCGCTCGCCGCCTGCGCCACTACCGAGATCGTGCCGATTGCCGAAGGCGACGGCGTCGAGCCCCCGGCGCAATTGCTCGGCACGCTTGAAGTTGCCGCCGATCCGCCGCCGCCGGTTCAAGAACCGCCGCAGCAAACACGGCGCGGCCGGACACCGAGCCCTCTCGAAGCGCTTGCCGCCGCCAATACAGCCGCGCGGCAGCGCCCGACTCCGGACGGCTTCGACGCCGCCCGGCATGTGTTTGCTTACGAGCCGGGCGCGCTCTACGAGCTTTACACCAACCCCAATTACGTCTCGACGGTCCTGTTGGAGCCGGGCGAGACGCTGACCGACATCGCCGCCGGCGACACCTCG
Organism: uncultured Alphaproteobacteria bacterium; assembly: GCA_902826035.1. Classification (GTDB taxonomy): domain Bacteria; phylum Pseudomonadota; class Alphaproteobacteria; order Caulobacterales; family Aquidulcibacteraceae; genus Vitreimonas. Next base: position 37,611 of record CADEDG010000008.1, read on the forward strand.
CGCTGGATGGTGACCGAGGCCATTGCCGAAACCGAGAGCGATCCGCGCACCATTGTGCTGCTGAAGCCGCACGCGACGGGCCTGCGCACCAATATCGTGCTCATCACCGACCGCCGCACGTATTTGATCGAAGCGGTCTCGCAAGCGGGAAGCGCCTATTCCGCCCAAGTGGCGTGGTCCTATCCCCAAGCCCTCGGCCCCACCATCGCCGGCACGCCGGTCGATCGGCTCAATTTCGCCTATCGCATCCGCACCGTACGCGGGGGCACGCCGATCTGGTCGCCGACACGGGTGTTCGACGATGGGCGGCGCACCTGGATCGAGTTCGCGCCCGGCGTCGCCGCTGCCGACATGCCGCCATTGTTCATCGTCACCGGCGAAGGCGCCGAACTGGTGAATTACCGCGTGCAAGGCCAGCGCTACATGATCGACCGCGTGTTCGACCGCGCCGAACTTCGCCTCGGCACGCGCGCGCGGATCGTCGTGCGCATCGACCGTGAAAGGGCAGGCTCATGAGCACGCCAACAGAAGCCGCGCCCGACATCGCCATTCGCGCGCGCCCGCCGTCGCCGAAACGACTTTCCCGCAACGTGTTACTCGCGGGAACGGCGGCGGCCGGAATTGTGATCGCCTTCGCGCTGGTGAGCGGCCTGTCGGAACGGCCCGACCGGCGCGGCGATGCCGCCCAGGCCGCCGTCGCCGCGGCGGGCGGGCCGCCGGAATCGATCCAGCAGGCATCGTCGGACTATTCGAGCGCGGATTTGCCGCGCGGGCAGATCGACGAACAGCTCGCCGCCGAACCCACAATGCTGATGCCGCCCGGCGATCCGACGTGGGCGAACACATCAGCGCCAGCAATTGAAGGCGCTGCGGGCGGCGCGCAGCCGCCTGATCCAGAACAGGTCGCGCGAACCTCGCCATTGTTGTTTGGCGAACGGCCCGCAGGCGCGGCGCCGCAGCAAGAAACAGATCGGCTCGACGCGCGGCTCACCCCGCCGCGCTCCCGCTACGAACTGCAAGCTGGTCACGCAATCCCAGCGGCCTTGGTGACGGCGCTCAATTCCGATCTTCCAGGGCGCGTGATCGCGCAAGTTACCGCGCCAGTCTATGACAGCGTCAGCGGCGATCATCTGCTGATCCCGCAGGGGTCGCGCCTGATCGGCACATACGCCAACAATGCGCGCTACGGCGATCACCGCATCCTGCTGGTGTGGAACCGCCTCATCCTGCCCAACGGCTGGAGCATCAATCTGCAAGAGATGGAGGCCAGCGATGCATCGGGCGCCTCTGGTTTGTCGGATCGCACCGACAATCATTTGGATCGCCTCGCCGGCGCGATCGGGCTCTCAGCTATCATCTCCGTTGTCGCCAACGAAAGCGAGGATGAAGGCGATGGCGCCTCGCTCAGCCAAAGCCTCGGCGACGCGGCGGCGCAGCAAGCGGCGCAAACTGGCGCGCGCATCATCGATCGCGAACTGACCGTACGCCCAACGCTGCGCATCCGCGAGGGCTCGCCGGTTCGCGTGCTGGTGACGCGAGATATTCAGCTCAGGCCCTACCGGCAAGGAGGGGAAAGATGAGCGATGAACCATCGGGCCGAACAGGGCGCGGACTAACTGCGCAGGAGGCAGCGGGCTATCTTGGCGTGAAGGTATCGACGCTCGCGAAATGGCGTCAGATCGGCGTGGGGCCGCCCTATTCGGCGCGCCTTGGCCGCGATCCGCGCTACCATCAGGCTGACCTAGATCAATTCCTTTGGGGTGAAGGCGTCGTTCGCAACTCGGTGGAAGCCAAGCACCGCAGGATGCGTCGCAAGGCGCATGCGCCAATGCAGGCGCCCTGATGATCGATCGATTATAAGAGCTGGACATAATCGAGCGATCATAACTTGAAATTAAGATCGAGCGGTTATAAGTTGGTGCGCATGAGGTCAACTCGAATAGCCCGCCCGGAGGATGTCGGCGCCCTCGTCAAAGGGTACCGCCGCGAACATGAACTGACGCAGACTGAACTCGCCGAGAGGCTAGGGGTGTCTCAGCGCTGGGTCTCCCATGTCGAAAACGGCAAACCTACGCTTCAGCTGGGGCTAGTGCTGCGAGTCTTCAACGAACTGGGAATTCAACTGACGGCGGGGATGGCGGCAGTGGCGCCCGGCGCCGAGCGGCCCGTGAAGCCCAAACGGGTGACCGACATAGACAGCATTGTCGATGACTAAAGAACTCCGCGTTCTGGTGAACGACCGGGAGCTTGGCGCCATCCTCCAATCCGCCAATGGCCGGTTGCGCTTTGTCTATGACGATGAATGGCGCGAGAGCATCGACGCCTTCCCGCTGTCGCTTTCGATGCCACTCGGGGTCGCCGAGCACGGCCATACGATCATTACCAATTATCTTTGGGGTTTGTTGCCCGATCGCCCATCCGCACTCGCCGCGATCGCCTCCTCGCACGCTGTCTCGGTTCGAAGCGCGTTCGCCTTGGTCGCCGCCGTGGGTGAGGATTTGGCAGGCGCCGTGCAGATGGCGCCGCCCAATCGGCTTCAAGCCCTGAAGAGCAGGGAAGGCGTGGTGCAAATCTCCGAGGAAAGGCTTGCTCGTTTCCTCGAGGACATTGTCGCCAATCACGGGCCGCTCAACATAAGTGAGGATGCTGGGTTCTTCAGTTTGGCGGGCGCCCAGGCGAAGAAGGCGGTCTGCTGGGTGAACGGCAAATGGTATGAGCCGCGCGGCCGCACGCCTTCGACGCACATTATTAAGCCGCCGATGCCGGGGCTCGAAGGCCAAGTCGAGAACGAGCATTTTTGTCTGCGGCTCGCGCAAGCCCTGGACCTCAAGACTTGCGAGTCCTCAGTGGAGCTGATCGGCAACAAGCCCAACATTGTCACTGCCCGCTATGACCGCTTACGCATACGTAACGGCAGGCGCGCGCCGCTCACTGAATCTGGCGGTCGCGTCGTACGAATCCACCAGGAAGACATGTGCCAGGCCATGGGTGTCGATCCCGCCAAGAAATACCAGGCTGAGGGCGGGCCAGGCATGCAGGATATCATGAATCTGCTTGCCGGAAGTGGTGACTCGGCGACAGACAGGGCGCGGTTCATGCGTGCGTGCGCCTTTAATTTTGTGATCCTGGGGCCGGACGCTCACGGCAAGAATTTCAGCGTACTGATCGACACGGGTGGCCGCTATCGTCTGGCCCCGCTTTACGACATCAACAGCATGTTGCCCTACGACCTGGAGAAAACCCGCAAACTCGCCATGACGATTGGCGGCGAAGGGCGGTGGCGGAGCGTGGCGCCTATACATTGGGAGAAAGCTGCGCGGCTGTGTGGCTATCCGCCAGCTGACGCCCTGGGCCACGTGCGAGAGATCGTCATGACGGCGCCGGAGGCGGCTACCCGCGTGCTTCGTCAGTGCGAGCGTGCAGGCCTGCGGACGCCTGTCTTGCGTCGCTTGGTTGAGCGGCTTGCGCACCGTTGTGAAACCTTGCGCGCCCACTACTCATAGTCGTTGCAGCGTCACGCATCTTGTTCGTCGAGCGACATCGGCCAGGAGTTAGGCTGCCTTGACCGGCTCTCGGGCGGCGGCTTCGACGATCCGCTTTACCTCTGTCGCCCACAAATCCAAGGCGGTCCGTTTTTGCGGAAGGTAGGTATTGCGATTGTACACCCTCGTGATCGCGGGCCCGGGCGGCGTGTGATTGAGAATCCGGCTGATGACCTCACCCATCACGCCGAGATGCTCCGAGGTCAGCATCGTGGCGCCTGTGCGACGCAGGTCGTGAACGGTGAAGCTCTTCACGCCGATCCCATCCGTGAGGCGTGCGAAGAAACGGGTGAGCACCTTCGCTTCGAGCTCGTCGCCTTCTCTATTGAGGAATGCGAAGTCTTCCTTTCGTGATGCAAAGGCGGCTCGAAGCACTTCGATCGCCGCGTCTGAGAGCGGCACCGCGTGGGGGCCTTTCTTGTTCTTGGTGCGCGGTCCCGGAATTGTCCAAAGTCTGGCTTCCCAGTCGATCTCGCTCCAGTGGACGCCAGCGACTTCGCCTCGTCTTTGCAGCGTTAAGATTGCAAGCTGGGCGGCGCGTGCGGCGGAGGTGGCGTCGGCGCGACCCTCCGCAATCGTGTTCTCCAGCGCCATCCAGATTTTGCGCAGTTCCGCGGTGCTGGCGACACGTTCACGGCTGTTCTTGGGGTACGGCTTGAGGCCAAAGGCGACGTTCGCCTCCACCCAGCCCCTTTTGACGCCGAAGCCCAGCATCTGCCGGATCACTTCAAGCATGGTGTTGGCGGCTGAGAACCCCACTGCGTCGGCGACCTCAGCCAAGGCATCGGCGATCGGCGGGGCGGCAAGTTCGGTTACAGGCGTGTCGCCGAAGCGTGGGCGGATGTGTTTTCGATAGCTGATTTTCTCCAGCTTCATGCGAGAGGGCGCCTTTCGAAGATCGGCATCGACGAAATAGGGCCCCGAAAGTTTCTCCAGCGTGCGTTCGTGACGCGCTTCTGCCGCTGCTTTCTGGGCGCGGCGTTCGGCGATGGGGTCGCGCCCATGAAGCTGCGCGCCCGCCAGGAGGTCAAGCGCGGCGGTGCGTGCTTGTTTGAGCGTGACGATTCGTGCATCGCCAACGCGGGGCTCGCGCTGGCGACCTTCGAGGTCCCGGTAGATCACCGCGTAAGTCTTGGCGCCCTTGTCGGTGACGTTAAGCACCAGGCCCGGGACGCCCGTATCCCAATAGCGCGCGCGCTTCTGGCCGCCGGCGTCAGCGGCGTCGACAAAGGTCTGTGCAAAGCGTACGCGCGTTGCTTGCGAGTTGGCCATTTTTGTTTTCCCACCAATTGGCTAATGCAGTTTCTGAGCCAGCAATGAGCCAGCAAAACAGGTCCGCATTGGTCTGTTTTGAGGGGTGTTCGTCGTAGGGGTCGCTCCTGAAAAAGCCAAAACACTCAGACAGATGCAGGGCTTGTCTGCGCTCATCCGCACTGGTATTTGCTGGCTCAGTAGCGTTGACATCGTAGGGGTCACAGGTTCGATCCCTGTCGCGCCCACCAATCCTTCCGGATTTTTGCCAAGACCTCGGTTGCGTTCAGCGCCGGCGTCCGCTGCGGTGTTGCCGGGGCTGCGATCGAGCGGCGTCCAGGTCCGATATTGATTTTCGGACGTACCCCGCGCATTCCCTCACACCATGACATACGAAAACATCCTCGTCGAAATCGATGTTGGCGTTGGAATCATTCGCCTCCATCGCCCTAAAGCGCTTAACGCTTTAAACGATGCGCTGATCGCTGAACTGAACGCTGCTCTCGATGCATTCGAGGCTGACGATGCGATTGGTTGCATCGTCCTTGCGGGCTCGGAAAAAGCCTTTGCCGCCGGTGCCGACATCAAGCAGATGGCCGATGGAAGTTTCGCCGATTTCTACGGGCGCGATCCGTTCTCGAATCTCGAGCGCGTGCCGCGCTGCCGGAAGCCGATTATTGCCGCAGTCGGGGGTTATGCGCTCGGCGGTGGTTGCGAACTCGCGATGATGTGCGACTTCATCGTCGCGGCCGATAACGCAAAGTTTGGCCAGCCGGAGATCACCCTTGGCGTCATGCCCGCCTGGGGCGGCTCGCAGCGTCTGACGCACGCGGTCGGCAAAGCCAAGGCGATGGATCTTTGCCTCACAGGGCGCATGATGGACGCTGCTGAAGCTGAACGCGCGGGACTGGTCGCGCGCATCGTGCCCGCAGACAAGCTGATGGAAGTGACGTTGGCGATAGCGAAAACAATCGCGTCGATGGGACGCCTCTCCGCCATCGCCAACAAAGAAGCGGTGAACGCGGCGTTCGAGACGCCGCTGAACGAAGGCCTCAAGCTTGAGCGGCGGTTGTTCTACGGGCTCTTCGCCACAGCGGATCAGAAGGAAGGCATGGCGGCTTTCATCGAAAAGCGGCCGCCTGCGTTCAAGAACAGGTAGTTTGACGACGACTTGGGGAGAGGCTATAGCCCCGCGCTTCGCATCCGAAATCACATCCTGGAACCCATATCGCCATGGCGAATACCAAGTCCGCAAAGAAGGCAGAGCGCCGCAACATTACCCGTACGGTGGTCAACAAGGCGCGCCGCACGCGCATGCGCTCGTCCTGGCGGTCCGTGGAAGAGGCGATCGCCTCTGGCGACGCCAAGAAGGCTCAGGAAGCTTTGCGGGAAGCCGAATCCCAAACCATGCGCGCCTCGAGCAAGAAGGTGGTTCACAAGAACACCGCCAGCCGCAAAGTGGGGCGGCTTTCCAAGCGCGTCGCCGCCCTCGCCGGCAAATAGGCCTGCTGCCTTATTGCGCGTTCTAGGCGACCTGGACGCGCGCCCGCCACTATCTCAATTCGGCTACAGCACTGTTTGGAAACGGTGAATATTTGGCCGTGTCCGGCGTCCAAAAATCTCTCGAAAAAACAGCGAATTTTGTTTATTTTCAGATAGATAACGTCGTTGCACGCAAGGTGTGGATTATCTCGAAAAAGTAAACATCGCCTCCCTTGACCCGCTCCCCATTTTCGGCGCATCGTTTCGTTCGTTAGGCGAGCTGATCGCTTGGCGCATCTTCAGGAAACGCAGTGCGTTTGCTCCAGACGAGGTCGTCTCGCGCTGGTCGGGGAGGTTTGTCCGCAAGTTCTAATTGCTCCGGGGCGGAGCAATGAAACGTCAATAATCATAAGTTCTTAGCAAGGGGTTGGCTATGGAACAGGGCAACGACGCCGCCAGCGGCGGGTCAGCTGGCTTTGGCATTAATCGCGCCTACGAAATGGTGCGCCGAGAGCTTCTGGGAGAGTTCGGGGCGGATTTCTTTCGCTCCTACATCGATCCGCTCCGCTTCGTTGCGGAATGGAATGGGTCGCTGCTGTTTCGCACCGGATCGCGCGTCGCGCAGGAGCGGCTGCGCCAGCAGGTTCAACATCGGCTGGAAGCGCGTTTGCGCGCCCACGAGTCCAAGGCGGGACCGGTTGAGATTCTCCTGGAAGAGGAATTTCCTGAAGACGTTCGCGCCTTGGTGGACGACCGCACCAGCCGGCCGCAAGCATTGGCGACGGCTGATCGCGCTCAGGCTCAGTCGCTCACCTTTGAAACGTTCTGCGCCGCTTCCTCCAATCATCGCGCGCTGACGGTTGCGCAGATGATTGCGGCCGCCGCCGGCGTAGCGTTTCCCATCTGGCTCGTGCATTCCCCACCCGGCTGCGGGAAGTCGCACCTTTTGGCCGCGATTGCGCACGAGGCGAAATTGCGTACGCCGGAGCGCAAGGTGCTCTTGATGACGGGCCAGGATTATCTGGAAGGTTTCCAAAGCGCTCTGCACAAGAAGCGCGATTCGAGCGCGTTCAAGGAATTCGTGCGCGCGCCCGACTTGCTGTTGATCGACGATTTTCACCGCATTTGCGGGAAAAAGATGACGGAAACCGAAGCGTTTGACACTATGTACGATGTGACGCGCCGCGGCGGTCAGGTCGTGCTCGCCGCCAATCATGGCGCTGAGGGGCTTGAGGGTCTCGACGATGCATGGCGCTCGAAGCTGAAAGGCGCGGCGTCGTGCGAAATATTCGAGCCCGACGCCGAACTGCGCCGCCGCATTCTCGACATGCGCATGCGCCATCACGCCATCACATCGCCCGGCTTCAGCGTCGTGACAGAGGCGCTTGATTTCATCGCCGAGCGTATGCATGTGACCGGCCGCGAACTCGATGGCGCGGTGTGCCAATTGCTCATTGAGTGGAAAATTTCGGGAGGCACTGAAGTGACATTAGAAGCCGCAACCAACGCCCTGCAAAACAAGCTCAGCGACGCCGCCGAAAAGCGCATCACTGTACAACTTGTTCAGAAAGTTGTGGCTCGGCACTACAATATGAGTCTCCAACAATTGCTGGAGCGTACACGTCGCCACGCGGTAGCGCGCCCGCGGCAAGTGGCGATGTTCCTCGCTTGCAAGATGACCCACGCCTCCCTGCCCGACATTGGCCAGCGTTTCGGCGGTTTCGATCATACCACCATCATGTATGCGCGTGACCGCATCGCCGCCATGGTCGAGCAAGACCCGGCGTTCCGGGCTGAGATCGAAAACGTCGCGCGCGCGGTGCGTCGCGAGCCCTGAGCGGCCCTCATCCTGTAGCTGTTGCCGGTACCCGCCTCAAAATCTTGCAAATTGGGCTTGGGACCGTGGCGAGGCGCTGCTAGCTTCCGACCCCCGCGAAGAGGCGACTCAGCCTCCGAAGCGGGGGTCGTTTCATATGCGCTCTCCGGCGTCTGAAGCTGGAGGGGCGCCAGAGGTCGGGATGAAGCAATGCGGCTGACGATTGAGCGCCAGGCGCTCCTCAAAGCGCTGAACCACGTTCAAAGCGTCGTAGAGCGGCGAAATACGATTCCTATTCTCTCCAATGTGCTCATGGCCGCCGAAGGTGACCATTTGCGTTTGACCGCGACAGACCTTGACATCGAAATCGCCGAGGCGGCGCCGGCGGAGGTCGAGCGCGCTGGCCAAACCACGGCGCCCGCCAATTATCTCTACGACTTCGTCCGCAAACTGCCCGACAAAGCGGCGATCAAATTCGAAGTGAGCGGCGACGATCCCAGACTGTTTATTTCCGCCGGCAAATCGCGTCTGCATTTGCCGGTTTTGCCGGCCGGCGATTTTCCATCCATGCCGTCAGACGGCTTTGAGACGCGCTTTGAGGTCGAACCCACCGAGCTCGCGCGTCTGGTCGATAAGACCCGCTTTGCCATCTCGACGGAGGAGACCCGCTACTATCTGAACGGCATCTTCTTTCACACCGTCACCAACGCCAATGGAGAAGCGTCGCTACGCGCAGTCGCCACCGACGGTCACCGCTTGGCGCTTGCCGACACCGCTGCGCCCAAGGGAGCGCCGGGCATGCCGGGCGTAATCGTGCCACGCAAGACCATCAACGAGTTGAAGCGCTTGCTCGATGACGCAGCAGACATGGTTGAAATCGCGGTTTCGCCGCAGAAAATACGCTTCGCGCTGGGTGACGCGGTGTTGACGTCCAAGCTGATCGACGGCTCATTTCCGGAATATGCACGCGTCATTCCCAAGGGAAATTCCAAGATCCTAAAGGTCGACAATAAGATTTTCGCCGAAGCGGTGGACCGCGTCGCCACGGTGTCGGCGGAGCGCTCGCGCTCGGTGCGGCTCGCGCTCGACAAGGACAAAGTGACCCTCACCGTGAACAACCCGGACGCCGGTGTCGCCACCGAGGATCTCGCCGCCGATTATTCGAGCGACGGCATGGAGATCGGTTTTAACGCGCGTTATTTACTCGACGTCGCCCAGCAGATCGACGGTGAATCCGCGTTGTTCGAACTGGCTGACTCTGGATCGCCGACTTTGGTGCGCGACGAAGCCGACGAGAACGCGCTCTACGTGTTGATGCCGTTGCGGGTGTGATAAGCTTCGCTTGAACCAACGTGACACTTTGACCGCCACGCTCCACGTCACCCGCCTGACGCTCACGAATTTTCGCAATCACGCCGCGCTCGATTTGCAACTGGACGCGCGGCCGGTTTGCCTGTTCGGCCCCAATGGCGCGGGCAAGACCAACATCCTCGAGGCGCTCACCATGCTGGCGCCGGGGCGGGGTTTGCGCAGCGCCTCACTCACCGATGTGGCCCGCGCCGGCGAGGACGAGATGCGCGCGCAAGTCTGGGCGGTCTCGGCGCGCGTGGTTCAAGACGGAGAAGACCTTGTGCTCGGCGCCGGCGCTGAGCGCACGCCGGAGGGCGGCGTCAAGCGCGTGGCGCGGCGCGATGGCCAGCCGGCGACAGCAGCTGAACTCGCGGAAGCCGCGCGCATGACCTGGCTGACGCCGGCGATGGATCGCATTTGGTCCGGCCCTGCTGGAGATCGGCGGCGCTTCTTCGATCGTCTGACGTTGGCGCGCGCTACCGAGCACGGCGCATCCGCGGCGGCCTATGAGCGGGCCATGCGCGAGCGCCAACGACTGCTGCTCGATCGCGTGTTCGATGACGCCTGGCTCGGTGGCCTGGAGCGGGAGATGTCGGCGCACGGGGCGGCGATCGCGGCGGCGCGCGTGGAAACGTTGCACCGTTTGCAGGACGCGATCGACGCGCGTCCCGATGGGGCGTTTCCGAAGGCGGCGCTCGCGCTTGAGGGCGCACTGGAAGCGCGGTTCGAGCGCGGCGCCAAGAGCGTCGATGTGGAAGATGATTTCGCCGCGCTGCTGCGCGAAATGCGCGGGCGCGATGCTGGCGCAGGGCGCGCACTCGACGGCCCCCATCGCTCCGATCTGCTGGCGCGTCACGCCGCCAAGAACATGGACGCAGATCAATGCTCCACTGGCGAGCAGAAAGCGCTGCTCCTGGGGCTCACGCTGGCGCAGGCGCGCGCGCTCGCAAGCGATCCGGGCGCGGGCCCCTCGCTGATC
>CADEDG010000009.1:0-23870 GCA_902826035.1 uncultured Alphaproteobacteria bacterium
CTATCCGGAGGAGAGTCTGCTGCGCATTGGCGGCGTGCCGCTGTTTTCCGGCTTTATGTATGCGTGTATCGGTTCTTATATCGCCCGCGCGACGCGACTTTTCGAAATCAGGTACATCAACTACCCGCCGCTCTGGACCACCTGGGCGTTGGCGGTCCTCGCCTATGTCAATTTCTTCACGCACCATTACACCATCGATATTCGCCTCGGCCTGTTTGTGTTCTCGGCCCTGATCTTCGGTCGCGCTTGGTTCGTGTTCACAGCCGATCGGTCGCCCCGGCGGCTGCCGATGCTGGTGGGGTATCTGCTGGTGGCGCTCTTCATCTGGATCGCGGAAAACCTCGGCACTTTCGCCGCCGCTTGGGTGTATCCAAGCCAAAGCGATGGCTGGCGCCTGGTGCCGATCGATAAACTCGGCGCCTGGTATCTGCTTATGCTGCTGAGCTTTGTTTTGGTGAGCCTCGTGCACAAGCCACGGCGGGCGCCGGATGACTGGGCAAGGCAGACGGCGAAATTGCGCTGATCAAGGGTTGGTCGGCGCGGCCATTTTCTGTTCGAAACTGCAAACCCACCGGCGCGATCTCTGGATCGCTATGGCTTGACTGCGCCGCGCGTGGTGCTTCTCCACCGAAGGATGATTGGCGATTTACCCAGCCCTCAACCCAACCCCTTCCGATACAATTCCGCATCCGCCTCCGTGAAACAGCAGAACACCACGCGCTTCACGTTCGGCGCTGCCTCCAGGGCTTCTTCGCATGCAGCAATCGCGATGGCGCAAGCAAAGCCCCGCGGCCAACCATAGTTTCCCGTGCCCAGGCAGGGGAACGCGATCGCGGCCAGCATGTGTTCTTCGGCAAGCGCGATTGCCGACAGGTAGCAGCGCGCCAGTCCCGCGACTTTCTCGCCCTCGGCGCCATCTTGGGTCCAGATTGGCGCGGCGGTGTGGATGACATAGCGGGCGGGCAGTTTGAAACCGGGCGTCAGCACAGCCGCGCCGATTTCGAGCGGCGCCAGCGCTCTGGTTGCCTCGGTCAGTTCGGGGCCAGCGGCAGCGCGTAGGGCGCCATCGACGCCGGTTCCCGGCGCCAATTGCGTATTCGCGGCGTTGACGACCGCATCGAGGTTCAAAGTCTCGATGCGACCTACCAATACCTCGAGCGGTGATGCCATGTTCGTACCCTAGCGGTCCCCTGATTGCATGTCGCGCTTATTGTCGGGATTTTCTCGTGGACCTCGCCGTGGCATGGACGCAAGCATGACGCCTGACGGACAATGCATGAAACCGTTCACGCGGCGGCCGCTGAGCCGGGGTGAGATCGAGCTTGGTCGATCCGTATTCGGCGCGGAAATTCAGTGGCGCTGGGTGCGGGTGTGGCGGCTGCCGCCGACGATCTTCAGCGCAATGGTTCCGTTTGGGCGCGGCATTGTGTTTTCCCGATGGCGCGCGCGCATGGACTTCGCGTCCGCGCAATTGAGCGAACAGGGGTGGTTCATCCACGAATTGGCGCATGTGTGGCAGGCTGAACGCGGGGTCATGCTGCCCTTGGCGAAGCTCGGCGCCCTGGGCGCACATGCGTACGGTTACACCGCGCGTGATGGGGCGGCGCTTAATTCGTACAATATCGAACAACAGGCGGAAATCATGCGGCACCTGTTTCTCGCGCGTGCCAGCGCGCAGGCCGGAGGCGCTCCATCCCGGGAGTGGTTGGAGGAAATTTGGCGCACGCGTTGAACGCGACACTCTGAGCGCGCTCAACCCAGCGCAGCGTCGATCAGCAGAAACAACCGGGTCGCCTCGGCGTTCATCGCTGCGCGCCCGCGCCCCAGCAAGTCGGCGATCCGCGCACCCTCGGTGCGCATGAATTGCATGGCTTCCTGGTTAGCGTCGGCGTCGGCGGCGAGGTGTGCGCTCAAGCGGCGTGCCGCATCCTGGGCGGCGTCCTGCACGGCGCGGCGGCGCGCCTGGGTGCCCGAGCGCGCGCGCTGCGCAATGCGCTCCAATCCCGACGGGGAGAATACCGTGTCGAGCTTAAGGCCCGCGGCCTCGATTGAGGCGATCACCGGGTGCGAGGGCTCAGCGGGCCGGATCGATGGTTCCTGGCGCCGCGAATGGGCCGCAGCTGGTTCGGATGCCGCTTCGCGCCGGGGCTGACGCGGGCGTGCCGGCTGATCCACCGAAGATGACGAGAGCAGATCCCGCCAGGTCCAATCATCGCCCGCTTGCCGCATGTCGCCCCGGGTTGCTGCGGCTCGGCGCGGGGCGGGGCCCTCAAGCGGATCGTGCGCGTCGCGCCACGAGGCATCGTATTCCTCTTCCGGCTCGGATCGCGGCGTCGACCTCGGCGCGGGAACCTCCTCGGCCGCAGCTCTCGCCTCCGCGGCGGCTTCGCGGGCGGCCTCGGCGGCTTCGCGCAAACGCTCGAGCGCGATGGCCGCCTCGCGCTCGATGCTCAACGCCTCGCCGCGGATAAGATCTGCCGCCTGTTTGGCGTCATCGACGGCCCGCTCGGTACTGTCGCGCATGGCGCCGGCGGAGGAGTTTGCCGCCAAACTCGCCGCCTCAGCAGATTGGCGCGCCGCGTCAGTGAGATCGGCGGCTCTGGTCAGGATATCCAGCGCATTCGCAAGGGCAGACTCGAGGCGTAGCGCGGAATCCGCGCTGCCTTGTGCCGCCGCCGACAGGCCCTGCGTGCGGTCGCTGATCAGCGCAGCTGCGGCGCCAAAGGAGGTGAGCCTGTGATCGAGCGCCTGATCGGCCGCGCGCACTTCTGCTTCTGCCTGTTTGGCCGCCGCAGCTATGGAACTGGTGTGGCGCGATATCGAATCGCCGATCAGCTGCGCGTGTTTGTTCAAATCCTGCGAAATACGCAGCAACTCATCGCGTTCCCGCTCCATGCCGCTTATCATGACGTTGGCGCCGGCCTTCGCCTGGTCGGCGACGCCGCTAACTGCCGCCGCCTGGCGCGAGATATGACCCTCTACTTCGCGCAACTTCGCCAAAGTGTGCTCTAGCGCCTGGTCTAGCGCGCCAATCTCGCCGCGCATATTCAATGTCACCCTGCGGGCCGCTTCGCTGGCGCTGGCTTGGGGGTTGAGGAGCCGATCGGCGGCGTCTGCCAAGCGCGTGGCTTCCGCGCGCGCGCGCGCGCTGTCGCGTACGGCCGCCGCCGCAAACAGCGCCATCGCTGCAGGGAAAAAGATTGCTGCCGCGAGCGCCAGAATTTCGACGGTGGCAAGCGACGAGAAACGCTGTGGCCCAAGTAGCGCGAAGGCGCACGCCGCCGCGCCCACCACCCAAAGCGCGGCAATGGCGAGCGCAAGCCGTCCTGTAGGCACGCCGCGCGCCCGCGTCAGCAGCAGAGCTTCATCCGATTCCATAGGAGCTTCGGCACCCGGGGCTGCGACCGCCTCCAGCGCGGCGGTCAGCCCCCACTCAAGACGCAACAGCACGCGTCGATCAAGCGCGAACGCCAGCTACGGCAGCCGCTCGCTGATCAATCCCCGCGAACGGGCGCGCAAGCGACCGCTTCCCCGGCCGCGCAGGCAGTCTGCTCCGGCGCGCTTGCCTTGGGTTGAAGCGTTATGCCGACCCAGGCGAGCGCGAGCGCAACGAGAAAATCGCGGATCGTGACCAGCAAATTCCACATGACGGCAACCCTCAGTGGGGTATCTGGGCCAAATTGGGCTCCGCGGCAAGCCCAAGCGTAGCCGGCGAAGGACGCTTGACGAGCGCTGGGGAGCGATCTACGGCTCCTGTAATGTTACAACGTAACGTCGTGCGGACGGGCCGGGACGCGCACTTGACCCATGCAGCACTTGTTGGGTTGCACACGTTGTGCTGCGGCCTGCCGATGCTCATGGTGGGGGTCGTGTCGGTTGCGGGCGCTGCCTCAACGCTTACTCTCGCATCCCGCGGTTTCATTCAAGTTCATGATTTTATGCATGAAAATGAAATTTGGATCGTGATTGCTTCAGCGATCCTGGTGGTCGTTGGCGGCTTGTTGGAGGTGAGGGCGCGGCGAAAGAACGCCGCAGCCGGTTTCCCCTGGCTGTTCGCGGTCTCGGTGGGGTGCTTCGTGCTGAATACAGGCGTCGTACTGTTTCATCGCGTCGCTTAGGCGGCCTTCGAAACTTAGGGTTAAATTCACTCAATCAAGGCAGCCTCGGGGCCGAATTCGTCAATCGGAGTCGTCCCAATGCTAGACCCGCGACCCGCGCTTGCGTTGGCGGCCGATTCGCGGCGGCGCGAGCTGCCGATCACAATCGCGTTGGCAATTCTGGTCGGGGGTGTAGGCGCAGCGATCCTGCAGCAGAATCTAGCGGTCGCCTGGGCTGCACTCATGACCGCGATCCTCGTTGCCGACGCCGAGATTTATCGTCGCGCCGAGATTCTCGAACTGCCCCGGACGATTACCAAGCATCTTGCGCTGTGGGCGGCGGCCATCGCGTCGGCCTACGCGGCGCTGCCCATCGCCTTGGCGCTCGATGGCGGGGGGGCGGGCCTCGCCGCGGCTATGGTGCTACTGATTGCGGGTGCTGTAAGGTTCTGCGGCCCCGGCCTGTCCGGCGACAGGCGCACCGCCATTGCCGGCGCCGCGCCGCTCGGCTGCGCGCTCATGATCATCCCTGTTTTGCTGGCCGCCACCGGACGGCCTGATTGGGACACGGCCTTCATCTCCGCCATCGGCGGCGGCGCGCTGATGGCGTACGTGCTGCATGCGCGGCTAGGCGCCGGGAGCGACGCAAGTGAGCAGATTTTTGCGCTTGAGGCTGAGATGAAGGCGCGCAACGGCGCCTACCTTGACACTTTGGCGACTTTGAGCGCCGCGCGTGAAGCCGCCGACGCCGCCAACGCCGCCAAGTCGAGTTTTCTAACCTCGATGAGTCATGAATTGCGGACGCCCCTCAATGCGATCATCGGTTACACGGAGATATTGCAGGAAGACGCGGAGGCGCAGGCGCGCCACCATGAACTGCAGGATATCGAGCGAGTGCTGGTGGCTTCACGCCAGTTGCTGCGCCTGATCAATGATATTCTGGACTTATCCAAGATCGAGGCTGGACGCGCGGACATCGTGCCGGCCGATGCCGATATAGGCGCGTTGATCAAAGAGGCGGTTGCGACGATTGCCCCGGCTGCAGCAAAGAACGGAAATCGGCTCCGTGTCGAAATCGACGCACAAATTGGCGCGATCCGCACCGATCCATTCAAGCTGAACCAGTGCATTCTCAATTTGCTTTCGAACGCTGCGAAATTCACCGCGGACGGGGAGATTGCAGTAAGTGCGCGCCGCGAAGCGCAGGGCCGCCGCGAGTTTATCCACATCGAAGTCGCCGACACTGGCATCGGCATTGCTCCGGAATTGCAAGAGCGGTTGTTCACGCCGTTCGCCCAGGCCGACGCGGAGACGGCGCGCCGCTTCGGCGGCTCGGGATTGGGGCTCGCGATCACGCGGCGCATCATGGAAGCGCTAGGCGGCGAGGTTTCGTTGCGAAGCGCGCCAGGGCAAGGCGCCACGTTTTCGCTCATGTTGCCGCTCAGTCCAGTGACGCGACTTGCGCTTTCGCATCCCGTGGAGAACGCCCCGGCGCACGGGTTGCGCCGTATCGTGCTTCTAATCGATGACGATGAAGCGTCGCGCGATTTGGCGACACGTTCGCTGACGCGGATCGGCTTTGAAGTCATCGCGGCCACAACCGGAGAAGAAGGGTTGGCGCGCGCCCGCCATTTGGCGCCGAGTCTGATCGTGCTGGATTTGAATTTGCCCGGGATCGGAGGCTGGCAAGTGCTCGAAGCGCTTTCCGCGCCGGAGACCGCCGGTATCCCAGTTATCATTCACTCGATCGAAGACGTTCGCGCCAGAGCGCTCGCAGCCGGCGCGTGCGAGCACCTGACCAAGCCCGCCGATCGTGACCTCCTTGCCGCCGCCGCGCTACGGTTCTCGCGCACGGAAAACCTAGGAGCTGCTGCGCCAGCCGCCGCGCTCAAAATCGCTTAATGGAGGCGCTGTATGCGCATATTGATTGCTGAGGATCATCCCGACAATCGCGAGATGCTCATGCGTCGCCTTGTGCGTCGTGGCTATGAGGTTCACACGGCCGAGAACGGTGCCGAGGCGGTCGAGATGGCCAAGGCCTGTGCCCCCGACCTGATCTTGATGGATATCTCCATGCCGATCATGTCTGGCATCGAGGCTACCCGGGCATTGCGCCGATCCCCGGGCGGGAGCGACGTGAAAATCGTGGCGCTCACTGCGCACGCTATGGAAAGCACCCGCCTGGAGTGTCTCGGGGCCGGCTGCGACGATTTCGCAACCAAGCCCGTGGATTTTGCCGGATTGGTTGCCCTGATCGAAAAATACGCGGCCTGATGCCGGCGAAGCCCGGCTGCCTGTCTAACCCATTAGCACCGTTTCAACTTCCCCATGGTAAACTGCCGTTTTGTGGTGTTCCCAATCGGGGTTTTTCATGTCCGTGGCGCAGGGCGATGACGATACGCCAGGGCAGGTGACGGCCGGGCGGATACTTCTTGTCGATGACCAGGCCCAGAACCGCGACATGCTGGGCCGCCGGCTGGAGCGGCGGGGCTACCACGTTCTGTTGCGCGAAAGTGCTGTCGGTGTCGAGGATCTGATCGCGGCAGAAAGCATCGAACTGGTGCTGTTGGATTGGGTGATGCCCGACCGGCCCGGCCACGATGCGTTGTTGGGCATACGCGCACGCTTCGACGCCGAGCGCGTTCCCGTGATCGTCGTTACCGCACTTGACGATAGTGGCGTCGTCGCCAAAGCGCTCGAAGCGGGCGCTAACGACTATGTCTCCAAGCCGATCGACCTGCGGGTGTTGACCGCGCGCGTGAAGGCGCAGCTTGATCGACGCCAAGCGGTCCTCGAACTCGACGTCGTGCGCAACAACCTTGAGCAGGCGGTCATTGAACGAACACAGGATCTGATCACCGCAAATGAAACGCTGTCAGTTGAGATTGGCGAGCGACAGGCGGCTGAGGCGCGCGCTCAATCGCTTGCGCGCCACGATCCGCTGACAGGCCTCGCCAACCGCCGCCATTTCTTAGAAGAATTGCAGCGTCGCCTGGGTTTAGTATCGCACGAGCAATCGGCCTTCGCGCTGATGTTTATCGATTTGGACCGCTTTAAGCCGATCAATGACGTGCATGGGCATGCGGTCGGCGACGAATTGTTGCGCACCATAGGTTCGAGGCTCGCCGCTTGCACACGCGAGGATAGTTTCGTTGCGAGGTTGGGCGGCGACGAATTTTCAGTGCTGCTGGAGGGGCCCGCTTCTCGCGAGGCAGTTGCGGCGGCTGCAAAGCGCATTTTGAGCGAACTTGCGGCGCCGATCGTGATCAACGGGCTCAAGCTTGCGGTTGGGGCTTCGATCGGGGTGGCGATCTGCCCCGAAGACGGCGACGATGCGGTGGAACTGCTTCGTCGCGGCGATGCCGCCATGCTCTACGCAAAGGACGCGCGCGGGTCTTTCCAGTTCTACAATTCTGCCCTCGACCAGCAAATGAAGATGAAGGCCACCCTTGAGGGTGAGTTGCGAGTTGCTATCTCCCGGGGCGACATTGTCCCACATTTTCAGCCGGTGGTTCGGTTGAAGGATCACACTCTGGCTGGTTTCGAAGTTCTGGCGCGCTGGACGCACGAGCAAATGGGCGTTGTTGCACCCACCGACTTCATTCCCGTGGCCGAGGAGGCTGGGTTGGTGGACGCGATGTTTTGGACGTTGTTGGCGCAGGCCTGCCGAAAGTCGATCGCCGCGCCGGGACAATTCACGCTCGCGGTCAACATATCGCCGAGCCAAATTCGTGACCAATGGTTCCCAGAGAAAGTCTTGCGCACGTTGCGTGAAACTGGCTTTCCCGCGCAGCGCTTGGAGGTTGAAGTCACGGAAACCGCGATGTTCGGCGACATTGCGCGCGCCAAGATTGCGCTGGCGTCGTTGAAGAACCAGGGCGTCCGCGTTGCACTCGACGATTTCGGCACCGGCTATTCGTCGTTGTTCCTACTGCGCGAGTTGCCGATTGACAGGCTCAAGATCGATTGCTCGTTCGTTGGCCAGATGAGCCACAGTCGCGAAAGCGCCACGATCGTTGGCGCTTTGGTCGGACTAGGCAGGGCGCTCGGGTTGGATGTGACCGCCGAGGGCGTGGAGGATTACGCGACCGCCACGGCGTTGCGGGAACTTGGGTGCGTCTATGCCCAAGGCTATCTATTCGGCGCAGCATCGGCGGGGTTGGACTATTCTGCTGGTGAGCAGCGGGCAGTTGGCTAGGAAGCGGTCGCTGGCGCCGAGCTTGATTTAAAGACCGTCGGCGGAAACACTCGGTCCCCATTGTCTTTGGGCTGAGAAATGTTTGCCGGTTCATGTTGCTTAACTTTCACGCGCGTGCGGTTTTAGCCGCCACGACCGGCGCCGCTTTGATTGGACTCGCTCCGATCGGGATAAGGCTCTCTGAGCTTGGGCCCCAGGCAACGAATTTTTGGCGCTTCGCGTTCGCGCTGCCAATCCTTGCATTGTGGGATTTCAGGCGACCGATGCCGAGCGGGCGCGATCTCACATGGCTGGTGCTGGCGGGGGTTCTGTTTGGGCTGGAGTTGAGCCTTTGGGCGGCTGCACTGGAGCTCACCACAATCGCTAACGCGACGCTGTTGGCCAACATGACGCCGGTATTTGCGGCACTATTTTCCTGGGTCTTATTCAAGGAGCGGCTCAAACCGTTGGCGCTTGCGGGCGGGGCGGTCGCACTCCTCGGCGCGGTGACGCTGGCTTTGGCGCGCGCGCAGGCGGGGCACGGGCACCCAGGCTGGCTGGGAGACGCCTTGGGCTTCAGTGCGGCTTTTGGCTACGCTGGATATCTGTTGATCGTGCGCTCTCAGGGCACGCGGGTCGGGGTCGGCGCCGTCATGTTCTGGGCCTCGTTCGCGGCGATGGCGTACACTTTCGGCCTGAGTCTAACCATCGAGGACGCGCTCCTGCCGCACACTTGGCGCGGTTGGGCGATTTTGGTTGGGTTGGGGCTTGTGGTGCAGGTGGGCGGGCAGGGGCTTATTGCCTACGGCGTGGCGCGGCTGCCGATTGTCGTCTCGACGGTGCTTCTGTGGGTGCAGCCGCTTGCCGCCGCCGGTTTATCTTGGACTTTGTTCGGCGAAGCGCTCGGGCCGATGGCGCTTGCCGGCGCGGCTTTGGTGTTGGGCGGAATTTATTTTGTACAACGCACTCGTCAATGATGCAGCGGCTTGAGCCAGCGCGGCATCGGACAGGCGACAGTCGGGTCGTTGCCGCAGCCATTGGTGTAATAGACCAACTCTGCGCGGCCGATGACGTTCTCCATCGGCACGGGCCCCATGCCCTGCGTACGGCTGTCACTTGAGTTGTCGCGATTGTCGCCCATGAAGAAGAGATGGTCGCCGGGGACGACATAGGGGCCAAAATTGTCAAGCGGGCCGGCGTCCGTAAGGTCGTGGGTGGCGTGAGTGTAGCCGTTGGGCAGCGTCTCTTCACTCCGCTCGGCCCACTCTCGCTTCCGCTCAGGTCGGCTCAGGCGCAGTAGTCGCGACGGTTCGCTTTGCCGGGCCTGTTCGCCATTGATGAATAGGGCGCCCTCGCGGACTTCAATGGTGTCGCCCGGCAAACCGACGCAGCGTTTGATGATGGTTTTGCCGGTGAACGGATGCACAAACACAATGACGTCGCCGCGTTTCGGCAAATGCTCGAACAAACGTCGCTCGTTCGCGGGTAGGAGAAACCCCAAATTGAGCGGCAGCGAGTGCCGGCTGTAGCCGTAAGCAAATTTCGACACGACCACCCGATCGCCGACTTCAAGGTGGGGAACCATGCTCTCCGAGGGAATCGCGTAATTGGCGAAAGCCACCGTGGTGAACGCAAGGTAGGCCGCGACCGCGCCTGCGATCACCTTCACCCACTCCCACACTTCCTGACCGAGCTTTTTCATGGCGGGCGAACCTGGGGGCGGGCAAGACGCCGGTCAAGCGGGCTCTGCTGCGATTGGACGCAAATTCGGCGGGGTGGTAAAGCGTCTGACCTTAAATGCGACCCCTAGCTTGGATCGATCTGGTAGTCGCATTTAAGGTCAAGAAGACGCTTTAAAGACGGGAGTTTCTAAAGCAACTTTTGGACTTCAAATTCGCACGGCGATCGCCATCAAACTGAGGCGAATTTTAAGTCCGTTGCTTTAGGGCGCGCGCATGAATGCTGCACATGCCATCCTTGGCGGGCTTGGCGATGTTTTCCGCGGTCGCCTGTCGTGGCTCGCGGTATTAAATCTCGTTGTTGCAGTATTCCTCACCATCGCCATTGCCTGGGCGGCGATGCGCTTTGTCGTCCCGCTGATCCCGGCCGGAACCGGTTGGTTGGCGCACGCCTCCGCGGCGGGGACCTTCGCGGCTAACTTACTCGCCATCGTGCTGGCGGTAGCGCTGTCGCCGGCGATCTCGATGGTGGTGGGGGGAGCGCTGTTCGATATCGCCGTCGCACGGATCGAACGGCAAGTGGGGCTTGCTGAGGCCCGCTCGCCGCCGCTGCGGGAGGGATTGGCGAACGGCTTGCGTATTGCCGGGTTACCGTTGGCGCTTAATTTGATGTCGCTGCCGCTGTTGTTCGTGCCGGTGATCAATTTTTTCTGGTTCTTGGCGCTAAATGGCTTCTTGATGGGGCGGGAATATTTTTCGTTGGCGGCGTTGCGACGAATGCGCTGGGAGGAAGCGCGCGATCTGCGGCGCAAACACCGGGGCGCGATCTTCGCCATTGGCCTGTTCGCGGCGATCCTGCCATTCGTCGCGCCGCTGTTCGGCGCGAGCGCGATGACGCGGCTGATCAAGCGTTGCGTGTAAGCGCGCTGCGCTATTCCCCGCGCGTGGCGAGCATACGCCTGGTCGCGGCAAGCAATACAGGCAGGTGATCTTGGACAATCGACCAGCAAATTTCGTGATCGATGGAGGCGTACCCATGAACAATGCGATTGCGCAGCGAGACGATCAGCGCCCAAGGAATTTCCGGCGCCTCCGCTTTGACGAGTGCCGGCAGTCGTCTTGCCGCTTCGCCCATCACAACGAGGAACATGGCGGTGGCGGCGCAGGTGCGCTCATCAGCGAGGAAAACTTGTTTTTCTAAGCCCGCCGTGAAGGTGTCTATGGAGACAATCGCGCTTTCGATTTCGACAAGCCAAGCCGCTTCCCGGTCAGGCATCGATGGCGTCCGCCAGCGCATTCCGCCGAACGATCCGGTTCCGCAGGGCGTCCTCGGTGCTCATCTCGACCCGGGCGCCCAGCTTCTGGCCCAGTTCATCCTCGATGCGGAAGAAATCGAGCCCCATGGGGCGGGCCAGCTCCACTATGAGGTCAATATCGCTGTCGGGGCGGGCTTCGTTGCGCGCATGCGATCCGAACAAGCGCACGCGGCCGATGCCCTGGGCTTCGAGCCAGGGCTTCAGTTCCCGTAATTTGGCGAGGACTTCATCGCGTGTCATAAATGAAACCCTATCACGTCCGCGTCCGCGCCGCCACCAGCTTCACGATTTCGCCGAGCATGCCGGTGATGCGGAAATCCTTCGGCGTGTACACGGCCGCGACCCCCATCTGCCTAAGCGCAAGCGCGTCCGCGGGCGGAATGATGCCGCCGACGACAAGTGGGACCTTGTCCATTGCATTGGCGCGCATGAGTTCGACAATCTCGCGCACCAGATCGAGGTGCGAGCCCGAGAGAATGGAAAGGCCGATGGCGTGTGCCCGCTCGCGCTTTGCGGCGGCGACGATTTCGGCAGGCGTCAGGCGGATCCCCTCATAGATCACATGCATGCCCGCCGCGCGTCCCCGCGCTGTGATTTGCTCGGCGCCGTTGGAGTGGCCGTCGAGCCCCGGCTTGCCGACGAGGAACGTCAGTTTGCGGCCAAGCTTCTCCGAAAGCTTCGCGACGTCGAGCTTCAACGCGTCAAGATCTCCGCCGCTTTCGATCACGAGCGCGACGCCGGTGGGGCCGCGATATTCGCCGTAAACCTCGCGCAGCGCTTGCGCCCATTCACCGGTGGTCGCGCCAGCCTCGGCGCAGGCGAGGGAAGCGGGCATGATGTTGCGGTTCTCGCGCGCGGCGTCGCGCAGCACCGCGATCGCGGTTTCTGCTTTGGTTTGGTCGCGGGCCGCGCGCCACGCCTTGAGTCGGGCGACTTGTTCGGTCTCGGCCCCGATGTCCGTCGTGTGCGTGCTACTCTCGCCGGTTTCCAGCGGTGAGGGTTCCGCTTCGGTGTAGCAATTGACGCCGACGACCTTGATGTCTCCGCGCTCAATCGCTTCGGTGCGGGCGCGGTTTGAGTCCACCAGTGCGGCCTTCACGCTCTCCAAAGCGGCGGCGGCCCCGCCCAAGGCTTCGATCCGCTTGAGTTCGGCGCGCGCGCCCTCGGTGAGTTCGGCGGTTTTTGCCTCGACCACCTTCGAGCCGTCGAAGATGTCCTCGAATTCCAACAGGTCGGTTTCGTAGGCGAGGACTTGCTGCATGCGCAGCGACCATTGCTGATCCCAGGGGCGCGGCAATCCCAGCGCTTCGTTCCAGGCCGGCAATTGCACCGCGCGCGCGCGTGCGTTTTTTGAAAGCGTCACAGCGAGGGTCTCGAGAAGGATGCGGTAGACGTTGTTTTCTGCCTGGTCCTCGGTCAGGCCCAAGGAATTGACCTGCACGCCGTACCGGAAGCGACGGGCTTTCTCATCGACCACGCAGTAGCGTTCGCGGCCAATCTCGTCCCAAAGCAGTACGAACGCGCGCATCTTGCAGGTCTCGGTAACGAAGCGCAGCCCGGAATTGACGAAGAACGAGATGCGGGAAAACAGATCGCCAATATGGATCGCCGGCGATCCAGTCTTCACTTCATCCAGCACTGCGATCGCCGCCGCCAGGGAGAACGCCAATTCCTGTTCCGGCGTCGCGCCTGCTTCCTGCAGATGATAGGAGCAGATATTGACTGGATTCCATTTCGGCAGCGCCTCCAGGCTCCAGGCAATCACGTCCGCGCTGAGCTTCAGGCTCGGACCCGGAGGGAAGATGTAGGTTCCGCGGGAGAGATATTCCTTGAGGATGTCGTTCTGGGTGGTGCCTTGCAGTTTTGACCAATCGGCGCCTTGTTCACGCGCCGCCGCCGCATAAAGCGCCAACAGCCAAGCTGCGGGCGCGTTGATCGTCATGGAGGTGTTCATCTGTTCGAGCGGGATGCCGTCGAACAGCGCCCGCAGATCGCCCAGATGGCAGATTGGGACGCCGACCTTGCCGACCTCGCCCCGGGCCAGCTTGTGGTCGCTGTCATAGCCGGTCTGGGTCGGCAGATCGAACGCCACGGAAAGCCCGGTCTGCCCCCTTGCCAAATTGGCGCGATACAGCTGGTTGGAGTCCGCCGGCGTCGAATGGCCGGCATAGGTGCGGAAAATCCAGGGAGGATCGGGTGGGTGCTGGAAGGGAGGCATGCCGCCAAGGATCATGGCCGGCCGTCGGCTGCAACCTCTGCTTTTTGGCACTGCTTTTTGGCGGCGCACTGCCCCAAATCCGCCGCCAACCCTTTCGAAGCCTTAACGAAAGCTTAAATGCATTTCACGATACAGGTAGGGCCAGCGCGGGGGAGCGAGAGGCGGCGTCCGACGGGGACGCTCGGGAGCGGTAGATGAACCAGTACACGACGCGCGCTGTGCGGGAGTCGAAGCCGCGCATTGTGGTGTTTGGCGTCGGCGGCGCCGGCGGCAATGCTGTGAACAACATGATCGACGCGGGGCTCTTCGGCGTCGAGTTCGTGGTCGCCAATACCGACGCGCAGGCGCTGACGCGGGCGCGCACGCAAAATCGTCTGCAGCTTGGCCAGGCCATCACCGAGGGTTTGGGCGCAGGGGCACGCCCGGAAGTAGGCCAAGCGGCTGCGCAGGAGAGCCAGCCGGAGATTATCGAGTTTCTCGAAGGCGCGCACATGGTGTTCGTGGCCGCCGGCATGGGTGGAGGCACTGGCACAGGTGCGGCCCCGGTGATCGCACGCACGGCGCGAGAGCGCGGCATCCTCACCATCGCAGTGGTGACCAAGCCATTCCATTTCGAAGGCCAGCGCCGCATGCAGCTGGCGGAGGCGGGCGTACAGGAATTGCGCAAGCACGTCGATACTCTCATCGTGATCCCCAACCAAAATCTTTTCCGCATCGCCAATGAGCGCACCACGTTCGCGGAGGCGTTCCAGCTGGCCGACCAGGTGTTGTACTCCGGCGTGCGCGGCGTCACCGACCTCATGGTGATGCCCGGCCTCATCAATCTCGATTTCGCCGACGTGCGCACGGTGATGGCGGAGATGGGCACGGCGATGATGGGAACCGGCGAAGGCGAAGGCCCCAACCGCGCGCTCGAAGCCGCGCACGGGGCCATGGCCAATCCGCTTCTTGACATCGTCTCCATGCGTGGCGCAAAGGGCGTACTGATAAACATATCCGGCGGCCTCGACATGACGCTCTACGAGGTCGATCAGGCCGCCAACGAAATCCGCGCCGAAGTGGATTCCAACGCTAACATCATCATGGGCTCGACCTTCGACGAAACGCTCGAAGGCCGCATGCGCGTGGCGGTGGTGGCCACCGGCATCGACGACGAAGCCATCATCGCCAAGCAGACCGTGGTGGAGCCGGCGCGCCGCGCCGCTGAAGGTTCAACGCCGCGGCGTCCGTACGTGGCCCCGCGCGGGGGCGAGCCGCTGGAGGAAGCGCGCCCGAGTTTCGCCGGCCAATCCGTGCCGGAGCGGCGTGGCTTCAGTTTCTTCGGTTGGAAAAAACCCTCAGCGCCGCCGCCGCGCGCCCGCGAGATCAATCTCGATCCCGACGAAGGCTACGAAGAAGCGCCCCAGCCGCGCGCGGAAATGGCGTCCGCCGATCCCAGCCTCGACGCCGAACTCGAAATCCCAGCGTTCCTGCGCCGGCAGATGGGGCCGCGGTAGGGATAATGCGCAGACGGAGCGCCGGCTTCCAGCCGGCATCTCGTTCACCGAACAACAGGAGCGGCGATTTGCCGGCGTTACGCTTCCAAAATTACCACGGCGTCGCCAGACTCAAAGCGCGCCAGCGTAGCTTCCAAGCGCGGCGATAGCCATGCAATCAGGGCGGCGGTCGGCGCGTTGCCGAGCCCGAGGCGAAGCGCGCGTACGCCCTCTATCGGTCGCTCGAAATCGGCGTCTTGCGTGACAATGATGCGTCCTTCGCGCGCCGAGAGTTCCGCTACAGCGCCGTCGCCTGCCCCCAGCAAGCCGCACTGAGCAACATGGATTGCATCGTGACCGAGCGCGCTGAGCCAAGCCGCAAGGCGAGGCGGCAGGTTTTCGTCAATTAGGAATTTCATTCCGCGGCGACGAGCGCGGAATCCACCGCTTGCGCCGCGAAGTGCAGCGCCGCGCGAATATCGTCTTCGCCGATATAGGGGTATTCAGTCGTGATTTCGGCGTTGGTCATGCCGGAAGCGAGCCATCCCAAGACATGAGACACCCGCACGCGCGTGCCCTCAATGCGCGGATGGCCGCTGCAGGTTTCCGGGTCGGCGACAATGCGATCGGCCAGTTTCATGGCGACATTCTAGCAAAGTTCGGAGCTGGAGGCAAAGTACGGGCCTACAAAGCGGCTTACGCCTTGCAATCTCTCCCCCAATGCCGCGTCGCTCTACATAAACGAGCCCACCTCCCCGCGGTGGAGAGGTGGGCGTTTGCTTACGCTTGCTGCTATCACCGGCTCAGCACGCCCGGCCAATTGGTGTTGGCGCTGCGGATGAAGCCGGGAATGTCGCGCTCCCAGCGTTGTTGTACTTCCGTGTTGTAGTTGAGGTAGAGCTTGCCATCGACGATGCGCCAATTGTTGGGATTGGCCGAGGCAGTGTAGCCTTGCGAAACCGCCCAGGCGCAATAGCCGCCATATTGGGGCAGATAGCGAGCGGGGTTGGCGCGGAAGGCGGCGAGGTGAGCCGCTGACGCGAAGCGATATTCGGCGCCCTGATGATTGATGCGGAATTGCGTTGTCCCGCGCACGGGGCGGCCATCGGTGAAATAGGCGACGACGTCATAGCCGGAGACCCCGACATTGCTGGCGAAACCGGTATAGATCGGGCGCTGGTCGGCGAACGCCGGGGCGGGCGCGGCGATGCCGGCAAGTGCGAGACCGATTGCACAAATGAGAGCACGCATGAGCGGATTCCTTGGGACCGGGTTGAGAGCGAGTGTTTTAGGTCCGCACGGCGATTGGCGCTGACGCCCGATGTGGCGCGGTCGCGTCGAGAACCAGAGCGCGGGCCACATCATCGGCAAGGCCTGTGAGGTGCTCGCGGCGAATGACGACTAAAGTCAGGGTCGTCGCCCATACCAGGCAAGCGGTCATGAAAAGTGCGCCGCCATTGTTGTTTGGGTCGATGCCGAGCGGGGTGAACAAGTGGAAGCTCACCGCGCCACTCATGACGCCAAATCCCAGCAGCGCGCCGAGGCCGTTCAACCTCACGAAGCGGGGAATGAGCCCGACGAGCAAAAGCGCGGAGGCCGCCAATTCAGCCGCCCCGATCGCGTATTGGCTAAAAAAGCCGGTGTGCGCAAACAGGCCGGGAAGGCCAAGCGAACTCGCCCAATCGTTCAGACGGCCAAAGATTTCCTGGGTGTTGGGGTGGTCGGTGAACTTGAAGCGCAGGCTGTCCAGAAACACGAGCGAGGCGAACACCGAAATCGCGGCGGGCGCATAGCGGGCGAGGGTGGAGAGCATCGGGCGTGTCCTGTTTATGCCGGCGTGCGCCGACAGAAGTGTTCGCACAGGAATTTCGCCGCGACCGGGTGCCCGGTTACAGTGCAGGTCTGCGCGGTGCTCGATATCCCTCGAATCGGGCCGACGGACTCGGGGGCCCTCGCTGCCGCGTTTGGCTTCGACCGCCCTCAAGCCGTTCGCAATCTTTCCCGCAGCGCCGCCTCGTTTTGCGTCAGCGCGCCTGCGCCGGCGAGCAGATCAAACAGCCTAGCCGCCTCGCTGCGATGCAGTTCGGCGGCTAGGCCACCGGCGTTGACCAGGTGCGCGTGCACGATGGCGCGGAAGCGCACGCCCTGGTCGTTGTCGTCGTCGGGATAAATTTTCTCCGCCAGCGCCAATTCGTTTTCCCACGCCGCGCGCGCGCCGCCGGTGTCGCCGGCGGCCAATGCGGCGAGGCCGAGCCGTTCCAGCGCGCCCGCCAGCGCTAATGCTGTTCGTGGGTCGTCGGGCGCGGCTTCGGCAAGATTGAGCCGGAGCGCTGCGCTTTCCTCGAACGCGCTGCGTGCTTTGGAATTGCCTCCCGCGTCGAGTGAGGCTTCGCCGAAGCGCACCAAGGCGGCGGCGATCCCGCGCTGCGCCTGCTCATCGTCGGGCGCGGCTTTGAGCGCCATGCGCCGGAACGCCACCGCGCGCTCCAGCGCATCGCGCATGCGCTGTGCGTCATTGGCGGCTCGCGCGATCTGGGCCAACCGATCCCAACAGGCGGCGGTCTCGCTGAACCATGGCTCGGCCTGCGCGCGTTGCTCGGCCAATGCGCGCGCGGAATCGGCGGCGTCAAGCGCGATCGGAAGCGCGCCGGTTTGCAGCGCAAGGTCGCTTTGCTCGAGCAGAGTGTGGACGAGGAACCGCGCGCGCGTGGCGGAATCAATGGCATTGCGGCACATTTGCTCAGCAAGCGCGCGCGCTTGCGCCAGCGATTGCGCCGCGCCTTCATTATCGCCCAGCATAAACAGCAGCGCCGCGCGCATGCGCCATGTGCCAGCCAACGCAGGTGCTTCCTCGGAATGGCGCGCCGCCAACCGCAGTCGCGCCTGCAGGGATTTGTCGATGGATTCGCGCGCGCGATCCTTCGCGCCGCGGGAGAAATCGGCCTCGGCTGCCAGCCGCCAGCAATCGGCCAGCACCGAGCGCCAGTGCGGCTCCTGAGCTTCGGTGACAGCTAGCGCTTCGTAGCGGCCGATAGCCTCGCCCGCGCGGCGGCGCGCCGAGAGCGCCTCTCCGGCGTCGAGTTCGAGCTGGGCAAGACGCATCTCCGCATCGGCGATGTCGGCGGCGAGCATGGGTTCTTCGCCGATATGGGCCGCGATCGCGCGCAGCATGCCCAGCGCGCCCTCGGCGCCGCTGCGTGCGCTGCGCGTTTGCCCCGCTGTTGCGTCCAGTTCGGCGACGCGGCCGCGAGCGCGGGCATACCAGCGCGACGCGGTTGGATCGGATCGGTCGATGGCGAGCAGACGTTCCTCGATGCTCATCACCAGCCCGTAATGGGCGCGGGCGATGTCGGGTTCGCCTTTGACGCGAGCAATCTCGGCAATGATGAACGCCGCGCGTGCGCGCGCACCCTGATCGACTGCCTCCTTCAAGACGAGCGAGGCTTGCTCGGCGGCGGCCTCAAGATCGTTGGCCTCCGCGTGCATGCGGGCAAGTCCGAGCCTCGCGTCGGAATCGGTAGGGTCCAGCCGTACCGCCAAGGCCAGCGCTTCGCGTGCGAGCGCCGGGCGCGCCGATTCGGCGAGGATCGCGGCGCGTTTGGCGGCGAGAGCCGCCTCCGGCCCGCCGAGCCTGGCTTGAGCAAGCAGCGCATCGGCTGCAAGCGCTGGCGGCGGCGCCCAATTCTGGTCCATTTTCAACCTCTTCTCACAGCGCCTACGCAGTCACAAACCGTAACGCAACGTGTGTTGTGGGGGCGGATATGGGCGCCTTAGAGGTGGTATGCGGCTCCGGGGGGACCGCAGACGGGGGCGTTACGCGTGCTTGATCGTACCGAAAGTTCCGCGCGCCGGCAGAAAACCATCGCCGGTCCCGCAATGTGCGCCGGCATTGGCGTGCATTCGGGCGCGCATGTGCGCATGGCGCTGACGCCGGCCCCGGCCGATTCGGGCATCGTGTTTGTCCGCAGCGATCTGCGCGGCCTTAATAACGCGGTCCTGGCACACGCCGATAATGTCGGCGAAACCCGTAATTGCACCACCCTGCGTAACGCCGCCGGCGCGGAAGTCTCCACGGTAGAGCATCTGATGTCGGCCTGCGCTGGCCTGGGTGTGGATAATTTGCTGGTGGAGATCGACGGCCCGGAATTGCCGATCCTTGACGGCTCTTCGGCACAATTCGCCCAAGTGCTTATGAATGCTGGGCTTAAGGTGCTCGCCGCGCCGCGCCGCACTATTGTTATCGAAGCGCCGATTGAGGTTCGTTTAGGCGCCAAGAGCGCGGCCCTGTTGCCTGCCCAGGATTTTGACGGCCTTGACCTCGATGTCACCATTCGTTTCGCCGACGAGGCAATTGGCGTGCAGCGTCGACGCGTTCGCCTGACGCCACAGAATTTCCTCTCTGAAATCGCCGATGCGCGCACCTTTGGGTTCTTGTCGGACGTGGAACGCCTGCGTGCGGCCGGCTTGGGCCGGGGCGCCTCCCTGGACAACGCCGTAGTTGTGGATTCTGGCCGGGTGGTGAACCCTGAGGGGCTTCGATTTGACGACGAGTTCGTCCGGCACAAATTGCTGGACGCCATTGGCGACCTGGCGCTGGCGGGGGCGCCCATTTGTGGCCGCTTTGTGGCCGACCAACCGGGGCACGCCTTGAACGCGAACCTGGTACGCGCACTTTTGGACACCCCTGAGGCGTGGAGTTGGGGAGGCGAGGCGGTACGCGAACGCAAGCCGGTTTTGGCGGCCGCGCTCGCCTGAAAAGGCTGTTCGTTTCACAGCCGCAGACGCTTTGCGGCGGGCCATCCATCCTGTATCAGCGTTGACCGGTTGCGCCGCTTCGGGCACGCGGCCCAAGCAGGAAGAGGGCAGGTGATGATCCTTCGGCATACGAATTTCTCACGTGTCCTCGCCCTCGCACTGCTTGCAGGCGGTGCGGCCGCCTGCAGCAGCACCCGTGACCGCGAAGCGCTTCAATTCACCGATGAGCCTGTGGAGCGGCTCTATAACCGCGGCGGCGAGATGCTCGACCGCCACCGTTGGCCAGACGCGCTGGCTGCGTTCGAAGAAGTGGAGCGCCAGCACCCCTATTCCTCCTGGGCGCGCCGCTCGATGCTGATGGAGGCTTTCGCGCACTATCAGGCGAACCAGTACGATGACGCCATTGAGGACGCACAGCGCTTCATTGCACTCCACCCGGGAAACGAAAGTGCGCCCTACGCCTATTACCTAGTCGCGATGTGCCATTTCGAGCGTATTCTCGACGTTGGCCGCGACCAAGGCACGACCGAGCGGGCGATGGCCTCACTCAACGACGTGGTCCGCCGTTTTCCTGAAAGCCCCTATGCGCGCGACGCACGTCTCAAGCTCGACATGGTGCATGATCAGCTGGCGGGCAAGGAAATGTCGGTCGGCCGTTTCTATTTGCGGCGCGATCAGCACCTGGCTGCTATCAATCGCTTCCGCAATGTGATCGAGAACCCAAACTACCAGACTACATCGCATGTGCCCGAGGCGCTCCACCGCCTGGTGGAATCCTATTTGTCGGTGGGAATGACCGAAGAGGCCCAGCGGATGGCTGCTGTCCTGGGGCACAACTTCCCAGGCGGCGATTGGTATCAGCGTTCCTACGCCTTGATGACGGATTCCGGGGTCGCTCCGGTGGCAGAAGAAGAGGCGCGTCGGCGCGGATGGTTGGCGCGCACGTTCGGAACGGTATTCGGGACCGGCGGAACCCGCTAAGCTCGGGCGATGGCCGCTGGAAGAAGCGTAGCTGAGCTGACTGCAAAAGAGGCCGCCGCGGAATTAGCGCGGTTGGCCGCAGAGATCGCGCGCCACGACAAGCTCTATTATTCCAAGGATGCGCCCGAACTCACCGACGCTGAGTACGACGCGCTCCGCAAGCGCAATGCGGCGATTGAGGCGCGCTTCCCCGATCAGGTACGCGAAGACAGCCCCACTAAGCGCGTGGGGGCAGCGCCTGCCGAGAGATTCGGCAAGGTGCGCCACGCCGTGGCGATGCTCTCGCTCGACAACGCATTCGACGCCGACGATGCGCACGCCTTTGTCGCACGCGTCCAGCGTTTCCTCAATCTCGATGCGCCGCCAGCTTTCACTGCCGAACCCAAGATCGACGGGCTCTCCGCCTCGCTACGTTATGAAAACGGCCGCTTCGTGCAAGGTGCCACACGCGGCGACGGTCGCGAGGGCGAGGATGTCACCGCCAATCTGCGCACCATCGCCGATATTCCGCACACGCTGAAGGGTGCGCCCGTCGTCCTGGAAGTGCGCGGCGAGGTGTACATGGAAAAGGCCGCGTTCGCGAAAATGAACGCGGCCTTGGAGGCCGAGGGCAAGCAGACCTACGTCAATCCACGCAACTCGGCCGCCGGGGCGTTACGCCAGCTCGATGCACGCATCACCGCGACACGGCCGTTGCGTTTCTTCGCGCATGGCTGGGGCGAACTGAGCGAGCCGCTGGCGGAAACGCAACATGATGCGATGAGGAAGCTCGAAGCGTTCGGTTTTCCGCTGGCGTCGATAAAGCGCGCGCAGGACCCCGAGGAATTGCTTGCTGTCTATAAGGACATTCTCGCGCGCCGCGACAAGCTCGCTTACGAGATTGACGGTGTCGTGTACAAGGTTGACGCGCTGGCGTTGCAACTGCGTTTGGGTTTCATCTCGCGCTCGCCGCGCTGGGCGATCGCGCATAAGTTCGCCGCCGAGCAGGCCGAGACGACGCTTGAAGGCATCGACATCCAGGTCGGCCGCACTGGCGCGCTGACGCCGGTGGGGCGGTTAAAGCCGGTGTTCGTCGGCGGCGTCACCGTCACCAACGTGACGCTGCACAACGCCGGCTACATCGCCGGCATCGGCGCCGATGGCGCTCCGATTCGTACTGGAAAGGATCTGCGCGAGGGCGATGCGGTCATTGTTCAACGCGCGGGAGATGTGATCCCGCAGATTGTCGATGTGCTGTTGGAGAAGCGCGCCAAAAACGCCAAGCGATACGCATTCCCCGAAGCATGCCCCGTCTGCGGTTCACACGTGGCGCGTGAATTGGAGCCGGGCGAAGAGGGTGTCGTCACGCGGTGTACGGGCGGGCTGAATTGCCCGGCGCAAGCAAAGGAGCGCCTGCGTCACTTCGTGTCGCGCCGGGCCATGGACATCGAGGGCCTCGGCGAAAAGCAGATCGAGGAATTCTACGAACTGGGTTGGGTGAAGGCGCCCGCTGACATTTTCCATCTGCACGTGCGGCGCGAAGAATTGTGCACGCGCGAAGGCTATGGCGAGAAAAGCGTGACCAATCTGCTCGCTTCCATCGACGCGCGCCGCCAGCCGGAATTCGCGCGCTTCCTTTATGGGCTCGGCATCCGCGACATCGGCGAAACCACGGCAGGCGTGCTGGCGCGGCGGTTCGAAAGCTGGCGCGCGTTCGAGGAAGCGATGGCGCGCGCGGTGAAAGCACGGCCGGGCGCGGCGTATGAAGCGCTTGAGCGCGTGCGCGGCGTCGGCGACGGCGCGCGTGCGGCGCTGCTTTCTTGGACCGCAGGCGTCTCGCCGGCGTCGAAGAGCCAGGCGGAACTGTTCGCCGGCGAGGACGCCGGCGGTCCAAGTCCCCCCAAGATCAAGGGCGTGACGAGCCGCGCCTGGGACGGACTGGTCGCTGAGTTCGGCTCGCTCGCCGAAGCGATCGCCGCGATCCAGGCGGCGGCCGAGCAGGCGCCAGGCGAGGATTATCTCGAACTCGCGCGCACCGATGGCGTGGGGCCGGTCGCGGCTTCGCACCTGGTCGAATTCTTCGCCGAACCGCACAACACAGAGGCTCTGATGCGGTTGCTAGAGGAAGTGCGCGTGCAGGATCAGCCGCGCGCGGCGACTTCAGGCAAAGTCGCGGGGCTTACCATCGTGTTCACCGGAACTCTGGAGAAAATGACGCGAGACGAAGCAAAAGCGCGCGCGACCGCTTTGGGCGCGAAGGTGTCCGGCAGCGTGTCGAAGAAGACCGATCTTGTGGTCGCCGGCCCGGGCGCGGGGACGAAGCTCGCGGAGGCCGAAGCGCATGGCGTCAAGGTGATCGATGAGGATGCTTGGATTGAATTGAGTTCGTCGTGATGTGCGTCACCTCTCGCCCTGCGGGGGAGAGGTCGCCCCGGATGAAATCCGGGGCGGGTGAGGGGATTGCGGTCTCTCTGAAATCGCGCCCTCCTCATCCGGCGCTTCCGCCTGCGCCAAGGCTTCGGCGGACAAGTCGCGCCACCTTCTCCCCCGCCGGGGAAGAAGGGATTTCAAGCGCTTGCGCGTCTTCCGCTTGCATCAGCCAGCGCCGCAATCGCAACCACCACAAGATACACCGCCAGTATTGTCACCCCCGCCTGCGCCGGCAGCGGGCCAGCCGGCTGCGGCTGCAGCATGGCCACGATCTGCAACGCCACGAGGAACGCGATGAATGCGAGCGCCGGCCAAATCGTGCGCGTCTGCGCTTTTCGACTTGCGGCCCATGCCGCGCCCGCGACTGCGATGAGGCCGATTTCCAGCGCCTGCTCGGGCACGGGATAATTCCACCAGCCGAGGCCCACCTTGTTGCCGCCGAACCAGAGTTCGAGGTCGGGGCGATGCACCAGGAAGTCGAGCACCCAGTGCGAGGCGACGCTCAGGCCAATCATCACGCTCGCCCATAGCGGCAAGCGCAGGAGCGCAAGCGCGAGCAGGCCCGCGCCCGCCGCCCACACGAACGCCATCGGCAGCGAATGCGTCCACGGCATGTGTTCGAGCACGAGCGAGGAGCCGGGCAGCTTTGGGTTAACGCTGGCGCGCTCGATGCCCGCGATAATGAACGCGCTCCAGGCGATATCGACAAGCTGGCAACCCGCCGCGAGCGTCCAAAGCGGCGCGCGGGGCTCGATTGCTTTGG
>CADEDG010000009.1:23880-45437 GCA_902826035.1 uncultured Alphaproteobacteria bacterium
TTGCTTTGGCGGCAAGTGCTGCTGCGTAATGGCCGACGAACATATCAACTCCGCTTTCCGCAATTCCCTCTCCTCCGCAAGGGAGGAGGGGAGATATCACACCGCCGCCGTCGCCGCTTCCAACCAAACCTTCGCTTCTCCCTCCAGCTGCGCGCCAATCACTTCGCGCACGCGCGCGTGGTAGGCGTTGAGCCAGTCGCGTTCTTCCTTGGTCAAGAGCGCCTTCACCACAAGCGCGCGATCAATCGGCGCCAGCGTCAGTGTTTCAAAGCCGAGCATCGGGCGTTCGCCGCCGGGCACGTCCGCCGCCGGAGTCACCACTTGCAAATTCTCGATGCGGATGCCGTAGCCGCCGGTTTTGTAATAGCCGGGTTCGTTGGAGACGATCATACCCGGTTCGAGCGGTTGGGTGTTGACCCATTTGGCGATGCGCTGTGGGCCTTCGTGTACGCCAAGATAGCTTCCCACGCCATGGCCGGTGCCGTGATCGTAATCGAGGCCTGCCTCCCACAAACTCATGCGTGCTAGCGCATCGAGCTGATGGCCGGTAGTGCCCTTCGGGAAACGCACGCGCGAAAGCGCGATATGGCCCTTGAGCACACGCGTGAAGCGCTCGCGCATTTCCTTGCTGGGCCGACCGACGGCGATGGTGCGCGTGATGTCGGTAGTGCCGTCGAGATATTGCGCGCCGGAATCGATCAAAAACAACGAGCCGCGCGCCAGCCGGCGATTGGTTTTCTTCGAGACGCGATAATGCACGATAGCGCCGTTCGGGCCGGCGCCGGAAATGGAATCAAAGGAGAGATCCTTGAGCGCGCCCGTGGCTTGACGGAATTCTTCGAGCTTCCTGCAGGCGCTGATCTCATCGATCTTTCCGGTTTGCGCCTCGGTCGCCGCCCAGTGCAGATAACGCGAAACCGCCGCGCCGTCGCGCCGGTGGGCGGCGCGCGATCCTTCGACCTCAGCATCGTTCTTGCACGCGCGCGGCAGCACGACCGGGTCCTGGCCTTTGATGACTTCCGCGCCCGCCGCCTTCAATTGCTCGAAATACCAGGCCGAAGCGCTCGCGGGATCGAGCCGTACGCGCTTGCCCTTCAGATCCGCCAAAGCTGGCGCCAATTCGCTCGATGGCCGCACCACAACCTCATTGCCGAGCCACTGACGCAGGCTGGGCGTCACCTTTTCTTCGGCCAGGAAAAGATCGGCCTTGCCGTCGGCGCGTAGGATCGCTTCGCCCAGAGGCAAGGGCGTGCGCGAGACATCGCCGCCGCGAATGTTGAACAGCCAAGCCAGCGAGGCCGGCGATGTGATCACGACAGCCTCCGCCTTCTCCTCTGCGAGCCCCACGCCGAGGCGATGGCGTTTCGATGTAGCGCTTTCGCCGGTGAAGGCTTCGGGCTGCGCCTCGACGCGCGCCATCGGGATTGGCGGGCGGTCGTTCCAGATTCCGTCGATCGGATTGTTCGCGACCGCGACAAGTTCAGCGCCGGCGTCGGTCGCCGCTTTGCGCAGTTTATCGAGAGAATCGGGGCTGTGTAGTTTGGAATCGTAGCCAATGCGCGCGCCCTTCGGCGCTTTCTCGCGCAAATAGGCGGCTGGTCCGCCGTCCACGAGGTCAAGGTATTCGAACAAAGCGCCATCCACCTGCGCGCGTACCTGCAGCGTGTAGCGGCCATCTGTGAATATTGCGGCCTGCTCGGCGAAAACGACAGCCGCCCCGGCCGAGCCTGTAAAGCCGGTGGCCCATGCTAACCGATCATAGGCCGGCGGCACATATTCATTCTGCCATTCATCCTCGTGCGGAACGATGAAGCCGTCGAGGCCCGCCGCCCGCAGCGCTTTTCTCAATTGCGGCAGATGCTTGCGGCCGAGTGCCGGGCCGCCGGGTTCGTCATAGTTCTGGAACACGTCTCTTACATCCTTTGGGCGAAGTTCAGCGCCGGTTCAGCGGCTTGAGTTTAGGCCTATTGCGGCGGAGTTTAAGGGGCGGTCCCCGAAATATTTCCTCCTGGAGAGCCTATGCGCGCCTGGAAAACACCGATCGCGGCGCTGCTTGCGGCTTTCATGCTGCTGGCGACGCCCGCGGGCGCGCAAGTGCCGGACCCCTTCGCGCGGGAGCTCGCGCAGAAACTGACGCGGGCCGAGGCGATCGTATCCGAAGGCGCCTATGTCCGCGGCGCGGGGCCGTTCGCGGGCGGTATGGGCGCGGGCCGGTCGATGCGCATTCCGCTGACCCTGCGCGCGGGTGAAATCTATCGCATCGTCGGGGTTTGCGATGTGCGCTGCGGCGCGCCTGACCTTCGTCTGGCGAATGCAGAAGGCGCAGCGATCGCGCAGGCGGCGCCCGCGGCGGGCGCAGCAATCATGGACGTACGTGTGCCGTTCACAGGCGCCTATGAAGTGGAAGTGTCGATGCCGCGGTGCGCAGCGGGAGAGTGTTGGTACGCAGTGAATGTGTATTCGCGGTGAGTGGGGATTAGGGGTTAGGGACTGGTTGCGAAAGCTCCGTCATTCCGGGGCGCACGAAGTGCGAGCCCGGAACCCAGGGGCCACAAGCGCGGCGCTCCTTTTCCGCCTCGGGCCGCTTCGCATCCCGGACTGGCAATTATGTACAACATCGGCGCTAATCCCCCAACTGCCGTCGCCACACCAAAGTCATCCACGCTTCTTTCGGAATCTGCCGCGCGAGCACCATGCCGCGGGATGCATAAGCTTCACGCACCAAGGGCGCTTGCGAGCGCAATAGCCCTGAGAGGATGAGCGTTCCCCCTGGTGCGGTTGCCGCCACCAGTTTCGGCGCCAGCCGGATCAATGGCCGCATCAGGATATTGGCGAACACCAGGTCAAAAGTTTGCTTGGCGATGAAGCGCGCGCCGTCTCCAGCGATTACGCGCATCTGCTGCGCGACGCGGTTCTGGTGCGCATTGATCGCCGCGATCGCCGCGGCGCGCTCGTCAATCTCGATCGCGAGTGCCTTTGCGCCGTGCTTGGCGGCGGCGATGGCGAGTACGCCAGAACCGCAGCCGACATCGAGGACGCGCGAGGGGGAGCGTTCCCGCAAATACCCCTCCAACCCCATCAAACATCCCCACGTCGTACCGTGATGGCCAGTGCCGAACGCCTCAGACGCCTCGATCCATATTTTCGTGCGTCCAGAATTCTCGCGCGCCAACGCGTGCGCGCCCGCCACAACGAAGCGCCCCGCACGCACCGCAGGCAATCCTTCCAGCGACATCGCCACCCAATCGGCGGCGGGCACTTCCTTGTGTACAAGATGCAGTTCCGGAGCGGCCGCGCCGACGATCGCTTCGATGCTGGCGGCGTCCTGTGCTGTTGGCGCGTAAATCTCGATGCGGAATTTACGCGGCGCCTCCTCGAACCAGCTCACCGCATCGGCAGGGGAGGGGTCGTGGCGGTCGAGTTCGTCTGCGGCGGCACGAATTTGCGCGAGCGTGCCGA
Source organism: uncultured Alphaproteobacteria bacterium (assembly GCA_902826035.1). Classification (GTDB taxonomy): domain Bacteria; phylum Pseudomonadota; class Alphaproteobacteria; order Caulobacterales; family Aquidulcibacteraceae; genus Vitreimonas. Next base: position 27,340 of record CADEDG010000009.1, read on the forward strand.
GGGCGGTGAGGAGGATCATGGGGGTGCCTAGCGGTGCAGAGCGAAATTGTACATGCTGACCCCATGACCAAGCTCGATCTCAATCCAAGCACGGTGCGCGGTTTGAAAATGGGTTGGCGCGATTTCACGTAATGAGACTCTTATCGCGTGGTGATCCAGACAGCACCGTTGTCCGTCAGTTCACCGCCGGGTGCAAATTCGTATGTCACACCCGATCCGGAAAGTCGTGCAGCCGTATTCTCACCTAGGCGACACAACGTAATTTCACCTGTTGGGAGCGAGAACCAAAGTTCTCGCCTGGGCCGCCACCCCCCCCATCAGGCCAGGATTCTCATCAGCCAAGCGCTGTAATGTCAGCGCATTTGCGGGGGCGGGCATCCGCGACCATGGTCGTTCATCGCGCCTGTCGATGCACGATCCTCGTGATGCTTCGGCAAATGTCTGACACGCGCCAAGCGCTAAGCAAAGCAGCGTAGGGTGAAGTAGCCGGGGCATTCACGCCGCACTCGCGGGGATGACAAAGCTATCGATCACCCTTTTCTCTCCCGCCTTATCGAAATCCACTGTCAGCTTGTTGCCTTCCACCGCGCGTATCAATCCATAGCCGAATTTTTGGTGAAAGATGCGGTCGCCGCGCTTGAAGCTTGAATCGTCGTCGCCCGATCTCGCGATGAGGCGCGCTTCGCCTTCCAGCATGGGTGGTTTGCCACGCTTGCCTGCGTTCTCTTGCGCGCGGCGCCAGCCGGGGGATTGATAGGCGCTGTTGAAGCCCGCACCGGGCGCGTAGGCGTCGAAGCGCGCAGCACTCTCGCGCACGCCGCCCGCTTGCATCGCGTAACCGGTTTCGCTCACCGCATCGACGTGCCCTGGCGGGAGCTCATCGATAAAGCGCGAGGGTAGCACGCTTTGCCAGCGCCCGTAGATCTGCCGGTTGGCCACGAAGGAAATACGCGCACTCTCCCGCGCCCGCGTGATGCCGACATAAGCGAGGCGGCGTTCTTCCTCCAAACCCTTCTCGCCGTTCTCGTCGATCGAGCGTTTGGAAGGGAACACTTCTTCTTCCCATCCCGGCAGAAAAACCAGCGGCCATTCCAGGCCTTTCGCTGCGTGCAGCGTGGATAATTGCACGTTCTCGCTGTCAGCTTCCGCCTCTATATCCAACACCAACGCCACGTGTTCGAGATACGCTTCCAGCGTGTCGTACTGGCCCATGCTCTGGACCAATTCCTTCAAATTCTCGAGCCGCGTCTGCGCCTGCGGAGATTTATCGTTGCGCAGCATTTCGGTGTAGCCGCTTTCGTCGAGAATGGTTTCAGCCAGTTCGACGTGGGAGATTTCGCGCGACTTCTCCCGCCAGCGATCGAGATCGGCGAGGAACGAACGCAGCGCCGTCTTGGCTTTCAACGGTAGGTCGTCGGTGAGGATCAGCTCGCGCGCGGCGGCGACCAGCGAGCGGAAGCGGGTGGCGCCGCCGGGCGTTTCCTCTTGCGTGAGCACGACTTCGCCTGTCTCGGCGTCAAACAGCGGCCCATGATCGGTGACGAAACGCACCGGCGGCTTCCCCGCGTGCGCGTGCAGCTTCTGCACACTGCCTTCGCCGATGCCGCGCTTGGGCTGGTTGACGGTGCGCTCGAAGGCGAGATCGTCGTCCTCCGAACGAATGAGCCGCAGATAGGCATGCGCGTCGCGCACTTCCGCGCGTTCGAAGAAGCGCGGCCCGCCGATCACCTTGTACGGAATGCGCAGCATGAGGAAACGTTCTTCGAACGCGCGCATCTGCCACGCGGCGCGGACAAGCACGGCGCAGTCTGCGTAGGAGCGCTTGCCCCCTCCCCCTTGCGGGGAGGGGGCGGGGGGTGAGGGGCGTGCCGACACGTCCGGCGCCTGCGAGTTTGCACGCCCCTCACCCCCCAACCCCCTCCCCGCAAGGGGGAGGGGGAGTTGTTGCGTCACCCAGGCCTCGATATCGTCGCCGATCAGCCGCGCTTCCGCTTCGCCGTCCCAAACGCCGCGCACCTTTACCCGATTGCCTTCATCGTCATCTGTAAACAGTGTCTTGCCCAAGCGGTCGCGATTGTGCGCGATCAGATGCGAGGCGGCGGCGAGGATGTGGCCGGTGGAGCGATAATTGCGCTCGAGACGTACAACCTGCGCGCCGGGAAAGTCCTGCTCGAAGCGCAGGATGTTGTCGACCTCCGCGCCGCGCCAACCATAGATCGATTGGTCGTCGTCACCGACCACGCACAAATTCTTCCGCGCTTGCGCCAGCAGTCGCAGCCACAGATATTGCGCGACGTTGGTGTCCTGGTACTCGTCCACCAGCAAATGGCTGAGCTTCTTGTGATAGCCCTCCAACACGTCAGGATGGCGCTGGAACACGTCGATCATGTGCAACAAGAGATCGCCGAAATCGCAGGCGTTGAGTATTTTCAGCCGCGCCTGGTAGGCCGCGTAAAGCTTGATTCCGGCGCCATCGGCGAAGTGGAAGGCTTCGTTCTTCGGAACCTTCTCCGGCGTCAGCGCGCGATTCTTCCAACCGTCGATCAAGCCTGCAAGTTGGCGGCCGGGCCATTTCTTTTCGTCGATGTTCTCGGCCTCGATGATCTGCTTGAGCAGGCGGATCTGATCGTCGGTGTCGAGGATGGTGAAGGTGTTTTTCAGCCCAACCAGTTCGGCATGGATGCGCAGCATGCGCGCGCTGATCGAGTGAAACGTGCCGAGCCACGGCAGGCCGCCGCCGCCAGGACCGAGCAGCGCTTCCACGCGCTCGCGCATTTCGCGCGCGGCCTTGTTGGTGAACGTAACCGCCAGCACGCTCCACGGCTTGGCCCGCCCCGTGGACAGGAGATGCGCCAGACGCGTCGTGAGCACGCGCGTCTTGCCGGTGCCCGCGCCAGCCAGCACGAGCACCGGGCCGTCCAGTGCCTCCACCGCCGCGCGCTGCTCAGGATTGAGCGACGCGAGATAAGGCGGCGCAGCCATGGCGCGCTGGGAGATGGGGAGCGTGTCTTCTGACATCCGAATCCGAGTGTAGCGCTTCGCGCCTAGCACGAAACAAGAACATTATCATAGTCATTGACAGGAAGGTTAGTATATACTAACCGTAAGGCATGACTAACTTACAAGCCCTCGCCACCCTGGCCGATCCCACCCGCCGCGCGGTGTTTGAGCGCCTGCGTTCCGGTCCGGCGAGCGTGGGGGAGATCGCGCGCGGGCTGCCAGTCTCCCGCCCGGCCGTTTCGCAGCATCTCAAGGCACTGAAGGACGCCGACCTGGTGCGCGACGAGCCGCGCGGCACGGCGCGCATCTATCGCATCCACGCCGAGGGTCTGCGTGAACTGCGCGACTGGCTCGACAGCTTCTGGGACGAGGCGCTGGCGCGCTTCAAGGATCATGCGGAGAAGGACCAATGAGCATTGTTGAAGTTGCGCCTGTCGTGAAGAGCATCGATGTGCGCCGTTCGGCGGCGGACGCGTTCCGCATCTTCACGGCGGAGATGAGCGCCTGGTGGCCACTGGAAACGCACACGCGCGCCAAGACCGCCGCCGGCGAAGTGACGAGCAGGGTCACCGTTGAGCCGCGCGTCGGCGGACGCATCTTTGAGACGCTGAACGATGGCCGCGAACTCGAATGGGGCGAGGTCGATGCCTACGAGCCCGGGGCGCATTTCGCGATGCAATGGACGATGGGGCGTCCTGCTGAGCAGGCCACGCTTGTCTCGGTACGCTTCGCGCCGCTGAGTGACGCCAGTTGCCGCGTCACGCTCACGCACGAGAACTGGGAACACATGGGCGAAGAGGCCGCCAAGATGCGCGACAATTACAAAAACGGTTGGGAAACGGTGTTCAACCAGCGGTTCGGCACCTTCGCCGGAGCTATTTGAAACGGTGACGCAGGGCAAGCCACGACCTTAAATTGCTGAAAGCAACCTTCAAAAAGGTCTGAAGCGGACGCGATCCCCTCGCTTGCGCGGCGCTCTATTGCTAGCGTCAGCCGAGTCGCGGGGATTTGCATGGCCGACGTGTTCATATCGTACGCACGGGAGGACCGTCCCCAAGCGGACATGATCGCGCGCGGACTGCAAGCGATCGGGCTCGAGTGTTTCTGGGACACCGAAATCCCGCCCGGGCAAACCTGGGCGGACTACATCGAGGGCAAGCTTGCGGCGTGCAAAGCCGTGATCGTGGTGTGGAGCGCGAATTCAGTCGGTTCGCAATGGGTGCGCGAGGAAGCGCGCATGGGCCGCGACAAAGGCAAGCTGGTTCCGGTCGTGCTCGGGGGCGCAGCGCCGCCGTTCGGCTTCGGCGAAGTGCAGGCAGCCGATTTGTCCGCGTGGCGCGGTGATGCGAGTTTTCCGGAATGGTCGCGTTTGGCCAACGCGGTGCACACCATTGTCCGCGGTGCGCCCGCACCCGCGCCACAAGCGCAACCGCGGTTCGCCGCAGCGCCGATGGCTCCGCCCGCGGGCGCTACGGCGCAAATGTCGCCGTTCGGTTATGTGTGGAAATGTTTGCGTCACTTCGCGGATGGAAGTGGGCGCGCGCGGCGGTCTGAATTGGCGTGGTTTGTGGTGTTTGCGTTTCTGGCGCTTTGCATCGCAATCATGCTCGATATCGAGACCTTTGGGGTCAATCCCTACACTGGCGAGGTCAACACCTACATGTTCGCGGGCCTTGCTTACCTTGCCTTGGTCATTCCGCTGACCAGCGCGGCCAGCCGGCGTGCGCACGATTTCGGCCAGTCCGGCTGGCTTGCAGTGTTGGCGGCGATCCCATCGTTCGGCCTTCTGCCTGCAGTCATTTTCGCGTGCGTGCCTGGGCAGCGCGGCCTGAACCAATATGGCGCCGACCCCAAGGGCGTTTGACGCGACGGGTCATTTGAGAGGAAGCGGCGATGGCTGACGTATTTCTATCTTACGCGCGCGAAGACCGCGCCCGCGCCGAGCAAGTGGCGCTTGGCCTCAATGCGCTTGGTTTGGAAGTTTTTTGGGACAGCGAAATCCCGCCTGGTACCACTTGGGCTGATTACATCGAGCAGAAACTGGCGCAGTGCAAAGCGCTGATCGTGCTTTGGAGCGAGCATTCGGCGAAGTCGCAATGGGTGCGCGAAGAAGCGCGCCTCGGCCGCGACAAAGGCGTGCTGATCCCGGCGATGTTGGACTCAACGCCGGCGCCGTTCGGATTTGGCGAAGTGCAGGGGGCCGATCTCTCCAATTGGAGCGGCGATCAGGAGCATCCCGATTGGCGCCGTTTCGTCGAAGCGGTGCGCGCGGCCTCGCAGCGTCAGGCGCCGCCGCGGCCGCAACCCGGCATGAGCGCGCCGCCGCGCGCGCAGGCGAGCCACGCACAAACCGCCCCGCCGCCCCTCGCGGCGGCGCGATCAGGCCCGCCGATCTGGGTGTGGGTAACAGGCGCTGTGGTCGCGACCGTGGCCGTGCTGGGCGTGATCGGCATTATGGCCGAGCAAAGCGCGACGCCGGGGGCGGGGGTCCAGCAAGCAGTGTACACGCCGCCGCAGCAAGCGCCATCGCAGCCGCCTCCGTCCGCCCCGGTCGGCGCGCAACCTCAGAGCGTTATTCTCACGCAGTTGCAGCAAGCGCAGATGGCGTTGTCGCAGCAGGGATTTCAGGTCGTGGGGCAGCCTTTCTCGGGCTCGCTCGCGCAAGGACAGACCTGGAACGTCCCTGCTGAGCTTTACACCGGCATTGAGTATCGCGTGCTTGGCGTGTGCGACGCCGATTGCGGCGACCTTGATCTGATCATGTACGATGGCGCCGGCGCCATGTTGACTCAAGACACCACCGTCACCAGCCAGCCCATGGTTGCGCTCCAACCGGGGTACAACGGCAATTATGTCATCCAGGTGCAGATGTACAATTGCGTCGCCGCACCCTGCTATTACGCGCTCGCGCTCTACGGAAGGCGCACCGGGTAGCGGCGCATTCTTTAGATTTTATGCTGCAGCACGAATACCCGCACCGCCGATGCGAGCGACGCTTCCGGCGCCTCATCGGCGCGCTTTTCATCGATCATGGCGATCAGAGCCGGCATGCTGGCCACGCGTGAGCGCGCAATGCGCTCGAGCGCCTCCCAGAATTCGAGCTCCAACGCGATCGACGTGCGGTGGCCAGCGATCCGCATGGATCGTTTCTGCAACGCCCCCTTATTCATTCTTGTTGTCGGGGGCGCCAAGTTTGTGATGATCGAGCTTGCGAGTTGCGACATCTTCTTTTGCCTTCGTCAGAAGTTTTTCTACCTTGCTGCGCCCATGGGCCGCGCGATTTTCGCTCGCCTTTGCGTCCGCGGCGGTCCGTGTCTTCGCCTTTCGTGCTCGCCGCAGATTGATTACGTCGCCCATGGACAGGACTTAAGCTCGCTTCTTCGCCCGGCCAAGGGCTAGTTTCCGTGGTTAGGTAATGATACGGAGCGTGTACGCGCGACTTGTTGATGTGGATCAATGGTCAGCGGGGGAGGGCTCAAAATAGAGCTTTCGGCAGTGCGCGCGGGCGGGGCGAAATCATGGCGGACGTGTTCATTTCGTACAAGCGGGAAGACAAGGGCCTTGTCGCCACCATGGCGCAAGGGTTGGAGAGTTCAGGGCTGCAAGTCTCCTGGGACCAAGAAATTCCCGGCGACGCCAATTTTCACCAATGGATTGAGCAGCACCTCACCAGCGCGAAAGTGGCCATCGTCTGCTGGTCGAAAAACACGACGGATGTTTCGCGTGCGCGCTGGGTCATCAATGAAGCGCAAGAGGCGATGGACCAAAACAAGAGCGTGTTCTCGGTAGTTCTGGAGGAAGACGTACGCCCGCCGCTGGCGTTCCGGCACTTGCAGATAACGGATCTGTCCGCTTGGCGCGGCGATGCCCAGCATCCCTATTGGCGAAGCTTCGTCGAGCAGGTGACCGCGGTGGTCGAGGGGCGCGCGCCTCCTGTGAACACTACGCCGCCGCCAAAGGGGCGGCCAAAGTTAGCGCCATTATTGGCCAGCGTTGCGGTAAGTGTGGTCGTTATTCTGGGGTTAGGCACTGCGAGTTTTGTGTCCAGATGGCCGCCGCAATTGTACGCCGAAACGCCGCCTGCCGCGCCAACATTGGAGTTAGCGCCAGATGTCGCACGTGTAGTCGAACTTGCACGCATTGACGCAAGTGCGGGCGAGGAAGCGAGCGCGCGAGGTCGCGCCGCGGAAGAAGAAGCGCGCCGCTACCAACGCCGCGCCCTCAATCGCGAGCAAGGCTACGAGACGCTGTCATACGGCGATGGATCGAGTTATGCAGGCCAGCCAAGGCTGCCTGGGAGCATGGCGCTGGGCGTTTACCAACGACCGGATCGTGATGAATATGCCGGTAGCTTTGGCACGGACGCCACGACGTCCTGGTATCGCGGCCCGGGCGTCTACACCTATGGCGACGAGCATGACGACGGCATCCAAGCGCACTATGGCGACTTCGAAGGCAACAAGCTGACGGGCCGCGGTGCGGTCTATTACAGTTCGTTTTCCGCGCCGCATTTCACGCGTGCGCGCGACGCGGGCGAGGCGATTTGGCGCGCCGAGGCGAGCGCGCGCTATTTCGGCGGCGTTGACAACGATCACGCCCATGGCCGTGGCGTGATGACCCTCGACAGCGGCGTGCAATTAATTGGCGAATGGCGCAACGGCGTGTTGTCCGGTTTGGGCGTAGAGTTGGATGCCGACGGGGCGGTCGTTCGCGCTGGCAATTGGCTCGACGGCATATTCCAAGCGCCGCGCTAGCCTCAGCCAGGCCCGATCATTTTCTCCGGCCGCACAATGGCGTCGAAATCCTCTGCAGGGATGCCGTCCTTGAGCGCCTCCTCGCGCAGCGTGGTCCCATTCTTGTACGCGGTTTTGGCGATTTTGGCGGCGCGGTCGTAGCCGTATTTGGGCGCTAGCGCGGTCACCAGCATCAGTGAACGCTCGAGGCCAGCCTTGATGTTGTCCAGCCGTGGTTCGATACCGATAATGCAATTGTCCGTGAAGCTGACGCAAGCATCGGCCATCAGCCGGACGCTCTGCAGGAAATTGTACGCCATCACTGGGTTGAACACGTTGAGCTCGAAATGCCCGCTGGCGCCAGCGAAGGTGATGGCGGCGTGGTTGCCGAACACCTGGACGCATGCCTGGGTCAGGGCCTCGCACTGGGTTGGGTTAACTTTGCCCGGCATGATCGAGGAGCCGGGTTCGTTTTCCGGCAGCATCAATTCGCCCAGCCCCGAGCGCGGGCCTGAACCAAGAAACCGAATGTCGTTGGCGATTTTGAATAGTGACGCCGCCAATGTGTTGATGGCGCCGTGTGAAAACACCATGGCGTCGTGAGCCGCCATCGCCTCAAATTTATTCGGCGCAGAGGTGAATTGCATCTGCGTGATCGCGGCGATCCTCTCGGCGACCTTTTCGGCGAAGCCCAGCGGCGCATTGAGGCCCGTGCCGACGGCGGTCCCGCCTTGCGCGAGCTGCATCAGCATAGGCTGCGCTCCAACGACGCGCGCTATGCCGTTATCAATCTGCTGTGCGTAACCGGAGAATTCCTGGCCGAGCGTAATCGGAGTCGCGTCCTGGGTGTGGGTGCGGCCGATCTTGATGATGTCCTTCCAGGCTTGCGCCTTTTCGTTAAGCGCGTTGCTCAGCCTGTTGAGCGCTGGCAGCAGGCGATGCTCAATCTCCTCGGCGCAGGCGATGTGCATCGCGGTAGGGAAGGTGTCATTCGAGCTTTGGCTCATATTGACGTGATCGTTGGGATGCACCGGCTTCTTCGAGCCCATCTCCCCGCCCAGCATTTCGATGGCGCGGTTGGAGATCACTTCGTTGGCGTTCATGTTCGATTGCGTGCCGGAGCCGGTCTGCCATACCGCCAAGGGGAAATGGGCATTGAGCTTGCGGTCGATCACTTCCTGCGCTGCGTGCACAATCGGCTCGCCAACCTCCGGCTTGAGCAGACCGAGCGCCATGTTGGTTTCCGCCGCGGCCCGCTTGACGATGCCGAGGGCGCGCACGATCGGGGCCGGCATCTTTTCTTCGCCGATCTTGAAGTTCTGCAGGGAGCGTTGGGCCTGCGCGCCCCAATATTTGTCCGCTTCGACCTCGATCGGGCCGAAGGTGTCGGTTTCGGTTCGGGTTTTCATGGGGCGCCGCCTTGAGGAATCTAGGTTCCTGAGGGGATATGGGGGACGATTGCGGCGATCAAGCCGGAAGGTGTGCGGATGGCGGAGGCATGGACGGGCCGGGGCAAGGTACGCGCGCGTGCGATTCCGGGTGGAGTCGAAATCCTGGTCGACGAGATCACCACGCAGGCGAGGGTGTATAAGCCGCTCGTCTATGAGTTCTTTCGCAAGGAATTCGCGCTGCGCCCGCGTTGGGGCGATTTTGAGGTGGAGATAGCGCTGGAACATGCAGGCGCCGCGCCCAGCCTGGATCTCGACAATCTTGCCAAGGCGCTGCTGGACGCGCTCAAGGGCCATGTGTTCTTTGACGACAGCCAGATCGCACGATTGCTGTGTGAGCGGCGTGTGGGCGAACGGGATCGAATCCTGGTGCGGGCAGTGAAGCGCGACTAGCGCCTATTTCTTCCGGAAAGCGTCCAGGCTCACCACCGCGTTATCGCTTGCGGCAGGCGGGGGCGATTCGCGCGACGCTGACGCACCCACAGCGCTGTCGTCGCCAGAAGCCATTCGCGCTTCGTCATTGTGGGCGTGTTCGAATTGGAGCCCGAACTTCACGCTTGGATCGAAGAAGCGGGTGATCGCCGAAAGCGGGATGGTGATCGGTTGCGGTTGGCCGGAGAATTTCAAGATCACGCGGAAGCGGTCCGAGAAAACTTCAAGGTCCCAGAATTGGTGCTCCAGAACGATGGTCATTTCGTCAGTGTAGCGCGTGCGCAAATGCTCAGGGATGATCACGCCCGGCGCATGGGTGCGGAAAGTGATGTAGAAATGGTGTTTTCCCGGCAGGCCACGGGGGCTCGCGGCTTCCTGGAGTGCGGCGCGGACGACGCTGCGCAGCGCGTCCTGCATCAGAGTTTCGTAACCAATCAAATCGTCGGCCATTGGCCGCCCCTCCAAGGCGCGTTGGGGTCACCCTTAGCGGCTCGTTCCGGACAGTCAATTGTTGATCGACGGCGACGCGAAAACGCGCGCGGATGCAACGGCATAAGGGAAATGGGGGTTACGCTGTTGCGTCGAAGCGAACGTGGCACTTCGCGTGGCGCGCGAGGTGCGGTCAGCGATTCGCCAGCCGCTTGGGCTTATTGTGCGCCTGATTACTTCCGGGGCAGATTGTTTGTTCCGTGAATGCCGAGAGGGTAGCGCATATTTGGGAACTAGCAGGGCGTCGTTCTGGGTGCTATCAAAAACGTAGTGTATCGCAGCGTGTCCCCGAAAACTCCAACCGCGGAGGGTGCCAGCCGCCACCCGGTGACGCAATTGTTCGACCTGCTCGGCCGACGCAAGGCGCTGCGCATCGTCTGGAACCTGCGCAACGAACGGATGCTCAAATTCCGCGAACTGGCTCGCTTGTGCGAGGCGAGCCCCAGCGTCCTCAACACACGCCTTCGCGAACTACGCGACGCCGGCTTGATCGATCACGCGCCCGGTGATGGTTATCTGTTGACCGCCAACGGCACCGAATTGCTCAACCATCTCGTGCCGCTAACGCGCTGGGCGCTCAGCTGGAGCAAGAGCCTCGATTAGCTCTTTGCGCGCGCCAGCGCCTCAAGCTGCTTTTGCATCGCGGCCATTTGCTTCTTGAGTTCCGAAAGTTGGGCGTCTTTGTCGTCTGGCTCGGAATCGTCCGGCGTCAGCGGCTGGATAGCGCCGGGCATGCCGGGCATGCTAGGCATGTTTTGCGCGAACGGTGCCCACATCTTCATGGCTTGCTGGAACATCGCCATGTTGCGCTGCGTGAGGTCCTCGAACGCGGCCATCGGCGTGTGCGCGCCGAAGGTGCGCGACATGTTTTCTCGCATCGCGTCCTGCGCTTTGGAGAAGCTCTCCATGCTCATGTCGAGATAAGGCGGCAGAAAGCCTTGCATCTGGTCGCCATAGAAGCGGATCAGCCGGCGCAGAAACGCCACCGGGAGCAGATTCTGGCCGCGGCTCTCCTGCTCAAAAATGATTTGCGCCAGCACCGAGCGGGTGATGTCCTCGTCGCTCTTGGCGTCGAGCACGATGAAGTCCACACCCTCGCGCACCATTTCCGAGAGATGCTCGAGCGTGACGTAGCTCGACGCCTTGGTGTTGTAGAGTCGCCGGTTGGCGTATTTCTTGATCACAACCGGCGCGGCCTCGCTTGCCTCCCCAGCCGCCTGACCATTCGCTTCCGCCACTTGTCCGCACCCGCTCTTGCGCCCGCGAAGGCGCAGGCGGAGCGGAGAATCCTCCCTCCTTCGCCGCAATGCAAGACAATGCGCCGCTTTTGACCTGTGATTGGGTCAGGTCTCACTTGGATTTCGCCACTTCCTTGTGCGATAGGGCAGGCCATACTCCCCTTTGCCGCCAAGGCCTTCGCCCGCTCAAGGAGCCGCCTCATGACCGACATCGTCATCGTTTCCGCCGCCCGCACGCCCGTCGGCTCTTTCAATGGGGCGTTTGCTGCAACGCCGGCCCACGAGCTCGGGAGAATTGCGATCACAGCCGCGCTGCAGCGCGCAAAAGTCGAGGCTGGCGAGGTGTCGGAAGTGGTGCTGGGCCAGGTGCTGACCGCCGGCCAGGGCATGAACCCGGCGAGGCAAGCTGCGCGCGCGGCTGGCGTAACGGACGATGCGCCGGCGTGGGGCTTGAACCAGGTGTGCGGCTCGGGGCTGCGCGCGGTCGTGGTCGGCTACCAGCAGATCAAGGCGGGCGACGCGACGATCGTGGTCGCGGGCGGGCAGGAGAATATGAGCCTCAGCGCTCATGCCGCCCACATGCGCGCCGGCACCAAGATGGGCCCGGTCACCTTCACCGACACCATGATCAATGACGGCCTGACCGACGTGTTCAACCAATATCACATGGGCGTCACCGCCGAGAACGTCGCTGAAAAGTGGCAGATCACCCGAGCGCAGCAGGATGAGTTTGCGACCGCGTCTCAGAAAAAAGCCAGCGCGGCGCAGAAGGCCGGTAAGTTCAAGGACGAGATCGTCGCGGTCACAGTCAAGGGTCGCAAGGGCGACACGATCGTGGAGAACGACGAATACATTAAACACGACGCCACGTTGGAAGGAGCGGCGGGCCTGCGCCCCGCGTTCAAGAAGGACGGCACGGTGACAGCCGCGAACGCGTCTGGCATCAATGATGGCGCGGCGGCTCTGGTGCTGATGAGCGCCGAAGAAGCGAAGAAGCGCGGACTCACTCCACTAGCACGCATCGCCTCGTGGGCCTCGCGCGGCGTCGATCCCGCGATCATGGGCACGGGGCCGATTCCGGCGTCCAAAGCCGCACTCGAGAAGGCCGGCTGGAAAGTGGGCGATCTTGATCTCGTGGAAGCCAACGAAGCCTTCGCCGCGCAAGCCTGCGCAGTGAACAAGGACATGGGCTGGGACGAGGCCATCGTGAACGTCAATGGCGGCGCTATCGCGATCGGGCACCCGATCGGGGCCAGCGGCGCGCGCGTGCTGACGACGTTGTTGTACGAACTGCAACGCCGCGGAAAGAGCAAGGGCCTGGCAACACTGTGCATCGGGGGAGGGATGGGGATCGCGGTTTGTGTGGAGCGGTGAGCATGAGCCCAAGATTAGGCCGGCAAATAGTTGGAGGTGTGCTACTTGTGAGCGCATTCACCTCGTTTATGAGAGGGCGCCGGGAGTGGCGTTGCACCAGGAAGTCGGCAACGGTGTTGTAGCTTTGGTAGGGTTGGCGCTCATCTTCTGGCCCCAAAAGCCCGCTGCGTGAAGCAAAAACACGGCACCCATTTTCTGGTTGAGAAGAAGGTGGCCCGGAGGGCCGGATGAAGTTTGCCCGTGCGCACCGAGTATGGCCTTGGCTGATCTTGGCCGATTTCGAACGCCGAACTCCAACTTGTGGCGTCCTTCTCAGAGAGATTTGAAGCATGTCGCGGTCGGCAGCGGCGCTGGGAAGAACAACGAGCGGGCGAGCAGAAGCGACTCTGCCAGCAGATTGGCTGTTGCAGCCCGGCCGTGCATGCTAGCCTTTAGCCGGAGTAAGGCCGATGCAGAAATCGACGACTATCACACTGCCAGATCATCAATTGACTTTCCTTGAGGGACAACTGGCCGAGGGCCTGTACGCGTCGCCCAGCGAAGTGGTCCAGGCTGGGCTTCGTCTCTTGGAGGAGCAGGAGGCGCGGTTGGAGCAATTGCGGGCGGCGTTGATCGAAGGCGAGCAGAGCGGGTCGGGTCGGCCGTTCGATGAGTCGGCTTTCCTTGCGCGTATGCATGCTGAGCACGCCGCTCGCCGATGAGCGCCTATTTGGTCCGCGCGCGCGCCGAAGCGGACCTCGAGGATATCTGGCGCTACACGGCTGCACGTTGGGACTTGGCGCAGGCCGACAAGTATCACGGTGCGCTGGTGAGCGCGTTCCGCGACTTGGCCGAACGCCCGAACGTTGGACGGACGTGCGACGAGATACGCACAGGCTACCGGCGCTTCAATGTGGCCTCGCATGTGATTTTCTACGTCCTGACTGATGGCAAGGTGGACGTCGTGCGGGTTCTGCACGCGCGCCGCGATTTCCGCCGTCACCTTTCGTCGGATTAGCCGTCTGAACCTTATGAGTGGCGAGGGAAATCTGAACCTTATGAGTGGCGAGGGAAAGCAGCGCCAATGCACATGCCCCAACACCGCATCTATTCCATCAGCTTCGCCAGCGTCTATCCGCTCTACATTGCCAAAGCGGAGAAGAAGGGGCGCACGAAAGCGGAGGTCGATGAGATTGTCCGCTGGCTTGCGGGGTACACGCAAGCCGGGCTGAATGCTCAGATCAAGAAGAAGACGAGCTTCGAAGACTTCTTCGCCGCCGCGCCGAAGCTTAATCCGTCACGATCGCTGATCACCGGCGTCGTCTGCGGCGTTCGTGTTGAAAATGTCGAAGAGCCGCTGATGCGCGAAATTCGCTATCTGGATAAATTGATCGACGGACTCGCGAAGGGCAGGGCGATGGAGAAGATATTACGCCAAGCATGAGTTCCGAGAGCCGCCGGCTCCCGGTGAGAGTCGGCGCTCTCACCCCACTCCCAACTCCCTCAACACCGCGCCCTGATCGAAATACGGCCGCTCGCACACGATTTTGTCGCTGCCCGGCGCGAACTCGAAGCTTGCCGCCATGCGCACGCGAAAGCTCTTGCCCGTGGGGGCGATCGTGCGGTCGCCGAGTTTCAGCGGCCCCGTGTGCGTGCCCGTCAGCCAGAACTCCACAAGCACAGTGTCGTCCGCATGCGCGATGGCGATGACCTCGTTGCCCTGGTCGGGGAAGGGCGTTCGCGAGGCGGCGAAGTATGCGCGCACGCTAACCTCGCCGTCGAACACCTGACCGCCGCCATGCATCTCGTAGCGCGGGTGCGCGAACGTGGCGATCACGCCGTCCCAATCGTGGGTCACTTCGAGCGCCATGTGGCGGCGCACGGCTTCGATGCGGGCCGCGGCGAGTGGGCCTGTCATTCGTGTCACTTCACGAATCCCTTCCGCTTCATCCGCTCCCACATGAAATGCTCGAAGCGATGGTCGAAATCTTGGCCGACGTCCTTTTGCGGCACCTGTCCGTTGAACCACGCTGCACGGCAGCTGTCGCGGCCGATATATTTGTCGACGAAATTGACCCATCCCTCCCATTGCTGACGGCGCATTTCGCCGATGAACGCGCGCCCGAAGGCGCCGCGGTACATAAGGTAGGCGCGCTCGAACAGCGAGAACAGCACCATGTATAGCGTGCGCTGCTGGGCGACTTCTTTGTCGTTGAGCGGATCGGGAACGTCGAGTGCTTTGTCGGCGATGTCGAGGTGAGCGTGCATCACCGCGAGTTTCTGGAACTCCACATATTGGGTTTCCAAGGTCTCGTAGGTGCCGACCTCGCGGCGGTGGCTCTCGGACAGCAGATTGGTGACGTAGGTGACCAACAGCAACGGCACCCCCACAAGCGTCGCCAGATAGCTCGCGCTTTCGAGCGGGTCCTTGTTATCGATGAGCCATTGAGCGAATTGCGACCAGTTTCCCATGTTCGCCTCCCCGAAACAGCCGGCCCCGCGCGGGCAGCCCCTGACACTGGCACGAAACCGCGACAAGTCCACGACCGATCGGGCGGAATTTTAGTCTCTCCTCGCATGCCGCGCCGGTTGCATGTTCGGCCAAGTCTTGCGAGTGTCGCCACAGAATTCGCAAGAGACGAATAGGGAGACGGAAAATGGCGCGCGTGGCTTTCGTAACCGGCGGCACCAGGGGCATCGGCAAGGCGATCTCAGCACGGCTGAAGGCCGACGGCATGAAGGTCGCGGCCGGCTATTCCGGCAACGAGGAAGCTGCACAAGCCACCGCCAAGGAAATCGGCATCATGGTGGTCAAGGGCAATGTCGGCGCGTTCGAGGATTGCGTGAACGCGGCCAAGGCGGTCGAAGCCGAACTCGGGCCGATCGACGTGCTGGTCAACAATGCCGGAATCACCCGCGACGGCTTCTTCCA
The DNA here is from genome assembly GCA_902826035.1 of uncultured Alphaproteobacteria bacterium. Lineage (GTDB taxonomy): Bacteria > Pseudomonadota > Alphaproteobacteria > Caulobacterales > Aquidulcibacteraceae > Vitreimonas. Next base: position 42,965 of record CADEDG010000009.1, read on the forward strand.
TAAAATGAGCCACGAGCAATGGTCTGAAGTCATCCGCGTCAACATGGATTCGTGCTTCAACATGACCCGCCAAGTCATCGAAGGCATGCGCGCCCGCGGCTGGGGGCGGATCATCAACATCAGCTCAATCAACGGACAAAAGGGGCAGGTCGGTCAGGTCAATTATTCGGCGGCCAAGGCCGGCATGATCGGCTTCACCAAGGCGCTCGCGCAGGAAAGCGCCAACAAAGGCGTGACCGTGAATTGCGTCGCGCCCGGCTACATCGACACCGACATGGTGGCGGCGGTTCCCGAGGACGCGATGAAAAAAATCATCGCGACAATTCCCATTGGACGTTTGGGCAAAGCCGAGGAAATCGCGAGCGCGGTGTCGTTCCTAGCGTCGGAAGGCTCGGGCTTCATGACCGGCTCGACGCTGACGATGAACGGAGCACAGTATATTTCGGGGTGAGTGATTGCCGAGATGTACAGTTCAAGAAAATCAACCATTCAACACCCATCCTAGATCGATGCGTTCAGTCCGGCCCTAAGATCGCGAACTGATCGCGTCGTCGCTGAAGAGCTTCTGTTGGTGCGTTCTTCTGCGACTTATGCGAATTCCCACAACAGTTCCGCAAGGGGGGCGCGTGTTTCGACGATTTCTTATCGCGATGGGGACGATTCTCCTGGTCGGTTGCGCGCAGACTCACGCGATGAGAACGTCGCCGCTGGATGAAGCTGCGGCCAACGCGTCTCGATCCGAAGCGATGCTCAGCAGGCTGGTTGGCAGCTGGCGGCTCACTGGCACGATAGCCGGCCAAAGCGCGGTGCACGATGTCGATGCTGAGTGGACCCTCCAACGCAATTATGTGCGCATCGACGAGGTATCTCGAGAGAGAGGCGATAACGGGCTGCCGGCGTATGAAGCGACAATCCTAATTGGGTGGCTGGACGATCACTATGTGTGCTTCTGGTTCGACAACACCGAAGTGGCTTCCGGCGACGTGGCCTGCAGAGCGGCGGACAGTTCAGACTCGATCCCATTCGAGTTTCGTGACGCTGAAGGCGCTCTCATTTTCACCAACACCTTTACATACGATGGCGCTGACGACACGTGGAGATGGCGGCTGGACAATATTCGAGACGGCGCATCGCAAACGTTTGGTGACGTCACTCTTCGTCGTGAGTGACCTTGGCGCGTGGCTGCTCTTGATCGCAGGAAGGGATTTCGGGGGCCTGGGCGCGGTTGCCGAACGAATCCAAACGGACTTATCGCGCCCGCTGCTGTGCCTACGGCTGCGGGTCTGACGTTTCCATCGGGCTCCCGTCGGGCGCGCACGCGCCAAACTGGCGAGCGTCCGTCTCCGGCGATTTCCTGCCGTCCGTTGTTCGCCGCTTGAATGACCGCCTTCGCCCGAGCAGCGCGGCACCCTTACTAAGGCTTAAACACATATTCCAACTTCAACCCGTCAGGATCGGCGAAGAACACCGCGTAATAGCCAACGCCGTATTGGGGATAGTCGGCCGGCGGATCGAGCACCGTCGCGCCAATGCGCAGCAATAGCGCATGCAGCGCATCGACATCCTCGCGGCTCGTCGCATTCCACGCCAGATGGTGCAGGCCCGGCGAGTAGCGGTCGTGCGTTCGCGCCGCATCGAGCCCTTCGCTCGGGCGTATGCCGATGGAACAAAACTGCCCGTCGGCGCGCAAATCGTAATCCTGGCCGCGCGCGCCGTAATCCTCGCCGGCCACGTAGCCCATGAAGCCGAGCACCGCTTGGTAGAAAGGTCGTGCGCGCGCAAGATCGGAAACGCTGAGATCGATATGATGCACGCTGCCGCGCATCAGCGGTTCGCGCCCGGCGTCCACAGCACATCGCCGCGACCCTTGTCGTTGGCCCAGCGCGCGGCTACGAATAGCAAATCCGAAAGCCGGTTTGCGTACTTTATGACCTCCGCGGACACCGGCTCCACAGCGGCGAGCGCCACGATGGCGCGTTCGGCGCGGCGCGCGATTGTGCGCGCAAGGTGCAGGTGCGCGGCGGCCTTGTTTCCGCCGGGCAGGACGAATGATGTCAGCGGCGACAATTCCTCGTTGATCAGCTCGACCTCGCGCTCCAGCCGCGCTACTTGCGTTTCGGTGATGCGCAACGCTTCCGGCTTGCCTTCGGGTGTGGCGAGATCAGCCCCGAGATCGAAGAGGTCGTGCTGAATGCGGCCCAGCATCGGATCGAGGACAAAATCGCCGCTCGTGTAGAGCCGCGCTACGCCGATGACGGAATTGACCTCGTCAACCGATCCATACGCCTCCACGCGCGCGCTAGCTTTCGACACTGGCTCGCCGGTGGCGAGGCGGGTCTTGCCGCCGTCTCCGGCCTTCGTGACGATCTTGTCGAGCCTAACCATGGGTCTGCTTCCACCACATCGCCGCGACCAGAACGAGGATCGCCACGAATTGCGCCACCACGCGCATCCGCATCGCCTTGTTCGACCA
>CADEDG010000010.1 GCA_902826035.1 uncultured Alphaproteobacteria bacterium
TGGCGAGACTGATCACGGGCAGGTCGGCGAGTCCCAGCTCGGCGAGAACCTCGACTCGGCCGGAGGTCCGCCATTGGAAGCAGCGGGTGATACCGAAATCGGGCGGTAGTAATATTGAGGCACCGAGCATAGCGCTCGGCGCCGCGCTTCGACAGGCTCAGCGTGACGCTGGTTCTGCGCTGGCCTCAGTCGCGATCTGCGTCAGGTTGTCGGAGGCGCCCCATGGCAGCGGGGGCTGCGGCGCTCCAGATAATTAGGCGCTACAGCCCCAAATCAGCCGGCAGCGCCGGGGCTTCGCGCAGCAATGTAATCGCGATGCGGCGATTGCCAGGGAGTGTCGGGTCGTCGGCGAACATCGGCTCAGAATCGGCGCGTCCGGCGATCTGGTAAAACCGGTTCGAGGGGATGCCGCGGCCGGCGAGAATGCGGCGCGCGGCGTCGGCGCGCGCCGCCGAGAGCTCGAAATTGGAGGCGTAGCGCCCGCCCGGCGCCGAGCCGTCGGTGTGGCCGGAAATGGTCATGCGATTGGGCAATTGCTCGATGATCGGCGCAATGGAAGCCAGCAGGCGGCGCGCGCGTTCGTTGGGCTGGGCCTCGCCAGGGCTGAACATGGAGCGGCCTTCCTGGTCCACGATCTGAATGCGCAGGCCCTCAGGGGTCTGTTCGACAATCACGTTGCGCGAAAGCTCGGCCACATCTGGCATGTCCTGCATGGCTTGGCGGATGGCGATTTCGGCACGGGAGAATTCGGCAGTTTCTCGCAGGGTTCGGGCGCGCGAAAGCGAGTCCTCGTTGGGGTTCGTCTGGCCGGCCTGAGCCGTGTCGCTCTCTTTGCCCTTGTCGTTGGCGTTCGACGTGTATTGCGGCTCCGAGGATTGTACGATGGGCGCGGAATGGCCGTGGCGGGCGCCTTCTTCGGCAAAGCTGGTGCCTTCGAGCAGCCCCCCTGCGCCGGAGGAAACCCTGCTGACGCTGGCGGGCGCGAAGAATTCGGCGATGCCGCGTCTTTGTTCCGGGCTTGTGGTGTTGATCAGCCACATCAGCAGAAAGAACGCCATCATCGCCGTCACAAAGTCGGCATACGCAACTTTCCAGGCGCCGCCATGATGGCCGCCGCCGACCACCTTCTTGATCTTCTTGATGATGATGGGGCGGGTATTGGTTGCTGACGCCATGACTATCGACGCTGGAGGAAAGTCGCGCATCAATGCCGAAACGGGGTTAAGATGGCGTTTCGAGAAGCGAGAGGATGGGATATGGCGAAAACCGCTTTCATAGGCCTTGGCGTGATGGGCGCTCCCATGGCGGGGCACCTCGCTCGCGCTGGGCACGATGTCGCGGTGTACAATCGGACGGAAGATAAGGCGCGCGACTGGGCTCAGCGCTACAAGGGCCGCACCTATTCCTCGGTGGCGAACGCCGCGCAAGGCGCTGACATCGTGTTTTCCTGCGTGGGCGACGATCGCGACCTCCGCGAAGTGTTCGAGGCGGCGGCGTCGACAATGCGGCGCGGAGCCATCTTGGTCGATCACACCACTGCTTCCGCCGAAATCGCGCGCGAACTGGCGGCGAAAGCCGAAGCGCGAGGCTTTGGATTTCTTGACGCTCCGGTTTCCGGCGGCCAAGCCGGCGCGGAGGCGGGGACGCTGTCGGTGATGGCGGGCGGGGAAGCGAGCGTCTTTGCCGAGGCCGAACCGATCATGGCCGCATATGCCAAGAATATGACGCTCGTTGGTCCAGCGGGCGCGGGGCAATTGGCGAAGATGGTTAATCAAATCTGCATTGCCGGCGTGTTGCAAGGGCTGGCGGAGGGGCTGCACTTCGCCAAACGCGCCGATCTCGACGTGGAGAAGGTGATCGCCGCCATTTCCAAGGGCGCCGCGCAAAGTTGGCAGATGGAGAACCGCTGGAAAACCATGGTCGAGGGACGTTTCGATTTTGGTTTCGCGGTGGATTGGATGCGCAAGGATTTGGGCCTTGTCCTGGAAGAGGCCGCCCGCAACGGCGCTAAACTCGAATTGGTGGAAATGGTGAACGATTATTATGCCGATGTTCAAGGCCTGGGCGGGAAACGGTGGGACACGTCGAGTTTAATCGCGCGGCTTGAACGTTCTCGCGGCGGCTAAACCTTTCTCAACCTGAATGTGCGATCAATCACGTCTGTGTTGATAAGCCTTGCGCTGGCGCCAGGCGGAGCTGCGTGATGTCGCCGAAGACAAAAGCCATCCAGTTCCTGGTCTGCGACGAAAACCCCCACACGCGCCGGCTTGTGGCGGACGTGTTGGCGGGCGTGGGGTTCGAGAAGGTCCAGTTCGCAACCGATGGGATCGATCTGTTGAAGCTAGCGGTTGAGTTCCAGCCGCGCGTGGTCATTACCTCGTCGCGAGTGCCCGGGGTTTCCGGGCTAGATTTCACCCGCATGATCCGCGGCGGCTACCAGGACCTAAACCGCGCGCTCTCGATTATCGTAATGACTGACACGCCGACGCAGAAATTCATCGATGCTGCACGCAAATCCGGCGCCGACGAATTGCTGGTGCGCCCCTTCACTGGACAAGCATTGTTGTCGCGTGTCGAAGCCGTGCTGTTGCGGCCGCGCCGTTTCGTTGAGAGCGTGAATTATGTTGGCCCCTGCCGGCGCCGGCGCATGATGGACGAGTATGGCGGTCCGATGCGACGTTTCACCGATCCGCTGGAGGAAAACGAGCGCCCCTTGTGGGAAGCCGAGACCAATCGCGAATTGGTCAAGAAGTGCATCACCCGCATCAGCGAATTGGCCGGCGCTCTGACGCCGGGGGACCGGCGCAAGCTGCGGGAAGTCTACGCCGCGGTGCAAGACACCGAGCAGCTTGCCGACGACGTGCGAGACCAATTCATGGGCGACGCAGCGCGCTCGCTCGGCCGCTACATCACCGCGATCGGCGGGTCCGGCGGCGTCGACCAGGATGTGCTCAGCACTCATGTCGACGCCATGCAAAAATTGAGCGTGCTGACATCCGAATACCAGGCCGAGCGCGAGGAATTGGTGCTGGGTCTGGTCAAGGTCGTGGACAAACGTCTGGGCCGCAAAGCGGTGGTCGGCGGCGCGCCGCAACGCGCGGCCTAAGGATTATTCGGCGGCGTGCTTGGCGGCTTTGCGCAGCGCGATCTCGCGCTCCAGTCGGTCAAGTCGGCGCACGGTCACCAGTGCGGCGATGGCGAGAATGCTACCGCTCGCGGCCAAAACTAGCATTGCGGTGTCGTAGGCGCTCATGGCTCACCTCTCGGCGCAATATAGAGTGCAAATGCGTGAACACGAGACCCAAAGTGACCAATAAGATATTCCCCACACTGAGTTCGACGCCACCTGACAGTGGTTGCCACAGCGAGCCCGCGAGCAAAGCATACCCGTAAGTCGTCAGAATTGCGATAAAGAGCTTTATGCGGATGCGATCCCGGCGTGCTCGCTCTTCCGGATCAACGGCCCAAGTCATCCCAACGCCTCCGCCGCGCGCGGGGCGAAGTAAGTTATGATCCCGTCAGCGCCGGCGCGTTTGAACGCGGTCAGCGTTTCCAGCATCACTCGCTCTTCGTCGATCCAGCCATTGGCGCCGGCGGCTTTGATCATCGCGTATTCGCCGGAAACCTGGAACGCGAACGTGGGCAGCCCGAACGCGTCCTTCACCCGGCGCACGATGTCGAGATAGGCCAAGCCCGGCTTGACCATCAGCATATCTGCGCCCTCCGCGACATCCATGGCGACTTCGCGCAAAGCCTCATCGCTGTTGGCGAGGTCCATCTGGTAGGTGCGTTTATCGCCGGGATTTTTCACAGAGCCTGTTCCGAGTTTTCCGGAGCCGATGGCGTCGCGGTAGGGCCCATAGAAACCCGAGGCGTACTTGGCCGCATAGGACATGATCAGCGCATCCTGATGGCCAGCTTCATCCAGCGCCGCACGGATTGCGCCGACGCGCCCGTCCATCATGTCTGAGGGCGCGACGATGTCAGCGCCAGCCTTGACCTGGATCAAGGCCTGCTCGGTCAACACTTTTACCGTGTCGTCGTTGAGGATGCGCCCGTCCTTGAGGAGACCGTCGTGTCCATGATCGGTGAACGGATCGAGCGCGACATCGACCATGATCCCAACTTCGGGCGCGGCCTCCTTCATGGCTTGCACAACGCGGCAAACCAGGCCGTCCGGGTTCAACGCCTCTGTGCCGGCGGCGTCCTTCTTGGCCGGATCGATATGAGGAAAAACCGCGATCGCCGGGATGCCGACCTTTGCGGCGCGCTTGGCGGCCTTCGCTGCAGCGGCGACCGAATAACGCGGCGCAGCCGGCATGGAAGCCACCTCGACCTCCGGCTCGCTGCCCTCGTGGACAACCATTGCCCAGATCAAATCGTCGGCGCTCAAACGATGCTCGCGCACCAATCGGCGCACCCAATCGGCTTGGCGGAGCCTGCGAGGGCGGGAAGCGGGGTATCTGCCGGCGTAGTTCATGCGAACCGCTCGCAACTAGAGGCGCGGAAGTGCGCGTTAGCGTCTCAGTTACCTTGTTGGACGGAAACATCCTATAATGTCTCGTCGCGCGATTTGCCGCGTGGGAAGGCGATTACCCAGTGAGAGACCAGGACAAGCAGGTCTTTGAGGACGCCGTCGCGGCCATTCGCGACGAGGGCCGCTACCGTGTGTTCGCCGACATTATGCGCGAGCGGGGCCGTTTTCCACGGGCGCGCTTGCGCCTGGAGAACGGGCAGAGCCGCGAGATCGTGGTTTGGTGCTCGAACGATTATCTCGGTCAGGGCCAGAGCCCGGAAGTGCTCGACGCCGCCCATGCGGCGCTCGACAGGGTGGGCGCAGGCGCAGGCGGCACCCGCAATATTTCCGGTACAACTTCTTATCACGTCGATCTCGAGCGCGAACTTGCATCACTTCACGGCAAGGAAGGGGCGCTGCTGTTCACATCGGGCTACGTGTCCAACGACGCCACACTGTCTACGTTGGCGAAGCTGTTCCCGGATTTGTGGATTTTCTCTGACGCGCAAAATCACGCCTCGATGATCGAAGGCATCAAGCGGGCCAAGTGCGAGCGCCGTGTGTTCCGCCACAACGATTTGCAGCATCTGGAGGCGCTGATCAACGAAGCGCCCGCGCACGCACCGAAGCTGATCGCGTTCGAAAGCGTCTATTCGATGGACGGCGACACCGCGCCGATCGAAGCGATGTGCGATATCGCCGAAGCATACGGAGCGATGACCTACCTCGATGAGGTTCACGGCGTCGGCCTCTACGGCGAACATGGCGGGGGCGTCGCTGAGCGCGATGGCGTCATGCACCGCGTCGATTTCATCGAAGGCACATTGGCGAAGGCGTTTGGAACCATGGGCGGTTATGTGACCGGCCCAGCCATCGCCATCGACGCTATTCGCTCGGCCGCTTCGGGCTTTATCTTCACCACCTCGCTCGCGCCTTCGATCGCGGCGGCAGCTTTGGAGAGCGTGCGTATCGTCAAGGCCTGCCCGCATATGCGTGACCGCTTGGCCGAACGCTCTGAGCGTTTGAAGGCAATGCTTAAGGAGGCCGGGTTGCCGGTAATGGCTGAATCCACAACCCACATTGTTCCCGTGCTGGTGGGCGATGCGGCGTTGTGCAAGCTGATTTCCGACAAGCTGTTGTACGAGCATGGTGTGTACGTACAGCCGATCAATTACCCCACAGTGGCGCGCGGCGCCGAGCGATTGCGTTTCACGCCATCGCCTTTCCATGACGACGCACTGATGGAAGCCCTAGTGAAATCCCTCCGCGAAGTGTGGGCGGAGGTGATGCAGGGGCGCGCGGCGTGACCGGTCGGTTGCAGCGCGAGGTGATTTTTGAAATCGCCCGGCTGGGGGATCTGCAACGCGTCGCTGCGATTGATGTCGCAACCGGAACGGAAGTGGTGATCCAGGCGCCGGCAAACGCCGCTCTGGTGGATGTGCGCGCGCTGGCGCTGCGCAAGCTGGAGCGGGTGCTGGGCGAAGTGGAACCCGCGCCGGCGCCGGCACGAGGCAAGCTGATCTAGCGCAAGCAGGGGTGCGGCCTTCGACACGCTCAGGCTGACGAAGAATGGCGTCATGCTGAGCTTGTCGAGGCGCGACGCCTTGGGGCAGGTTGGCGACGGCTATTGGCGGCCCCGCCCGCCCCTGCTTCCCCCGCTGGGGCCTGCCGCTTATGCTGCGCGCGAATCCGGAGCGCCTGCATGACCCAGTACGCCGCACAAGCCGCCGAACGCGGTGATTTTTTCAGCGCCACCCTTGCGCGCGCCGATTCCGATGTTGCGAAGGCGATCGGCGCTGAACTGAAGCGCCAGCAGCGCCAAATCGAGCTGATCGCCTCGGAGAATATCGTTTCGCGCGCGGTGCTGGAAGCGCAGGGCTCGGTGCTGACCAACAAATACGCAGAAGGCTATCCCGGCCGGCGCTATTATGGCGGCTGCGAACATGTCGATGAAGTTGAGCGCCTTGCCATAGAGCGGGCAAAGCAATTGTTCGGGTGTACTTTTGCCAACGTGCAGCCCCACTCCGGCGCCAACGCTAACCAGGCCGTGTTCTTCGCGCTGCTGCGGCCGGGCGACAAATTCCTCGGCATGGACCTCGCCTGCGGGGGTCACCTCACGCACGGCTCGCCAGTGAATATTTCAGGCAAATGGTTCAAGCCGGTCGCCTACGGCGTGCGCGAGGACGACCACCTGATCGACTATAGCCAAGTCGCTGAAATAGCACGGCGCGAACAACCGAAGCTGATACTTGCCGGCGCGTCGGCCTATTCGCGGCAGATCGACTTCAAGCGTTTCCGCGAGATTGCGGATGAGGTCGGCGCGGTGCTCATGGTGGACATGGCCCATTATGCCGGGCTTATCGCGGGCGGCGTCTATCCTTCGCCGCTTCCCTATGCGCACGTGGTCACGACGACAACGCACAAAACCCTGCGCGGGCCGCGCGGAGGCATGATCCTCTCCAACGACGAGGAGATCGGCAAGAAAATCAATTCGGCGGTGTTCCCGGGATTGCAGGGCGGCCCGCTGATGCATGTTATCGCGGCCAAGGCGGTGAGCTTCGGCGAGGCGCTGCAGCCCGAGTTCAAGACTTACGCGCAACGCACGCTCGACAACGCCCGCGCGCTGGCGGCGCGGCTGATCGAGAACGGCCTCGCGGTGGTTTCCGGCGGCACCGACAGCCATCTGATGCTGGTGGACCTCCGCCCCAAGCGCGTCACCGGCAAGGCCGGCGAGCAGAGCCTCGAGCGCGCGCTTATCACCTGCAACAAGAACGGCATCCCCTTCGACCCGGAAAAACCCATGGTCACCTCCGGCGTGCGCCTCGGCTCCCCTGCCTGCACCACCCGAGGCTTCGGCCCAGCTGAGTTCCACGAGGTGGCTGATTTGATCTGTGAAACCTTGGATGGCTTGTCCAAGAGCAATGGCGACAATTCTGCGACCGAAGCTGCTGTCGCGGCGAAGGTGGAGGCGCTTACTGCGCGCTTCCCGATATACAATTGACGGCGTGGCGGCGCTGATTCGGCGCACGCACGGAGGTCGCACATGCGCTGCCCGTTTTGTTCCAACGAGGATACGCAGGTAAAGGACAGTAGGCCCACGGAGGACGGCGCAGCTATTCGCCGTCGCCGCCAGTGCGACAAGTGTGGCTCTCGCTTCACCACGTTCGAGCGCGTGCAGCTGCGCGATCTTGTTGTGCTCAAGCGCTCCGGTCGCCGTGCGCCGTTCGATCGTGACAAGCTCGCCCGCTCCCTCGCTATTGCGTTGCGCAAGCGCCCTATCGAGCAGGACCAGATCGAGCAAATGATTTCCGGCATCGTCCGCAAGCTCGAGAGCCAAGGCGAGAGCGAGGTCACCTCGGGGACTATTGGCGGCATGGTGATGGAGGCGTTGGCGCAGCTCGATCCGGTGGCTTACGTGCGCTACGCCTCGGTGTATCAGGACTTTCAGGAAACCTCGGATTTCGCCAAATTCATCGAGGAAGCGCGACAGAAGAAGCGTGGCGGGACGGGCGCGGATTAGCGCAATGGACCGCCAGCGTCCTCGCCGGCCTACGGTGTTGCAACCCACCGCCGCCCGCGCGGTAGCAAGCGCCGTTTGCCGGCGAGGACGCTGGCGGTCCAGAGTACAGCGATGCCCCGTCCCCACCTCACGCTGAAGCTTGCCACCTCACTCGACGGTCGCATCGCAACCGGGTCGGGCGAGAGCCGCTGGATCACTGGCGAGGCCGCGCGCGCCGAGGTTCATCGCATGCGCGCGTATGTGGGCGCGGTCATGATTGGCGCAGGGACCGCGCGCGCGGACAATCCCTCGCTCTTGGCGCGCACCGACCCCGCGGCTGTGCGCCAACCTATGCGCGTGGTTGTTACGACGCGGCTGGATATCCCGTTAGAGGGGCGCCTTTTCGAAGGGATACCGGAATCGCCGCTCGTGGTTTTCGGCGCAGAACGCGCCGGCCCAGCGCGCCATGCCATCCTCGAAGCTATCGGCGCGCGGATCGAACAGGTCCCGCGCGGAGGCGACGGGCTCGACATTGACGCCGTGCTGCTGCGCCTCGGGGAGCTTGGAATTGCTTCGCTTCTTGCAGAAGGCGGCGGCAAGCTGGCGGCGGCGTTGATCGCGGCCGGGGCCGTCGATCGGCTTGAATGGTTCCGCGCACCGATAGTGTTGGGCGCGGAGGGCAGGCCCGCGATCGGTTCTTTCGCCATGGAAAGCTTGGCGCAGGCGCCAACCTGGCGCAGGGTTGCGCTCCGTGAGCTTGGCCCCGATCTCTGGGAGAGCTACGAGCGGGTCTAAATGTTCACCGGCATTGTAACAGCGTTGGGGAAGGTGGCTGCTGTGGAGCGCCGCGAGGGGCTGATGCGCCTCCGCGTCGAGAGCGCCTACGATCACGCGAGCGTCGAGATCGGCGCCTCCATCGCCCATGACGGGTGTTGTCTTACGGTCGTGGAAAAAGCGCCGGGCGCCGACGGGGGCATGATTCATGTCGTCGAGGTGGCGGCTGAGAGCTTGGAACTCACCACGCTCGGCGCGCTCAAGCTCGGCGACGAGGTGAATCTCGAACGCTCACTTCGCGTCGGCGATGAATTAGGCGGCCATATCGTGCAAGGTCACGTCGATGGGATGGGCGAGATGCTTTCGGTTGTGCAGGACGGCGAAGGCTGGCGCCTGCGCATCAAGCCTCCGAGCGAGATCGCCCATCTTATCGCCGCCAAGGGCTCGATCTCGGTCGCGGGCGTGTCGCTGACGGTGAACGAAGTCGACCAGAACGACTTCAGCGTCTTGATCATTCCACACACTTGGCGCGCAACTACTTTGTGCCGTCTCAAGAAAGGCGATAGGGTGAATTTGGAAGCCGACATGATGGCGCGCTATGCGGCGCGCCTCGATGAAGCGCGGAGAGACGCTCGATGACGGCCAAGCCGGCCCCGTTTGCAGAATTGAAGCGCGCCATCTCGCCGATCCCAGAGATCATCGAGGAGGCGCGCGAAGGGCGCATGTTCATTCTCGTAGACGAGGAGGACCGCGAGAACGAGGGCGACCTGGTAATCCCCGCGCAATTTGCGACTCCGGCGCAAGTGAATTTCATGGCGAAACACGGCCGTGGCCTGATCTGCCTGGCGCTGACCGCGGAGCGCACGCGTCAACTCGGCCTGGAGCCGATGACGCCGCGCAACCAAACCCGCATGGGAACCGCGTTCACCGTGTCGATCGAAGCGCGGGAAGGCGTCTCCACCGGCATATCCGCGCACGACCGCGCCCACACCATCGCCGTCGCCATTGATGCAAGCAAAGGCGCCGACGATATTGTTTCTCCTGGCCATGTGTTCCCGCTGATGGCGCGCGACGGCGGCGTGCTGGTGCGCGCTGGCCACACCGAAGCGAGCGTGGATATCTCCCGCCAGGCGGGGCTCAATCCGTCCGCCGTGATCTGCGAGATCATGAACGACGACGGCACCATGGCGCGGCTGCCGGAACTGGTCGCGTTCGCGCAATTCCACAATCTCAAGATCGGTGCGATCGACGAACTGATCGCGTATCGCCGCGTCGCGGAGAGCACGATCGATCTGGTCCTCGAAACGCCGTTTGAAACTCGCGCCGGATCTGGCTTCAAGCTCGTCGTATTCCGCAATCGGTTGGACAATGTGGAGCACGCGGCCTTGGTGAAAGGCGAGATCAAGCCGGACGCCGCAACTTTGGTGCGTGTGCACCGGGTCGATTTCGCCGCGGACGTGGTCGGCGGCATGGGCGTTCGCGCTGGCCTCATCGACCGCACAATCGCCGAGATCGACAAACAGGGCTCGGGCGTGCTGGTGCTATTGCGGGAGTTCGAGCCCGATTGGCTGTCGAAGCGATTCTCTGGTGTGGCGACGACCACAGACGAGGCCGCCGACGACGCTAACCGCATGATCGGCGTCGGTTCGCAGATCCTTCGCGCGCTCGGCGTGCGCCGCATGATCGTGCTGGCCAACACGCCGGCAAAGTTGGTTGGCCTTGAAGGTTACGGGCTGAGCGTCGATAGCTGGCGGGGGTTCTCGTCATGAGAGTGGCGGCGGAAATATGGACCGCCGGCGCCCTCGCCGGCAGCGGTGTTTCCTACCGCCCAAATGGCGTTTTTTTTGCAACACCGTATGCCGGCGAGGGCGCCGGCGGTCCATATTTCACGCCATGAAGGGCGTAGAACAATCCCCGCTGATCAAACTTCCGGGATCGCGGTTGCTTGCGGTGGTGGCGCCGTATTATTCCGACATCGCCACCTTCTTGCAGTGCGGCGCGACTGCGGCCGCGAAACAAGCGGAAGCCGCTCTCGACACCGTTTTCGTTCCCGGCGCTTTCGAAATTCCCGCAGCGATCAGCTTGGCTGCGCGCGCGGGTTACGATGGTTTTGTCGCGCTCGGGTGCGTCGTGCGCGGGGAAACCAGCCATTACGACTATGTCTGCGGCGAGAGCGCGCGCGGCTTGATGGATTTATCCGTGCGTGATGGGCTCGCCATCGGTTACGGCATTCTTACCGTGGAAAACATCGCCCAGGCCGAGGAGCGCGCCGACCCCGCTCGCGGCGACAAGGGCGGAGAGGCCGCGCGGGCGGCTCTCACCATGATCGCGCTGAGGCAAATGTTCGCGGACAAAGTACTATGAGCCCGGCTGAACTAGAGGCGCGTCGCGCCGCGCGCTTGGGAACGGTGCAGGCACTTTATCAGATGGAAATGAGCGGCGCGTCGATCGCCGACGTCATCGCCGAATTCGATGCCGGGAAACTGCCGCGTGAAACCGAAGCGAGCCTCTCCGCCGTCGAAGGCGATGCGGCGTTATTCAAAACGTTGATCGACGGCGCGGTGAACCGGCAAGCCACCATCGATCGCTGCATCGCCCGCCATCTCGGCAGGAACTGGCGCTTGGATCGACTCGACGCGGTCGCGCGCGCGATATTGCGCGCTGGCGCGACCGAGCTTGAGCAATGCGCCGAGACGCCGGTGGCGGTGGTGATCGATGAATATGTCGAGATCGCCAAAGGTTTCCTCGACGCAGCGGAGATTGGCTTTATCAACGCCACGCTTGACGCCTGCGCTAAGGAATTGAGGGCGTGAGCTGGTCCTCCTTGGACCGCCGGCGTCCCCGCCGGCCTGAACGGCTGCTTGTAGGTCGGAGCGTGCAGCTCCGCCGCGCTCCCAATCATGGTCGCTTGCGGTCCATGGGAACGGTCCATGCCCGCTGACGAGTTCGACATCATCCGCGCGCTCTTCGCGCCGCTCGCCACCGACCCGCAGGCGCGGGGATTGATTGACGATGTCGCGGTTTTGGCGGCGCGCGACGGGCTCGTCGTCACTACCGACGCCATCATCGAAGGCGTGCACTTCCTGCCCGGCGACCCAATCGACACGGTGGCGAAAAAGGCGTTGCGTGTGAACCTCTCCGATCTCGCCGCCAAGGGTGCCAAGCCGGTCGGAATTATGCTGACCTTGCTCTGGCCCAACACTCGTCCAGCCGCGCAGATCGCCGATTTCGTGCGCGGGCTGGGAGAAGATTTGAAATTGTACGATGTCGCGCTTCTGGGCGGCGATACGTGCGCGACGCCGGGGCCGCTGACGGTGTCCATCACCGCGTTCGGCGAACCCTATGGCGCCCGGACGCCGTCGCGCGCGGATGCGTCGATTGGCGAACAGGTCTGGGTCACCGGCCATATCGGCGAAGCGTATCTGGGGCTGATGCAGCTGACGAGCCAGCCGGATATCTTGGGCGCGGCGCCCGAGGACCGCGTCGATCATCTCGCCGCACAGGCGCGCCGGCATTATCGCGTGCCGCAGCCGCCGGTGGCGTTTGCGCCTGCGATCGCAGATTTTGCTTCCGCCTCGATCGATATTTCCGACGGACTGATCGCTGACGCGCGCAAACTTGCCGCTGCTTCCGGCGTCGCCATCCGGATCGATGCCGACGTTGTGCCTTTGCTTGGCGGGGAGGATTACGTCGCCCGCCATGGCGCGGCGGGCTTGATGCGCTTGTTGTGCGGGGGCGACGACTACCAGGCGTTGTTCACCGCCGCTCCCGAATCGCGGGCCGCCATCCTCTCCGCTGGCCGTGCCGCAGGGATAAACGTGACGTTGATTGGCGACGCGGAGGCGGGGGCGGGCGTGCGGGCAATCGGCGCCGACGGGCGCGAGCTTGCGCAGGAAACCGACGACCACGCCCACCGCCTCGGCGCTTAAGCGCCGGCGTCGCGTTTCGACAGGCTCAACGTGACGCCGGCCTTCGTCAGCTTGTCGAAGGCCGCACCCGACGTCGGACTTCCCCCTCCACGTAATTAAGCTTTCGCTAAGATTTGCCGGCGACCTTTGCCGCAAAGGAGCAACGGCGATGAAGCGTGCGATCGCGATGGCGCTTATTGCGTCGACCTTGCTGGCCGGCTTGGCCAATTCCAGCGCCAGCGCATCAGGTCCTGCCCCTAAGGAGGGCGCGGAGGGCGAAGCCTCGGGCGCTAGCGCGCGCAGCATGGATGCGCCTTATTTGGCGGTGCCGGTGATCCGCGACGGCGTGCTGACGAATTATCTGTTCGTGTCGCTTCGGATCGAGATCACCAACAATGTCGATCTCTGGGCCACCCGCGAGAAAGCGCATTTCCTGCGCGATGCGCTGGTCCGCGCCAGCCACGCCAGCGATCTCTCCGACGCCAACGACACCAATGCTCTCAACCAGGCGCGCGCGCTCGAAGTATACCGCGCCGCGGCGATTTCCACGCTCGGCGAGCGGGCGGTCGGACCGATTACGGTGGTCGCCTCCTATTCCAGCCGCGGCGGGGGCGTTTGAGGCGCGCCGTAGGATAATCACGCCTGCTCCCGCCCGTAGTGTGGGCCGCTGTTTAATGGGTAGCTTGGTGTGATCGGCCCGAGTCGGATAAGCCCGTGGAGCACTCAATGGTTTTTCGCATCGCGATACTTGCCGCGGCTCTGGGTCTCAGCGCGTGTTCAGTTTTTCCCGGGACCAATGTGTCCGCCCCGGCGCCAAGCGAAGCGGCGGCTGTGGCGGAGGGACCGCAAATAATCGACGGAGTCTATTCCTATCCCGATTGTGAAGGCGAAGGCGGGTGCCCTTACAGAAACTGGCGGACGGTGCAGCCCACGCCGCTGCTTGCAGATCACTCGCGCACGGCGCGTGTGGTCGCGACCTTGACCCCGGGCGAGTGGGTTCACGTCGAACAGCTAGAGACGCGCCTTGTCCCTCGTCGCGGAATCGTGCGCGAAGACACGTCGGACCTGCGGGCGGGCGATGTCGTCTATGAGCTGCAATATATGGGCGAGGGTTTTCTTGTCGTTTGGCGCCGGGGCGAATACGGCGAATACACCGACGAAGATTTAAGCCAAGTGGATTGGGATAGGGCGGAAACCCCCGAGGCGATTGCAGCCACGCTTGGGACTTGGGCGCGCGTCGAACGAGAGAGCGGCCAGACGGGATGGGTTCGACTCGAGTACGGGTATTTCGAGTGCCTGGGTTCGCTGGCGGGCGATGCTGATTGTCGCGACTGATCTGACGGTGCGCCTGCAACGCCAAATGGATTGCGCAGCTTGCCAGAGCGGGCCAGCCTTTCCCAAAGACGGGGGAGCGATTCGATGAGACATTGGTGCGTGATCGCGGCGTGCGCGCTGCTTCCGTTCAACGCGCTTGCACAGGCGCCGACCTCCACCCCAGGAGCGCCCTTCGCGGTCCCCGTCGAAACGCTCGAGATCGGTCAGGCGCGAGCTGGGTTGATGGAGACCGGCAGATCGGCCGGCGGATATTCTTTCATCGCGCGTACTACCGGCCACAGGACCAACGGCCTCTCGCTTACGCGAGACGCTTGGCGCGTGTCCGTGAACTACCGTTTCGTTGGCGCCGAGAACGCGGCATTGCTGAGCGGGGTTTGCCGGTTGGACTCTGAGGGGCGCTCCCTGCTTGGCGTGCAATGGGACCAACGCACTTCAGGCCTGTATGCGTGCGCGGCGGAAGGCCAAGCTGAGGGCGCTTACGTGATGGAAGTCACGTTGCCCACATTCCGGGAAGCAAGCGTCAGCTCGGGTTTTGGCATCGGAGGCATTTCAATCGGCGGCGGCGATGACGGCGACGAGCCCGCCCTCCAGGCCATCCTCCGCGCTCGTGCGTCGTACGAAGGCGCCACCTACGAAGCCACGCCGACCGGGTTTGGACGGGAAGGCTTCATGGACCCGCGCGTGGTGCAGGGATTCGTCGTCAGCCGTGATGGTCAGCCGGTCGGTCGCATCGATTTTGTAGACAATTCACGCAATGGCGGCACGATCACAGCGCCAACAGCCGACGCCGACGGGCGAAGGGCCGTGCTTTATATTGCGCTGCAATTGCACGCGATGCCTGACCTGTATTCCTCCACCGAGCGCGATCGGCACTTGAACCGCTGAACGTTGGAGAGGCGGGGTACGGGGTCTCTCCGGTCCCGCCTGGCCGTCCCAACCCTGGCCGGAATGCAAACGGCGCCCGCCCAAACGCCTGCGTTATGCCAATTGAACCCAAGGGGTTATATCGGCTGACACCTCGACGGAGCCGGATAATATCCGGTTTGCCCGATCGCTGCTCTGGAGGAGGACTGGATGGTCGACCAGACGAACCCCGAAGAACTGACCTTCGTCGAATTGATAAAGGACATCGGCTGGTTTCCGATGCTGCTCATCGGGCTCGGTGGATTTTCAACGCTCGCGATCATTGAGCAGGGCATTCTTGGGGAACCGCTGCAGCTCGTGCAGGTCTTGCAGTGGCCGCTCGACGGTTTTCACAGGGCGATGCGTCTGCTCGGCTCCGGCGTGGAGCCGTTGATCCAGCCGGTGTTGGGTTGGCTAAATGCAGCGCTGGGTTGGAGCCTGACGCTCAATCCCATTTGGAGGCCGTTGTTCGCCTTGGGAATGGTGTTTGCGATGGGTTTTGCGCGCGCATCTTGGCAGGAAGGAGAACGCGGAAAAGCCATTTATTTCGGTCTGGCGTTCGGCGGCGGCGCGTTGATTGGTGCAGCGATCGCCGGGTTGGCGCCTGCCGAAGCCGGCTGGGCGGCGCAGGGCGTACGCGCTGGCGCGCCAATAGCAGGGCTTTTTGCGGTTTTCTTGCTGGCGCACGCGGCTCGGGAAGCTTTGCAGGGCAAACTTACAGAGGCGGGCAAGACGTTGGCTGGTGCGAGCCTTTTTCTCCTCATCTTTGGCGGCGCCGGCTACGCAGTCGCCGCAGGGCTGTCACTTGTGCCGGGGCTTTCCCATGCTGCGGGCATTCTTACTCTTGGCGGGTTCGTAGCGCTCATTGGCCTTCAAACTCTGTCCGGCGGTCTGGGCAGTGGCAATAATCAAACGGTCGCCCGTGTCGGCCTCACCATCCTTGGCGGCTTCTTCGCTGCCGGGATGATTTTGGTGGCGGACTGGGGCTTGAAGATGCTGGGTGTTGGATAAATCCGGGCGCAGCCAAAAAAACCAGGCCTCCATTGCGTCTTGGCGCGCCTTTTGGCAGTAAGCGGCGACCTCTGGGGGAAGCGCGCCCGCTGACTGAACGTCGCGGGCAGCGGCCAACCCATTCCCCAACCGGCGCGGTATCCCGCCTCCAGGACAGGTAAGATGAACCAAGATTTGATCCTTTGGCTGGTCGTAGCCAGCGGCTTGATTGCCGCGCTCTATGGCTGGCTCGAAACCCAAGTCATCACCAAGGCAAGCCCCGGCAACGAGCGCATGCAGGAGATCGCCGCGGCGATCCAGGAAGGCGCGCGCGCCTATCTCAACCGCCAATATTCCACCATTGGAATGGTGGGGATCGGCGTTCTGATCGTGCTCGGCGTGGTGTTCTGGCCGGTGTGGCAGATCCCGGTCGGGTTCGTGATTGGTGCGGTGCTTTCCGGCGTCGCCGGGTTTGTCGGCATGAATGTCTCGGTGCAAGCCAACGTCCGTACCGCGGAAGCCTCGCGCAATAGCTTGGCCGAGGGGCTCAAGATGGCGTTCAAGGCCGGCTCCGTGACCGGCATGCTGGTCGCGGGCGGGGCGCTGTTTGGCGTCGCCTTCTATTATCTGGCGCTAACCCAGTGGATGGGCATCGACCCCACCGATCGGGTGGTGGTCGATAGCCTGGTCGCGCTCGGCTTCGGCGCATCTTTGATTTCGATCTTCGCACGCTTGGGTGGGGGCATCTTCACCAAGGGCGCTGACGTCGGCGGCGACATGGTCGGCAAAGTCGAAGCCGGCATCCCTGAGGATGATCCGCGCAACCCTGCCACCATCGCCGACAATGTCGGCGACAATGTCGGCGATTGCGCTGGCATGGCAGCGGACTTATTCGAGACTTACGCGGTGAGCACGGTCGCCACCATGGTGCTCGCCTCGATCCTGTTCCGCGACTCGACGTTGGTTTCGGGCATCATGCTGCTGCCGCTGGCGATCGGCGGCATCGCCATCATAGCTTCGATCATCGGCACCTATTTTGTACGCCTCGGCACGTCCAACAACATCATGGGCGCGTTGTATAAAGGTCTGTTGGCGGCGGGCGTTCTCTCGGCTGGCGGCACAGCGCTGGCCATCATGGCCACCGTCGGTTGGGGCGACATCGCCACAGTGGGCAATGTAACGATCAGCGGAAGCAAGCTGTTTGTGTGCGGCCTTGTCGGGCTGGCAGTGACGGGCGCGATTGTCTGGATCACTGAGTATTACACCGGCACCGGCTTCCGCCCGGTCAAGAGCGTGGCGCAAGCGTCGGTCTCCGGTCACGGCACCAACGTGATCCAAGGCCTCGCCGTAAGCATGGAATCCACCGCTCTGCCGGCGCTTACGATCGTTGCTGGCATTGTCGCCTGCAACGGGCTCGCCGGCTTGTTTGGCATCGCCATCGCGGTCACCACCATGCTGTCGGTTGCCGGCATTATCGTTGCGCTCGACGCGTTCGGTCCGGTGACAGACAATGCCGGCGGCATTGCTGAAATGGCGGGTTTGCCGAAGGAAGTGCGCGTCACCACCGATGCGCTCGACGCCGTCGGCAACACCACCAAGGCGGTCACCAAGGGCTACGCCATCGGCTCGGCTGGCCTCGGCGCCCTCGTGTTGTTCGCCGCCTATTTCGAGGATTTGAAGCACTACGCCGCCAATCCCGGCGAGTTCCCGTTCTTCGAGGGGCTCACGCCCGATTTCGCGCTCAGCAATCCGTATGTGATTGTCGGCCTCTTCATCGGCGGGCTGCTGCCATACCTGTTTGGCGGCTGGTCGATGACCGCGGTCGGGCGTGCGGCGCAGGCGGTGGTTGAAGAAGTCCGCCGCCAATTCCGCGAAATACCGGGCATTATGGAGCGCACCGCCAAGCCAGATTACGGCAAGGCCGTCGATATCCTCACGCAAGCGGCGATCCGCGAAATGATCGTGCCGTCGATGCTGCCGGTGCTGGCCCCGATCGTGTTGTTCTTCGTCATCTGGGCGATCGCCGGCCCGGCGCAAGCGCTGGCCGCGCTCGGCGCGCTGCTGGTCGGCGTCATCGTCACCGGGCTATTTGTGGCCATCTCCATGACCTCCGGCGGCGGTGCTTGGGACAACGCCAAGAAGCTGATCGAGGAAGGCCACCACGGTGGCAAGGGCTCGGACGCGCACAAGGCCGCCGTCACCGGCGACACCGTCGGCGATCCCTACAAGGATACGGCCGGTCCCGCGGTGAACCCGATGATCAAGATCACCAACATCGTAGCGCTGTTGCTGCTTGCTATGCTGGCGCGCTGGTAGGGAGTCCGCCAAACGAAAACGCCCCGACCAAACGGTCGGGGCGTTTTTTTTGTTATTGAGGATTTCGGGCGCAGCTCAAGGCGTAGGTTGGACCGCGAGCACGGCAGCACGATCTCTAAGATCGTCGCCCAACCGATCACGAAGATTTTCCTCGTCTTCAGCTCGGCGGCAAATACGGCGGCGGTCAAGGCGAGAACCGGTGCGTTGCTCAACGCGGCAGACCCAGGTGGTTTGATTGGTCGAGGCAGCAGGCTGCGCCGCTACCTCGACTTGCGCCGCCGGAGCCTCTGGCGCCGGGGGCGTCGAGGGATCGCCGGCTGCCGCCTGCAACAATGCTACGAGTATCAAGTCAATCATGCCAAAACTCCCATGATGATCGCAAGGCTAACATGGCTATTCAAGCGCTGGCAAGGTCAGCGCCGGTCGCGCGGGTCCTCTGCTTCGGGGCGGATCGGCGGCGTCCGCCCGACATTGCCGAGCAATTGTTCGAGTACGCCGAGTTCGCGTCCGCGCGTCGGTGTCTCTTCCGAATTGTAGGAGACGATGCGCCCGCGCTCGAGGCCAAAATTATCGACCGCCGACACGGTGTCGTCCTCGAAGCGAACCACCATTACCCGCCGCGAGGTGATGCGGGGGGAGTAGAAGGCCACGCGCTCTTGAACGGCGCTCACATAATACCAGGCGGTCTGGTCGTAGATCGCCGTGGTAGAGGGGCTTCCGAAGCGTTGACGGACAGTGTCGCGCGTGTCCACGCCGATCTGCGGCGCCGGGATGTCAGCGTTGTTGTAGTCGGCGCGGAAGCCGTTGTAGGTCTGAACCGGCGCGCACGCCGCGCCCGCAGCCAAAGCGATCGCGGCGGCTGACAGACGCAGGAATCCGTATTTCATCGATCGCCTCGCCTCAATTCTGGGGCCACACGGGTAAATCGGTCCGTCCGCGCGAGCAAGGGGGGAACTCAGAGTGCGATTGTGGCCGTTTGGGCCTAAGCAAGACGAGGCCGCCGCCGAGGCGCTACTCGTTTGCATTACGAAAGCCAGTCGCCGGGCCATGTTCTTTGGCCCCGGGCGCCTGGCCGATACGCTTGACGGGCGATTTGAGCTCACAACGCTACACGCTGTCCTGGTGTTGCGCCGGCTGCGCTATGCCCCGGAGAACGCCGACTTAGCTCAATTATTCACCGACATGCTGTTTCGCCATCTCGACGCCGGCTTGAGGGAAGCCGGGGTGGGCGACCTTTCCGTCCCCAAGCGAATGCAGAAGCTTGCGGGCGCATTTTACGGTCGACTCGGCGCCTACGACCAGGCCCTGCGGGAGGGTGGCTCCGCTCTTGAGGCTGCGTTGGCGCGGAATGCCTTGGCGGGCGCCCCGGAATTCGCCGCGGCGCTGGCCGGCTACGTGGAATTGGCCGCTGTCCAACTGGAGGCGCTGCCTATCCAGGGTCTATTTCAAGTCGAAGCTTGGCCGCCGCCACCCGCATGAGCACGCGGTTTGGCAATCGTGAAAGCGGGTATTATGGTCCCGTACCGCACGCTGCTCTGGGTGCGGCTCGGCGTGCCAAGGGGCAATCAGGACTTATCCGATATGGCTGAGAGCCTCGTACTTTCCATCGACGGGATGGGTGGGGACGCTGCGCCCGACATTGTGGTCGAAGGCGTAGAGATCGCCGCCCGCGCACGACCCGAAGCCCGCTTCCAGATCCATGGCGACGCCGCCAGGCTCGCGGCCCTCCTGGAGCGATTCCCAGGCGCAAAGGCTGTGTCCAGCGTGGTCGCCGCGGAAAAATCCATCGGCATGGAGGTGAAGCCGGCTCAAGCGCTTCGTCAAGGCAAGGGGTCGAGTCTCTGGAATGCGGTGGCGGCGGTTGAGAACGGGCAGGCGCAGGCCGTGGTGTCGGCGGGCAATACCGGCGCCTACATGGCCATCGCTATGTTCCGCTTGCGCACCATGGAGGGGGTGCACCGGCCCGCGCTCGCCGCGCGCTGGCCCGCCGCCAATGGCGGCTTCGTGGTGATGCTGGACGCTGGCGCCAACGTGCAGGCGGACGGCGAACAATTGGTAGAGTTTGCCATCATGGGCGAGGCGTTTCAACGCGCGGTCTCCGGCAAAGAGAAACCAAGTGTCGCGCTGCTCAACGTAGGGGCGGAGGACCAGAAGGGTCACGAGGAAATACGCGCCGCAGCAGGGCTCATCCGCGAAGCCGGCGTGGATCTCGATTTCCGTGGCTTCGTCGAAGGCGACGATATTTCCAAAGGTACGGTCGATGTTGTGGTCACCGACGGCTTCACCGGGAACATTGCACTGAAAACCGGCGAGGGCACCGCGCGGTTAATTGGCCAATTGTTGCGCGAGGCGCTCACGAGTTCTCCGTTGGCCAAACTCGGCGCGGCAATCGCGTATCCGGCGCTGGCCAAGCTACGCAAGCGGATGGACCCTGGAAGCTTCAACGGCGCTGTTTTTCTGGGCCTCAATGGCCTTGTGGTGAAGAGCCATGGCGGCGCCAACGGTCCAGGTTTTGCTTCCGCCATCGAAGTAGCCGCCAAACTTGCCGGCAGCCATTATCGCGAAGAGATTGCGAGCAATCTGAAACGTCTCGCGCAGGCCGAGGCCGCGGCGAGAGCGCAAGCTTGATGGAGCTGCGCAGCATCATTTGCGGCGTCGGCTCCCATTTGCCCGTACGCGTGCTCACGAACGCTGAGTTGTCGCGCAAGGTCGATACCAGCGATGAATGGATCGTCGCCCGCACCGGCATTCGCCAACGCCACGTCGCCGCTGAAGGCGAACTCACCTCCGACCTCGCTATCCAAGCTGCTGTGAAGGCGCTCGCAAGCGCTGGCTGCGCCGCTGCCGACATCGATCTCATTGTGTTGGCGACGGCGACGCCTGATCTGACGTTCCCCGCGACAGCCGCACGCGTGCAGGCAGCGCTCGGCGTCACCAAGGGCGCGGCGTTCGATTTGCAGGCGGTGTGCTCCGGTTTTATTTTTGCGCTTGCTACCGCCGACAATTTCCTCGCCCGTGGCCAAGCCAAGCGCGCGCTGGTGATCGGCGCGGAGACGTTCTCGCGGCTGCTCGATTGGGAAGACCGCTCCACCTGCGTGCTGTTCGGCGACGGCGCCGGCGCTGTTGTGCTGGAGGCGCGCACCAAAGCCGAAGCGGGCGCGCGAGGCGTGATTTCGACCTTCGTGCGCACCGACGGCAAACTGCACGATCTACTCTATGTCGATGGCGGCCCGTCCCAAACCCAAAGCGTCGGCAAGTTGCGTATGGTAGGAAACGCGGTGTTCCGCCACGCCGTCGAGCACATTTCCGGCGCCATGCTGGAGGCTTGCGCACGCGGCGGAGTTGATATTGCCGATGTCGACTGGTTCGTGCCCCATCAGGCCAATCAGCGCATCCTAGACGGTGTGGCCAGAAAATTGGGCATTGACGCCGGAAAGGTGATTTCAACCGTGGCGCTGCACGGCAATACCTCGGCGGCGTCGGTGCCGCTCGCTCTTGATGTCGCCATTCGCGACGGACGCGCCAAAAAAGGCGATATGGTGCTGATGGAGGCGCTCGGCGGCGGCTTGACCTGGGGTGCGGCGTTGGTCCGATTGTGAACGTGTCGAAATATTTGACCTAAGCTACAGAGACGCCTAGCTTTTCCTCAAGCGCGGGAGGATCCCGCGAGACACGGAGGGGGCTCCGGTGACTGGCAAGACTATCACCCGTGCGGATTTGGTGGAGGCGTTGGCGCGCCGCACCTCGCTGCAACGGCCTGACGCAAACCGCCTGCTGACGCGGATGCTCGAGCTGATTCAGGACGAGTTGGTCGAGGGCGAGACGGTGAAGCTGTCGCGCTTCGGCAACTTCAACGTGCGGGCAAAGCGCCAGCGCATCGGCCGCAATCCAAAGACCGGCAAAGAAGTGCCGATCACGCCGCGCCGCGTGGTAACCTTCCGCCCCTCGCAAATGCTCCGCGAATTCGTGGAAAAAAGCGGCGCCAAGGGGCGCGGCAAGAGCTGAGGTGGATGCGCCCACGTGCGTCCCAGGTCCTTCTAAAAATACTCCGTCATCCCGGGCTTGCGGATCAAGACCCGGGACCCAGGGGCAACCAATCAGTTCTAAGGTCCCCTGGGTCTCGGATCACGCTTCGCGTTTCCGAGATGACGGGGCCAACAAGGCGAGAGTCGATGTCCCGGTCCCGGTCCGCTCCTGCTAAAGCGGCTTGCCCAAGATCAATAGACCGCCGGCGTGGCGGCGCGTTTCGACAAGCTCAACGTGACGCCAACCTGCGTCAGGCTGAGCTTGTCGAAGGCCGCACCCTGCGTACGGCGCTCTAGAAGCTCCGCCCAAACCGCAAGCCGACAGTGAGCGGCTGGGCCACGACGTCGTAGATCGGGGTCGCAAACGAGTATTCGATGTAGCGCGTCACCACAGCGCGTTCGTCGAACAAGTTGTTCACGTAGAGCGAGATACGGTAATTGTCGCGCTCGACCCCGGCGGAGATGTCGGTCAGCCAATATTCGGGCACGGATCCGATATGCGCGGCTTCCGCTTGGCGAATGTCGAGCGTGCTGTCGCTTTGGTATGAGGTAGCGGCCTGCAAATGCGCTTCCCAATCGCCCAGCGGGAATTCGTAACGCGCAGTCAGGTTCGCCTTTAATTCCGGCGTCACCGGCAATCGCGTTCCCGCCACCGTGCCGGGAATGGCCGCTGTGGTCAGTTCGGCGTTCAGCCAGGTCATCGAGCCGGTGAACGTAAGCGCGTCGGTCGGCGCCCAGGTGACGTCGCTTTCGACACCAAAAATTTCAGCGTCGCCGGCGTTCTGGATCTCGGTCAGCCCGTTCGCGCCCAAGAAGGCGAACTGGAACGCCTCCCATTGTTCGAAGAACACCGCCCCGTTCCAACGGAACCGACGATCCGCCCAGTCGGTTTTCCAACCGAATTCATAATTGGTGAGGAAGTCGGCGGCGTAGGGCGGCAGCGCGGTGTTGCGGTTACTGCCGCCAGGGCGGAAGCCTTCTGAATAGGTCGCGTAGATCATGCGGTCGTCGTCGATGCGATATTGCAGGTTGGCGCGGAACAATTCGCCGTCTTCTTCCTGGGAATTGGCGAGACTGGCGCAAGGCGCGCCCGGCGTAGTCGCAGGCCCGGTGCATTGTTGCTCGCCGGAGGCCGGAGGAGTGAGGCCGTAGAAGGTCGCGAAGTCGTCAGAGAAACCGAAGAAGCCGCCAAGCGAGCTTTCGGTGTGGAACACGCGAACCCCCAGCGTGCCGGTGAGTTGTTCGGTGAAATCGAACGACACTTCGCCGAAGGCCGCTGTCTCCTCGTCGACGCGGAGCTGCGAAGTCAGCCAAATCGTATCGCTCCAGCCCGGCACCTCGTGGGCGTCGAAGAAGCCATCGAGAATGTAGCGTTGGAATATCTCGTGCTCGTTGTGCTGGAAGAAGACGCCGCCAATCGCCCTCAGCCGATTTTCCGCCGGCGTGGAGAGGCGTAGCTCATAGGTAGAGCGTTTGAACTCATCGCGGCCCTCGACCTGTTGGGCGGGATTGATCGGCGTGATGCCGTCGCTGGTGAAATAGGCGCCTGATCCGGCGAGGTCGTAATAATAGCCATAGTCGGCGTAATCCTGGTTGGAATCCACCGAGCGGTTCAAATGCGCCGCCGCGAACACGACATCGAAATTGCTGATCTCGCCCTCAACCGTCAGCGCGCCTTGAATCCAGGAATCCTCGTTCCATTCCGGGAACCAGTGCGTCACGGCGAGATCGCCGGCGGCGGGATCGCGGGCGAACACGCCGTTGGATTCCTGTTGTTGGCCCATGATTTGCGGCGTCACCGTCCAGGAATCGTTGAGGTCGATGCGCAACGCGGCGCGCGCGCCGTAGGTATCGACATCGTTGTAATTGTCGCTGGCGATGTCGAAATTGTCGTCGAGGATGCCTGAAGAAATGTACTGGCGCGTGCCGCGTACGTTGTCGATGTAGCCGCCCTGGTGTTCGGCCCAGCCGACCAAGCGCACGGCGGCGTTCTGCGACAGCGGGATGTTGACGTAGCCCTCCGCCGCTTGGCCGATATCGCCGTGCGCGATGGTGTTCACCTCAGCGTCGAACCCGGCGCTGAAGGCGCTGGCGTCAGGGCGATTGGTGATGATGCGAACCGTGCCCGCTTGCGAGCTCGCGCCGTAGAGTGTGCCCTGTGGGCCGGCCAGCACTTCCACGCGTGCGACATCGTAGAGGTGCAGATCGAGATTGCCGGTGATGGTGGTGATTGGCTGTTCGTCGAGATAGGTGCCCACGCTCGGTGAGGAGCCGGAATGGTTACCGTTCTCACCGCTGGCGACGCCGCGCATGTAGGGGCGATTGTAGCCGGGGCCGTAAGAGGCGGTGTAAGCTAAGCTCGGTAGAAATTTAGCATAATCGGCGAAATCGGTGACATTCAGCTGATCGAGCCGCTCGGAATCGATCGCCTGCACGCTTATCGGCACGTCCTGCAGGTTTTGTTCGCGCTTCTGCGCGGTGACGATGATTTCGTCGATCCCGCCAGTCTCCTCTTGCGCGAGCGCTGGTGCGGCGAACCCGACCAGCGCTGAACTCGTCAGCAACATTGCACTCAAAGTGGAGCGGCCAGTTCTGTTTTTCTTGGTCATTTTTCTTCCCCTCGTTGCTTAGAATTGTTCCCCGAAAACGCATGCGGATAGTTTTCCGCGATCGGCCCGAGCGCTTTTTTGAGTGACCCCAGCCACGGCTCGTAATGGCGCCAATGGTCCACCGCATCGCTGTAGAGCGGTTGGCGCACCTGCTCTGAACTCGCGGTGCGAACCGCGCGTTTGGTGGCGTGGAAATCGAGGCACGCCGCCTCGAACGGCAGTTCGCAATAATCGAGCAGGCGGCGAATTTCCGTTTCCGGATTGGCCACCATGGCTTCGTAATGCACACGGTGGATCCGCTCAGGGAGCGCGCGCTCGAAATGATCCATCACCGCGATATAATCGGCATAGTAGCGCCCGAGATCGTCGAGATCGTAGCTGTAACCCTGGCCGCGGGCGAAATGCTGTTTGAACGCCGAGAAGCAATTGCCGATCGGGTGGCGGCGCGCGTCAATGATCTTGGCGTTGGGCAGGATCACGCTGATGAGCCCCAGATGCTGAAAATTATTCGGCATCTTGTCGATGAAGAAGGGCCGGTCTGTTTTACGCTGCACTTTGGTGCTAGCGAGGTATTGCGCGCCGAGCGCACGCAAGTGTTCGCTCGACATGGCCGCGATTGCGTCGGGATAGGCGCCGCCGCGCAATCTGCCACCGCCAATGGATTTGGCGATCATCATGATGTCGGGCAATTCCATTGTGCCTTCCACTCGGGAATGGCTGGAGAGGATTTGCTCGATCAAAGTCGAACCGGCGCGGGGCAGGCCGACAATGAAGATCGGGTCGCGATCGGGCGCGCCTTGCCCGGAGCGCGAGGCCAAGAATTGCGGCGAGAACACTTGCCGCTGCTGATGCATGGCCGCTGTAGTGTCGTCTGCGTCGTAGTGCAGGCCCAGCCGCCGCAGACGGGCGCCATCCATATAATGTTCGAAAGCGCGCGCGAATTCGCAGCGATCCTCGTAGGCTTTGCCCAGCGTGTAATGGAAATGGTAGCGATCCTCCTCGGAAAGCTCCGTGCGACCGAGTTGGGCGTGCATGGCCGCTACCGCGTCGTCGTCGAAGCGATAGGTCTTCATGTTGGCGAGGCTCCAATAGGCCTCGCCAAAATGCGGCGCGAGTTCGATGCACTTAAGATACGCCACCACGCCCTCGTCTTGACGGCCAGCGGTTTTGGCGGCGTGGCCGAGATTGAGCCAAGAACGGGCGTTGCGCGGGTTTTTTTCCAACAATTGCCGATAAAGCGCGATGGCGGCTTCGTATTCGCCAATCCGCGTCAGCGCCGCTGCTTTGAGGAAGCGATAAGCGGGATTGTCCCCATCGCGCTCAAGCAGCAGATCGATTTGCGCCAGCGCCTCCACCGCCTTGCTCTGGCGATTGAGCACGATCGCATAATTGTGCCGCGCGGCGGTGAAGCTCGGCGCCAATTCCAACGCGCGCTGCAGTAGTTTTTCGGAATCTTCGTAGCGTCCCAAGCGCGCGCCGACTTCGGCGAACATGCGTATGGCGGCGACGTCGGTTGGTTTTGCGTACAG
Source organism: uncultured Alphaproteobacteria bacterium (assembly GCA_902826035.1). Lineage (GTDB taxonomy): Bacteria > Pseudomonadota > Alphaproteobacteria > Caulobacterales > Aquidulcibacteraceae > Vitreimonas. The sequence continues at coordinate 26,405 of CADEDG010000010.1, forward strand.
GTGTGCGCGCAGCAAACGTTCGGCGATGGCGAGCTTGCCCTCGCACAGCGCCAGCGCCGCCTCCATCAGTTTCGGATCGCTGACCGAAGCGCGGATCGCGTGTGCGTATGCCTCGTCCGCGCCTTGGGCGTCCTCAAGCAGCGTCAATTGATCGCCAAGCGCGCGCCATGCCTCGCTCGACCCGGGCTCGCTCTGAGCTGCCAGCCGCAGTGCTTCGGCAGCCTCTTGATGGCGGCCCATGCGTGCGCGCGCCAACCCCAAGGTGAGCGTGGCTTTCGAATGGTTAGGAGCGACCTTGAGGATTTCCAGCGCCTGTTCTTCGGCCAGAGTGGGATCGGACCTCAGCAGGAGCGAGGCCTGGGCCAGAGCGGCCGAAATCGTGCCAACGGGTTCAGCAAGCGTTGTCGCCACTACACCCCTCAATTTTCCCTGCTGTCACAGAGGACTGCACCGATGCCAATGTCAACGTCGGCGGGGCCGCAGGGCGTTAGCGCTGCTGGGAGTGTGTTGTTTTCGCGGCGGTGGCTTTGAGGTAAAATGGTACCGCCTGTTGGGCTCGAACCAACGACACCCGGCTCCACAAGCCGATGCTCTACCAACTGAGCTAAGGCGGCACATCAGGCCCGGCAAAGCCGGGGAGCGATACCTAGCGCCGCACCTTGGGGGAAGCAAGGCGGCGGCCGGGGGGGGCGGGGCAGAACCTGGGTTTGGGCGCCTGAGGAGCGACTGACGGGAAAGGGGCTCAGCGCTGTCGTCCCCGCTAGAGCGTCATCAGGCGGGAGATCGCCGGGAACGGACGTTAGCGAGGTGGCGCTGGAACGTCGTGTAGGCGCATCCTCTGGCCTTCGAGCCAAACGAGGTGGCGCTGATAACCTGCTTTGCGCTTCGGCGAAGCGTCGCGCCATCCCGCCTCGCATCGCGCGATTTTTTCGTTCAGTTCTTCGAGCGAAAGCTTTTGGACCTCATCTTCAAGACGAACGCCCAAGCTGCGGCGCGACCATGGCCACCAACACAAGGCGATCAGCAATCCGAGCCCAACGGCAACAAAGCCACCAGCAGCCGCGAGCCCAACGCCAAGCAAAAGTCGCTGTCCGAGGACCAACGGTGGGGTTTCACCTAGCTGCGAGAAAATCGACACGATCGCGGGCAACAACATAAAGCAGGCGAGAAATGCCGCCGCTCCAAGAATGACGCGAACCGTGGCACTGACCGAAAGATTCCACTCTGGAGGGACCGGAACGGCGTCTCCATTTCGGCCTACCGCGTGCTGAAAATCGGTAATCCTGATCACTCACCGGTTCTCCATGGCCAGCGCGAACCTGGCAAGCGACGGTGATGACGCGAGGGTCCGCTTAGGGCCAATCCAGCCCTCTCAGACAAATCGTGACGAACGGCCGGCACGCTTCAAAGCTTCGCCTCGGCGGCGGGGACAATCTCCCCCGCCGTGCCGTATTCCCGGGCCATACCCCCCCCCGGTTACGCCGGCCCCCAGCCCTGCTGGTTGATATACGCCCGCAGGCGCTCGACGCGATTTGCCGGATCGGGGTGGGTGGAGAGGAATTCTGGCGGGCGCGAGCCGCTGCCCGACGACATTGCGGTCCAAAACGGAATGGCCTGGCGCACATCGAACTGGGCGGCGTGGGCGTAATTGATGCCGAGGATATCGGCTTCGCTTTCCTGCTCGCGCGAGAACGGCAGGCTCAATCCTACTTGTGCACCCATACCAAGTGCTGCCGTGGCGATGCGGCTATTGATCTGCGCGCCCGCCACTTGCAGCGCGGTTTGCGTCACCATTTCACGTGAGTAGCGCTCAGCGGCGTGGCGGCCGATGACGTGGCCGGTCTCGTGCCCGAGCACCACCGCCATCCAATCCTCGACCTGGCACATCTCGTAGAGCCCGCGATAGAAGCCGACCTTATTTCCGGGGAGTACGAACGCGTTCTTGTCGGGCGTGTCGAACAGGCGGAATTCCCAGGGCTGACCGCCGCGGCCAGCGGCGTTGACGATGCGTGTGCCGACGCGCTCGAGCCGTTGCTGGGCGGCGCGATTGTTCCAGGTCGGCGTCTGGCTGGTTTGTTGCGCCCAGGCCTGGAGAGCGGCCTGCTGCAATTGCGCTTCGTCGATCAGGATCAGTTGCTCACGGCCGGTCTCAGGATTGACCGAATTGGCGCAAGCCGGCAGCGCCAAAGCCGCCGCCCCGCCCGCGAAAGCGCGCATCAGATCGCGCCGCTGCCAGCCGGTTTTCTGAATTCCACCAAGTGCTTCCGCGTCGCAAATCCCGCACATCGCTGTTCTCCTGAGCTTCCGCTGCCTTGACCTCGCCCCTCTGGTTAACACGAAAGCGCCCGGCCAATCCACGCCCGTGTGCGTGGCGGCGGCGCTTGTAGTCCCACCGCGCCGTGGACAGGCGCACGCCCCGCCGCTATAGACGCCGCTCCGCGCGCCGGCCATGTCGGCGCGAGGCGCCTGGGTAGCTCAGTTGGTAGAGCAGCGGATTGAAAATCCGCGTGTCGCTGGTTCGATTCCGGCCCCAGGCACCATTCCCTCTGATTTTTCAGAGAAAAATTGCGAAACTTGTCAAGTAATCGCTCAGGCCGTGCTTCGGGTCTAATTCGGGTCTAAAATCGATCCCTACTAGGGTGAGTTCGGCAGCGAACGACCGCGATAGTTTGCATGGTCGATGCGTTGATGACCGAGCATCCGAAACCACTGCTGTTGAAGATAACGCCACCCGTCGGCGTGGGCGTGATCTGCTTGGCGTTGCTGTTGCTGGCTGCGGCGGCAAATCATGGTTGGATTAGTTCTTCCGCCGACGGCGAAATCATCACCACGACGCCTCGTACAAGCGTGAACGTATTGGACTGGATTGAAGCCCATCCTGGTCTTGCGGGCTGGGTGCAGGCCATTGGCACCATCGCCGCCATCGTGTTCGCCGTGGCGTTGCCGATGATACAAAGACGGGCCGCTGAGCGTGCCGCCAGCATCGCCGCACGCTCGCCGGTGACACGAGCATTGATTGCCGGGACCGAAGCCGCCAACCACGTCCGCCCGACTGGCCCCGTGCCGCGCCAGCCGCTGCAAAGGATCAGCGAAAGCTTGCGTCAGGCCGAACAGGGCCTCGAAGACTTTCCCATCCATATGCTCAGCCCCAAGGCGGCATTGGCGTTCCAGGCCATGCGTGACGCCTTCCGCATGCTGGTCAACGGATACAACGACCCAATAATGTTTCGGCTCGGCATCTTTTATTTGAGGGTCGAATTCCTGGATCGCGTCGCACAAGTTCGGCGCCACGCCCATGAAGCCGTCGAGGACACCGCCGCCGCTGGCCTCGGGCTCGCCCGGACGAGAATGATGCAAGAGGTCGCCGCCCTGGAAGCCAGCGGCGAGCCACCCGACCAGCACGGATTGGGCGGACGTTGAACGGCGACAGGCACGCGGCGCAGGGCCGATCCCAGGCCCATACCGGCACCGTTTTGGACGCCTTCGTGCAATACGACTAGGCTGGTGCCGCGTGAGGAAACCATGGCCGTGTGGCATTTCAAATTCGGTCTAATTCCAACCGAAGGACTGAAGCGGGTTTTTGGCACTGCCGATGTAACGGTCATTCCCGAGTGGGTTGTTCAGCCCGATGGACCAAAATACTTGGAGCCAGAGGCGCTAGAGAGTTTACCGAACTATTGGACCGATCCGGCGAAGCTTCGCCAGATTGCGATGACAGTTTCATCCTTCATGCCCGAGATGAAATCTTGGAGTGCGGACGCTAGGATGTTCGGCAACGATGAAGATGAACGTGTCGAAGTTTGGGACGACGATGTGCGCTGCCGTATTGATCTCAGAGAAGTCGATTTCGACCTCTTAGATCAACTTCTCGCTCTGGCTCACCGCTTCGATTGTAAAATAGTGGTATCTGGCACGGGTGCCGTAGCCGCCCCAGATATCGCGTCATTGAAGCCGCATGTGGAAGCATCGAACGCATACAAGTTTTGTGTCGATCCGGCTGGGTTTTTGACATCACTGAAAGAGCCGCCCGGCGACGGCGGCAAATCTTGATCATGAAGTCCCGTCTTCTGGACCCAACGACGGTCGCGCCGGTGATGCCTTCGACTCCAACAAACGAGACGCCTCCCACAACGGCTCCGCCGCAACCGTGGACTTACGTCGTGCGGCAGGGCGATTCCTGCATGGGTCTTGGTGAGCGTGTTCACCCCAATGACGCGCCAGCCGCGCTAGCGGTGTGCATCGCACTACAGAGCACCAACCCCGGCGTCACACTCCGCCCGCTTCGGAGTGACATCGACCCAGGCGACGAACTCACAATCCCTGCGGAAATCGCTCGAGCGTCGTTGGAAACGGACTGAAGCGAGGGTTTGTTGGATTTGTTAGTACCTGCCGATGCCAACAAATCCGGCCAACGCCTTGTCCGGTAAGGGTTTGCCGGAAACTCAAAAAGACGGCCCCAGGCACCATTCTTCGCCTTCTGGTGGCTGGCGCCACGCCCCTAGTTTCCCGGTCGCGCCGCAGCCTCCACTTGCCGCACCCGTGCTGTCACTTCGCGAAGCGCGCGGTCGCTGCCGTCCCAGGAATACGTGAAAGGCTGGCCCCAGGGCCCGCGGATCGCGAACGGAAACACGATCCCCCCGCGCGCGGAGCGTGGCGCAAGGCGCAAATCCATTCGCCGCTGCGGCAGATCGATCACGCCAAGCCCCGGGATACGCAAATCGGCGGTGTTGAAGCTCAAATCGTCGCTGGCGAGCACGCCGTCGGCGATGGCGAAGGTCGCAGAGAAGCCGAGGAACGGCGTGCGCGCTTCAGGCGCAATCAACTCTCCGCGCAGCGCGTTGCGGATGGTACGCGATACCCCGCCAAGATCGACGCCGTTGAGCACGCCCGACACCACTTCGACGTGGGTGCTCCCGTCGGCGCCTTCGATCATCTCGGCCTGCGTGCGCCCTTGCGTGCGCAGATTGAAGCTGACCTCTGCGCGGCCTTCGATGTTGGAGAAATTGATCGCGTCGGAAAGAAAACGCCGCGCATCCAGATTAGAGAATGCCAATTCCTGTACAATTCGCGGCGCCTCGCCGCGCGCGTCCAACTCGAAACGACCGCGGCCCGAGCCGCCATAAAGAGCCAGCTCGTGCAGGGTCGCAGCCAGACTGCCGTCATTGATGACAAGGTTCAGCCGCGCGCTATCCACCCGCATGCGCTGCACCAACACCGCCGCGGTGATCAGTTCGAGATCGGCGTTGAAGGCTTGCAGGCCGGCGAAGCTGATCGGCGTGGTCCCAGGTGCGGCCTGCACGTCGAGCGCGCGCGCCGGCGCTTCCACCGCTGCGATCTCGGCGCTCGGCGCACTCTTGAGCGTTTCAGCGCCGGTAGGCGGCGCCGGCGCATCGTCGGCCTCGGGGGCAGGCGCCTCGCCGGTGAGATAGGGGTTGAGGTCGAAATCGAACAGCTGCAGCCGCCCGCTCAGATAGGGCTTGCCGCGGTGTTCCGAGAGCGAAAAATCGCCGCGCCCGCGGATCAAATCGATCGCGAAGCCCGCATTGGTGAAATCGTAGCGCCCGGCGCCGACGACGAGACGTCCCGTCACCGCGAAACGCTCCAGCCCGACGCCGCCCTGGAAGGGTGTTGCGGTCCATGCAGCGAGCTGACGCAAGCTGGGTCCGGAAGCGCGGACTGCGCCTGCCAGCTCACCGGAGGCCGCGACTGTTTGCCCGTCGAAATTCGCGTCCAGCAATTCGCCCTTCAGTTCGAGCTTAAGCGGAGTAGGTTGTCCGCGCAGTGCAGCCCCTGGCCTGGCGATTTGCGCGACGAGTTCGAGGTCGCGGTCATTGTAGCGGACCCTGCCGGCAAGGCGCATCGGGTCGGCCAGGCTTGTCAGCGAGGTGGTCAGATTGACATCGCCGACCAACCAGCCGGCGCCACGCCGCGCGTCGGTGAAACGCACTTCGCCGCCGGTAATGCGCACCTCGCGCAAACTCGTTCGCTCGACATCGAGGCCGGGGTCGCGCGGTGGACTGGGTTGCGGCCTCGGCGTAGGCGATGGGGTCGGCGCGGGCGGCGGGACCAGGATCCAGTTCGGCTTGCCCTCAGCATCGACTTCGAGCGCGATGCGGGGATTTTGCAGCACCAGTTCGCGCACCACCACCTGCCGGTTCAGCAGCGGCCCTAATTCGACGCCGACATGGATGTCTTCCGCGGTCATCAGCGCCGGCGCTTGTCCGCCTTGAACATTGGAAAGCGACGCGCCGGCGGCATGCAGCCCGAGCACCGGCCAGTAACTGACCCCGACATCGCCGGCGATGGTCAATTCCCGCCCGGTTGCGCTCTCGACCGCGCGCTCCACCTCCGCGCGCACGTCCACTCGCGAGACCAGAAAGGCCAGCACCCCCGCCGCCAGCAGCACCAGGGCGACCAGAGCGCCCAGCGCCAACAATACCCAGCGTCCCACTGCGCCCATAGCCGCCTCCCGCCTTTTCGGGGTCAGCTTAGACGCTGGCGCGGCCCGCCGGAATAGCTATCTAGGCGGGCAATGACCCAACCTGTCCCCGTCACCGTGCTCACCGGCTTCCTGGGCGCCGGCAAAACCACGCTCCTGAACCGGATACTCACCGAGCCGCACGGCAAGAAATACGCGGTTATCGTCAACGAGTTCGGCGAGATCGGCATCGATAACGACCTCATCGTCGATGCCGACGAGGAAGTGTTCGAGATGAACAATGGTTGCGTGTGCTGCACCGTGCGCGGCGACCTTATCCGCATCATCGAGGGGCTGATGAAGCGAAAAGGGCGGTTCGACGCGATCCTGGTCGAGACCACCGGCCTCGCGAAACCCGCGCCTGTCGCGCAAACGTTTTTCGTCGATGCCGAAGTGCGCGCCAAAACCATATTGGACGCGATCGTCACGGTGGCCGACGCCAAGCATGTGCGTCAGCAACTGGCATCGTCCGAAGAAGCCGCCGAACAGATCGCATTCGCTGACGTGATCCTGCTGAACAAGATCGATCTGGTGGCCAAGGAGGAGCTGGCGGCCATTGAGCGCGAAATCCGCGCCGTCAACGCGACGGCGCGCTTGCACAAGATGAGCCGCGGCGATGTTCCCCTCGATGCGATCCTGGGTCTCGGCGCGTTCGATCTAGATCGCATCACCGAGATCGATCCGCATTTCCTTCCCGATCACGATTGCGACGATGCCTGCGCTCATCACGAGCACGAGCATGGCCACGATCACCACCATCACCACGGGCATGGGCACGAGCACAACCACGTCGCCGCATCCGGCATCGCCAGTGTTTCACTCTCCACCGAAAAGCTGATCAACCCGGAAAAGCTGCTGCCCTGGCTCAACGATCTCACCCAGGCGCGGGGGCCGGACATCTTGCGGCTCAAAGGCATCATCGCTTTCCCCGACGAGCCCAAGCGCTTCGTCGTGCAGGGCGTGCACATGATCATCGATGGCGACACCCAACGCGCTTGGCGCGAGGATGAAAAGCGCGTGTCGCGCCTGGTGTTCATCGGCCGCAATCTCGATCGCGCCGAGTTGGAAACAGCGTTCCTGGCGTGTGCGGCGTGAGGGGGGCGACACGCACGAACACCCTCTCCCTTGCGGAGAGGGTCGTCGCGAAGCGGCGGGGTGAGGGGCGGGCCGACGCGCTGGCATCGGATCGTTTGCTCGCCCCTCACCCCCTGCCCCCCTCCCCGCAAGGGGGAGGGGGAACGCGGCATTCCCCATGACCGCGCAAGTCTACACCAGCGGTCGCCGGCTCGCGCTTGGTGCGGGCGCGACCAGTGTTCACTGGATTGGCGCTGAGTGCTACTTTGCACTCGGCGATGGGGCGGTGCATATCGTCGATGCGGCTCAGCTCCACCTGAAGAAACAAATCCATCAAGGCGCCATTCTCTGCGCAACGCCTCATCCCATCGGTGGGGCGCTTCTGACCGGTGGTGACGACGGTTGTGTTTGCGAGGTGGAGCGAGAATGCTTTTCCGTCCTACACAACAACTTGCGCGGAAAATGGATCGACCATTTGGTCGCCAGTCCTACATCAGGCGTTATTGCGCTCGCCGAAGGCAAAGTGGTTTCGGTTTATCGCAGCGGTGAAACTGAGCCCGCGCACACTTTCACTTATCCCAGTTCAGCCGGCGGCCTCGCGCTTGACGCCAAAGGCCGGCGCTTGGCCGTCAGCCATTATGGCGGCGCGACCCTGCGCTATGTGCTTGCCGCCGACGACAAGGGTGTGGCGCTGAAATGGACCGGCTCGCATCTGGGCGTCACGATTTCGCCCGATGCCGATTACGTCGTCACCGCCATGCAGGAGAACGCGCTGCACGGCTGGCGGCTGCCGGAGAAAACCGATTTGCGCATGGATGGTTATCCGGCCAAGACGCGCTCCTTCTCCTGGGACAAACGCGGCCGCTGGCTGGCGACATCCGGCGCGCAAAGCGCCATCGTGTGGCCGTTTGTCGGCAAGCTCGGCCCTCAAGGCAAACCGCCGCTGCAACCGGGCGAGCGCGACGCGCTGGTGACGGCAGTGGCGTTCCACCCAAGCGAGGAAGTGCTGGCTATCGGATATTCGGATGGCGCAGCGCTCCTGGTGCGCTTCGCTGACGAAATGGGCATGGAACTCGACGAACCCGGCGAGGGCGCGGTGTCAGCGCTGGCGTGGAGCGCAGATGGAAGGCGTATCGCTATCGGCGATGAAGCGGGGCGCGGGGCGATTGTGGAGGTGGGGTGAGGCCCGGAGTTAGCGCTCCTAGATCATACCACCCATCCCCGGATGAAGGCGCAGCATTCAGTCCGGGGCCCAGGATCACGAGCCGTTCGCGATCTCGGGTCCCGGACTTCGCCTTCGGCCAATCCGGGAATGGGTGTCATGTTCTGTTGTTGAACAGAATGAGCGCGTGGAACAAAAGCGATGCGTTAGCTTGAGGCCAACCCCCGCAGCCCCTCCGCAACACCCACCACCGGCGAATACCCCAATTCCGCACGCGCTTTCGCATCGCTCAGCACGCACTCGCGAGACATGATCATGGCGGAAAAGCGTGTCAGCGGCGGCTCGCTCTTGAGTGAAAACACCCGCCATATGACCTCGCACGCAGCGCCGACGAAATCCGCAAGCCAGGCCGGTATTGCCTTTTCGGGCAGAACGATGCCTTCGCTCGCCGCGATCCCAGAGATCATTTCCTTCATCGTGTGCACGCCGTCATCGAGCACGAAATAGGCTTCCCCGCCGCGTCCGCGCGACAGCGCGAGTTCGATGGCGTGGACAAGATTGTCGATGTGCGTCGTCGATGTGCGCGCCACGCCGCCATCGACCCACATCCATTGTCCGCTTTTCGCCATGGCGCGTATTGCGGGTAAGAGCGTTGTGTCGCCTGGACCCCAAATGAAGCGCGGGCGCAGAATGATGGTAGTGAAGTCCGACGAGGCCGCCTCCTTCACCAGCACTTCCGCGCGCGCTTTGGTCCACGAGTACGGATAGGGCGAGTTGAGCGCGAGCGGATAGGTTTCGTCCACGTCGCGCAAATGCTGGCCGCGCCACAGCACTGACTCGGTGCTGATATGGATGAAGCGCTTGGCGCCGGCGCTGCGCGCGGCCGCCAGCATGTTCGCCGTGCCGTCGATGTTGAAGCGCTTCCACGCCTCGGTCGGTCCCCATTGCTCGACAAACGCCGCGCAGTGCAGAACCGCGTCAGCCGCGCCAATGTCTCCGGGGCGCACGCTCTCCAGATCGCAGCGCACCGGATTTGCGCCAAGCGCGCGGATGGCGACGTCGGACCGCGCCGAGCGCGACATGGCGTGGACCTCGTGGCCCGCGCTCACGAATTTGCGCGTCGCAGCCCCGCCGACAAAACCGGACGCGCCGGTGACGAAAATGCGCATCAGCCCGCACTCGCAATCTGGCTCAGCGCCGCCGCAAGCTTCGCCCGCGCCGCGGTCTCTTCCTCGAAGCGCTCGCGCAACTCGTCCACCACTTCCTCGGGCGCCTTGGCGACGAAATCGGCATTGTTGAGCTTGCCGCTCATCTTCGCCAGCTCGCCGTCGATCTTGGCGATCTCCTTCTTCAACCGCGCGGCCTCGGCGGGCAGATCGACCACACCTTCAAGTGGTAACGCTACCATCGCACCTTCGAGCACGAAGCTCACCGAGCCCTTGGGGGCGGCTTCTGCACTGGTGGAATACTCCAGCCGCGCCATGCGGTCGATGAGGTCCTGATAGCGCTCTAGGCGGGCCTCGGTTGCGGAATCTGCGCCGATGATCAGTAGAGGGATTTTTGCGCCCGCCGGCACGTTCAGCTGCGAACGGGTGGAGCGCGTTTCGCTGATCAATTCCACCACCCAGGCGATCTCTGCTTCGGCGCCTGCGTCGACCAGATCACCCGGGAGATCGGGCCAAGTCTCGCGGATCAGCATGCCGCCGCGCTTTTGCCCATACTCGCCCGTGCGCGCCCAGAGTTCCTCGGTGATGAAGGGCATGAACGGGTGCAACAGGATCAGAATTTGATCCAGGACCCACGCGGCTGTGCGCCGTGTCTCGGTCTTCGCCGCTTCATCCTCGCCATTAAGCAAAGGCTTGATGAATTCGAGATACCAATCGCAATAGACGTTCCACACGAATTTGTAGAGCGCGCCGGCGGCTTCGTTGAAGCGCCGCGCTTCCAGTTCGCGTGTGACGGCGGCGGCGGCTTTCGCGGTTTCGCCGACGATCCATTTGTTGACGGTTTGTGCGGGCGTACTCGGATCGTATTGATCCCACACCGCGCACTCGTTCATCTGCGCAAAGCGCGCCGCGTTCCAGAGCTTGGTGCCGAAATTGCGGTAGCCTTCGATACGCTGCTCGCTGAGCTTGATGTCGCGCCCTTGCGCCGCCATCGCCGCCAGCGTGAAGCGTAACGCATCGGCGCCGAATTTATCGATCAGCTCCAAGGGGTCCATGGTGTTGCCCTTAGACTTCGACATCTTCGCGCCCTTGGCGTCGCGGACGAGGGCGTGGATGTACACCTCGTGGAATGGAACCTCCTTCATGAAGTGCTGACCCAGCATCATCATCCTCGCCACCCAGAAGAAGATGATGTCGTGGGCGGTGACGAGGGTGGATGTGGGATAGAAGCGTTTCAGCTCCGGCGTTTTCTCCGGCCAGCCCAGCGTGGAGAAGGGCCAGAGACCTGAGGAGAACCATGTGTCGAGGACGTCGTGGTCACGCCATAACTCAACATGCGTAACTCGCCCCGAGCCGACTTCTTTGCCGCCACCGCCCAACGACGGAATGTCATCGGGTCCACGATCATCGTCATCGTCTGCACTGACTCGAACGCCCTGCCCATAATAGGCGCGAGCGAGGTTTAGCGCTTCCTCGCGAGTTTCCCCTACGAATACCTTCGCACCTTCCTTGTCGATCCGACGGTCTTCGGTGATGCTCGGTCCATACCAAGCCGGTATCCGATGTCCCCACCAGAGCTGACGCGAGATGCACCAGGGTTCGATGTTGCGCATCCATTGGAAGTACGTCTTCGTCCAATTCTCCGGCACGAACTTCGTCTTGCCGCTCTCGACCGCCGCAATCGCGGGCTTCGCCAACTCAGCAGCGTTTACGTACCACTGATCCGTCAGCATCGGCTCGATCACGACGTTGGAGCGATCGCCGAACGGCTGGCTGATCTTCTTGTTCTCGACTTTGATCATCAGCCCGTCAGCGTCGATATCGGCGACGACGCGCTTTCGCGCTTCGAAGCGCGCGAGGCCGCGATATTCGTCCGGGACGAGATTAATGCCATCGACGTAGTGCGCGTCAGGCGTTCCGCCTGCTTCGACGATCTTCTTGGCTTTGGCGGCTTCTTCCGCATAGGGCGCGCCGTCGGCGCGCATGTTCGCCTGCATGTCCATGAGGCGATACATCGGGATGTTGCAGCGTTTGGCGACCGCGTAATCGTTGAAATCGTGCGCGCCGGTGATCTTGACCGCGCCGGAGCCGAAATCAGGATCTGGGTATTCGTCGGTGATGATGGGGATGAGGCGACGGTGCGCTTTGGGACCCACCGGTATCTCGCAGAGCTTGCCCACGATAGGCGCATAGCGTTCGTCCGAGGGGTGCACCGCCACGGCGCCATCGCCCAACATGGTCTCGGGGCGGGTGGTGGCGATGGAGATGTAGTCGCGCGTTTCGCGGAGCGTGATTTCTCCGTTCTCATCTTTTTCGACGTACTCATACGTCTCCCCGCCCGCGAGCGGATATTTGAAATGCCACATGTGCCCGGGCACTTCTCGGTTCTCGACTTCGAGATCGGAGATCGCGGTCTCGAAATGCGGGTCCCAGTTCACAAGGCGCTTGTCCTTGTAGATCAGCCCTTCCTTGTAGAGTTGTACGAACACCTTGCGCACCGCCGCGGAGAGGCCTTCGTCCATGGTGAAGCGCTCGCGCGACCAATCGCAAGAAGCCCCCAGCCGGCGTAATTGATTCATGATCATGCCGCCGGAGGTTTCCTTCCACGCCCACACGCGCTTCAAGAATTCCTCGCGCCCGAGCGAACGGCGATCTTCGTTGGCCTTGCTCTCGGCGAGCTGGCGCTCCACCACCATTTGCGTGGCGATGCCGGCGTGATCGGTGCCCGGTTGCCAAAGCACGCTCTTGCCGCGCAGCCGCTCGAACCGCACCAGCACGTCCTGCAGCGTGTTGTTGAGCGCATGGCCGATGTGCAACGAACCGGTGACGTTGGGCGGGGGGATGACGATGCAAAAGGCGTCGACGGCGGGATCGCTCTTCGGTTTGAAGGCGCCGGATTTCTCCCAAGCCTCGCTCCAGCGCGGCTCGACGGTTTTCGGGTCAAAGGTGGATTCGATCATGGGGGCCTGCCTATAGCAGAGCGGCGCCGGTTAGAGCACGCCCTTCCAGCTTGAATTACCTACCCATTCCCGGGGCGCCGCGAAACGGCGGGCCCGGGACCCACAAACCGCTCGCGACCTTAGGCCCGGGACTTGCGCTCCGCGCAATCCGGGGAAGGGTGGAGACCAGCGTGCTCTGAAATTGCGGGATTCACACGCGTTGCCCTGCAAATACTCGCGTAGTTTCATAGACAAGGCGAAACTTATCCGACCGAGCCCGAACCGGGCGATACTTCAAGCCATCTTCTGTCGGGAGGCTAATGTGCACCAAGGCCATTCAGTTCAGGAGACGCGGTTTGAGCGTGACGCGGCCCAAGATGGCGACATCGGCGGCCGCAGCTTCGGGAAGAGGAGACGAGAAACCCGAAGGCTCCGGAAGAGGATTTGGACTTCTTCCGCACGTCGATCGGGAACGCAGACAAGGCGCTAAGAGCTCGCCGGAACCCCAGCGTCGCGGAACCCTGCAACGTATGGCCCTCCGGGAATTCCTCGAACGCCTCATGGCTGCGCCGGTTGCTCAACAGACCGCGCGGGGCGCGCACGCCGCGCACCTTGACTAAACCCTTAGAGCTCCCGCGCCACGCGCGCCCCGCTCTCCCACCTTCGCGAAACCGGAAACGCAGGAGCGTTGTCCGAGGGTTGGCGTGGCTTGGATCGCTGGCGACTCGTCGGCAAGGCAACGCGCAAACTCACGGGCGCAGAGGTGTGTACAACAAAGCAGCGGTGCTGGCGATCCGCGCTCCTAATCACCGGAGTTTGCTCATGGCGGCGTCGCCATGCGCCGAGGCCTTGTAATGCGCGCACTTAGGGCCATATGTACAACGTCAGGTCTCCCTGACGTTTCCAAGAGATTCTCAAACATGACCAATCAGCCCAACATGGCGCCCGTCGCGCCAGCCGTCGATATCGCGCCGAAATCCGACGAGAAGGCCACGGAAACTACAGCGCCTGTGCAACCGGCGACGCCTGTCGAAACCAAGAAGAGTTGATGCAGAGCCGCCGGCCGAGAGATCTCGGCTGGCGGTTTGTTGTACGGGGGTGACGATGCGATTCATGGTGAATTCAGCTCCGGGCGCGGGCTTTCGGTCGGAGCCGAGCGCAACCTTCGCCGACGCCAAGGCCGCGCTTAGCCACGCGGTCGAGCTGGGTGCGCGCGGAATGCGCCTGATCAAGATCAGAGACATTCAGACCGGCAAGATATTCGACGAGAAGGGCCTGCGTCAGAGCCTCTCGCGCCCCGAGGGGGCGACGTGATGGCGGTGACCGAAGATGAATGCGATGCGCTCTCGCCTGCTGATTTTACAGCCGCAGGAGTAATTGCGCCCGATTGGAACGGGGAACCTCTTCCGTCTCTGGAAACGTGGCGTGCCTGGAGATTGGCTGAGCAGCGCGCGATGGCTCATAAGCGCGCCAACGCAAAGTCGTCGGCCTAACCTGCAGCCGCTAAATCCACGATCTCCGCCTCGGCGCGGACATTGCCGTTCCATTCGTTTTTCTTCACCCGCACCGCGGCGTGGTAGATCCCATCGCGTTTCATCAGCGCTTCGCCGAGCGGGCTTTTCATGGCGCGAAAGGCGATGCCGCCGATGCGCGCGCCGCGGGAATCTTCCAGGGTGAAGCGGACATGCTCTTCCTTCACCAGTTTGGCGAAGGAGACGCGCACGTCAGGCAGCGCGAAGATGGGTTCCGGGTGACCCTGGCCGTAGGGGCCGATGCGGTCGAGCGCGTCGATCAGCGACAGATCGAGCGCGCCGATGGCGGCGGCGGAATCGATCGAAAGCGCGCGCGCTTCCCCGGCCGCGGCGGCCATCTCGCCGGCCAGGCGCTCGGAGAGGAAGTCTTTCAGCGCCTCGACGCGCTCCCATTCGACGGTCAGTCCCGCAGCAGCCGCGTGCCCGCCGCCATTGATGAGCAGGCCGGCTTCCTTGGCCGCCGCAACTGCTGCGCCGAGGTTTACCCCAGGTGTCGAGCGTCCAGAGCCTTTCGCCGGTTCGTGTTCGCTGACGCCGCCCAGCACGATGGTCGGCTTCATTAATCGGTCCTTGAGCCGTCCGGCGGCGATGCCGATCACGCCCGGATGCCAGCGGTGCGAGCCGACAATCACAACCGAACGCGTCTCCGCTTCTGCAATCGCGGCGGTTTCGGCTTCCGCGAGCATCTCCGCTTCGCGCTGGCGGCGTTCGGCGTTGAGCGCTTCAAGCGCGGCGGCGAGTTCGGCCGCTTCGTCGGGGTCCTCGGTCGATAACAACCGTGTGGCCAACGACGCGTCGCCAACGCGCCCGCCGGCATTGATGCGAGGGCCGAGCACGAAGCCAAAATCGTAGACGCTGGCGACGCCTTTGCGCCCGGCGCTGTCGCCAAGCGCCGCGAGACCGATATTCTTGCCGTTGCGCAGAACCTTTAGGCCTTGCGCGACGATCGCGCGATTGAAGCCAGTCAGCGGCGCTACATCGCACACCGTGCCGATGGCCGCGAGATCGAGCATCTGCATCAGATCAGGCAAATGGTTCGAGCCGATCGAGCCGCGCCGGCGCGCTTCGCGATTGATCGCCGCCATCGCCACCAGCACCACGCCCGCAGCAGTGAGGTCGCCCTGGCCTGACCGGCAATCGAGCCGGTTCGGATTGACCACCGCGCGCGCCTTCGGCGGCGGCCCCGCCATCAAATGATGGTCAAGCACAATAACGTCGAGCCCGAGATCGGCGGCGGCGTTCAGCGGCCCCTCGGCGGCGGCGCCGCAATCGACCGTGATCACAAGTTCGACGCCTTGGAATTTCAAGCGCTCGAACGCCAGCGCAGAAGGGCCGTAGCCCTCCTTCATCCGGTCGGGCACATAGATTTGCAAGCTGCGCCCGCGAGCGCGGAAATAGCGCACCAATTGCGCCGCCGAAGAACCGCCATCGACATCATAATCGGCCAGCACTGCGCATGATCGCCCGGCGACGATGGCGTCCTCGATCACACGCGCGGCCTCGTCCATGTCGGCGAAACTCGAGGGGTCAGGGAACAAGGCCTTCAAAGTCGGATCAAGGAAATTCGCCGCCTGCTCTAGTGTGACCCCGCGCGACGCCAGCAGGCGCGCGGCGATCTCGGGCAGGTGGAATTGCCGGCGCAACGCCTCGATCAGGCCAAGCTCGGCGCCACGCTCGCGCCAGCGCCGTCCGGTGAGCGAGCGCTCGACGCCGAGAAAGGCGCTGTTCGTGGTCGGGAGTTTGGCCGCTGCTTGCCCCATGCGCCTACCGATACGCCGATTCTACTGGCTAGGGCCTCAATACACGCTGTAGCCGCCATCGATGCGGATGGTGTCGCCATTGTGAAACGAACTGGCGTCGCTGGCGAGGTAGACCGCGATCCCAGCAAATTCCTCAGTCTTGCCCCAGCGCCGTTGCGGCACGCGCGAGAGCACCTGTTCGGTGAATTTCGGATTGCTGTGCAACGCTCCGGTCATGTCGGACTCGACCCAGCCAGGCTCAATTGCATTGGCGCGAACGCCGTAGCGCGCGAACTCAACCGCGATGCCGTGCACGAAGCCCAGCACAGCCGATTTCGAAGCGGCGTAATCCTGATTGCGCGGGGAACCTTGGTCAGAAACCATGCTCGACACCGCCACGATCGATCCACCCGGATCGCCCGCTTCGGCGCGCGCGCGCATGTGGCGGCACGCCTCGCGCATGGTCCAGAGCATGCCATCGACATTGATCGCCATAAGCCGGCGATAATCCGCTCCGCCAATGTCGAGGAACGATTTCCAACGATTGGCGATTCCCGCGTTGGCGAAGCACGCATCGATGCGGCCGAACTCGGCGATGGCGGCCTGCATCGCTGCAACCGCCGTCGCTTCGTCCGCAACATCTACGTTGCGCGCGTTGACCTTGGTTCCGTGCTTGGAAAGGCGCTCGAGCGCGTGTGCATTTTTTTCGGCGTTGGTGCCCCAGATTTCAACAGCGGCCCCGGCGCTGGCGAGGCCTTCGGCCATGCCAAGCCCAATGCCGCCATTGCCCCCTGTGACCAGCGCCACGCGCCCGGTCAGATCGAACATGCCCATCGTGTTTTAGTTCGGCTCGTGCGACTGGCGCGCGGCTTCGAGATCGGTGCGCGCTTGCTCCACGAAAACCGCAGGGTCCTCAGGCGGGGTATACTGTCCGCGTGGATTGGATCGCAAAGCATTCGCCGCAGCCGCCAGCTCACGTTCAGCCTCTGACCAATGCGCGGTATCGGTATTGGCGATGGTGGTGCGCGGCACTTCACGCAAATTGGGGTAGCCGCGGGGGTCTTCTTCGGACCTTTCCGCCATCCAGGCGGGCTGCTGGCCGGCATTGGTCTGGCTGCACGCCCCGAGCGCCACAAGCAACAGAAGGGCTGATCGGAACTGGATCATTCTGCTTTCTCCGGGACGGAAACCGACTTTTCATCGGCTCTATATCAAAGCAAGGCTTTGCGCCACCACCGTAGGCGGCCTTACAATCCCGCAACAGGAGCGCCCGATGACGACCGATAGCGGTGAATCCCCGCCGCCTAAAAGGCGCAAACGTAAGGCGAAGGCGGCCGCTCCCGCGCCAAAACCCGCGCCAGTCAAAGCCGAG
This sequence comes from uncultured Alphaproteobacteria bacterium, assembly GCA_902826035.1. GTDB lineage: Bacteria > Pseudomonadota > Alphaproteobacteria > Caulobacterales > Aquidulcibacteraceae > Vitreimonas. The sequence goes on from CADEDG010000010.1 coordinate 43,867, forward strand.
CCCGCCAAGGCCGCTCCAGCCCAGCCGGCGCCGCTGGGCGAAATCATGCTCGAGCAGACCGCCGAGAGCCTCGCTACGCTCTCGGGGAACCTCACCCAGGCGATGGCCCGGGCCAACCAGGTGTTTTCCACAGCTTTTCTGGAGCAGGGCAAGGATCCCGGCGCTTGGGCGCCTGACCCGCTGGGGGTCCAGAACGCTCTCAACGACGTGTGGGTCCACCTGGCTCAGCAGCCCGAAACCCTGCGCGACGCCCATGCCCATTTGTGGCGCCGCTACGCTGACATCTGGCAGCGCCATGCCGCCTACATGATGACCGGTCAGGCCCAAGAAGAAGGGCCGGCGCGCGACAAGCGTTTTCGCGATCCGGAATGGCGCTCGAACCCGGCGTTCTCGATGTTGCGCGAATCCTATCTCGCCAACGCCGACTTCATCACCGATCTGATCGAAAAAACCCAAGGAATCGATGAAGCCACCAAACGCAAGGCGCAATTTTTCATCAAGCAGGCGGTGGACGCCGCCTCGCCCTCCAATTTTTTGATGACCAATCCCGCGGCGCTGCGTGAATTGTTGCGCACGGGCGGCGAGAGCTTGGTCAAGGGCGTGGAAAATCTCGCGGGCGATCTGAAGCGTGGGCACGGCGCACTGGCCATCTCGCAAACCGATCTCGACGCCTACAAGGTCGGCGAGAATGTAGCCACCACGCCGGGCAAAGTCGTGTTCCGCAATCGCGTTTTTGAACTCATCCAATATACGCCAACGACGGAGACCGTCCACGAAGTCCCACTGCTGATCTTCCCGCCCTGGATCAACAAATTTTACATCCTCGATCTGCAGCCCAAGAACTCGATGATCAAATGGTTAGTGCATCAGGGCCACACCGTGCTTCTGGTGTCGTGGGTCAATCCCGACGAGGATATGGCCGATACCGGCTTTGAGGATTACATGCGCGAGGGCGTCTACGCGGCCGTGCAGGCCGCACAAGATGCGACAGGCGCCGAGACTGTCAATACGGTCGGCTATTGCGTCGGCGGCACGCTGCTGGCGGCGACGCTCGCGCACATGGCCAGACGGGGCGATTCCCGCATCCAGAGCGCCACATTCTTCGCGAGCCAGGCCGACTTCAAATGCGCGGGCGACCTACTTGTGTTCACGGATGAGGCCAGCATCAAATTCCTTGAAGCGAAAATGGACGAACATGGCGGCGTGCTCGATGCGCAGACCATGGCCGATACGTTCAACGCGCTGCGCTCCAACGATCTGATCTGGAATTATGTGGTCGACAATTACTACATCGGTAAAGCCCCGCCGCAATTCGATCTGCTCTACTGGAACGCCGATCAGACCCGAATGCCGAAGGCGCTGCACCTTTATTACCTGCGCCGCTTCTATCGCGACAATGCGTTGAGCGAGGGCAAACTCACGCTCGACGGCGTGAATCTGTCACTCAAGGACGTGAGCATCCCGATCTTCATGCAGAGTTCAAAGGAAGACCACATCGCGCCAGCGGCCTCGGTGTTCCGCAGCGCGCTTGCCTTTGGCGGGGCAGTGGAATTCGTCGT
>CADEDG010000011.1 GCA_902826035.1 uncultured Alphaproteobacteria bacterium
CTACCCGGTACAAGAGTTGCTGTGGACATTGCGTGGAGAACTGCAGGCTTTCCTGTGGAATTCTCCCGTTTGGGGAATTGGGGGACAGCCCATGCGTGCTCGGAAGCTCGGCCTTGTAACGGCGACAGTTTTGTTGGCTTTGGGCGTGGTCGGAACGGCCTCGGCCAGCGGCGATGATGATGACGATCATTGCTATAGCAGCTGCAGCGGCGGCGGGGCCATGAATGGGCAGAACGGCCTCAACGGGCAGAATGGCGCCAATGGTCAGAATGGGCTCAATGGCCAGAACGGGGCCAATGGCCTCAACGGCGCCAATGGGCAAAACGGGGCCAACGGCGCGAACGGGCAAAATGGCCTCAATGGCGCAAACGGCTTGAACGGCGCAAACGGCGAAAATGGCCAGAACGGCGTGAACGGCGCCAACGGATTCAATGGGGCCAATGGGGCCAACGGCTTCAACGGCGAAAACGGACAAAACGGCGTCAACGGTTTGAATGGCGCAAATGGCCAAAATGGGCTGAACGGGGGCAACGGGCTCAATGGGGCCAACGGGCAAAACGGCGCCAACGGCTTCAATGGCGCAAATGGTCAAAACGGGGCCAATGGCGCGAACGGACAAAACGGCCTGAATGGCGCCAACGGCGCAAATGGATTTAACGGCGAGAACGGCCAAAACGGAGCCAACGGCTTGAACGGAGCCAACGGCCTGAACGGCGCTAACGGCCAGAACGGAGCCAACGGCTTGAACGGCGGCAACGGCGCTAACGGCCAGAACGGCGGCAACGGCCTGAACGGCGGCAACGGCCAGAATGGTGCTAACGGCTTGAACGGCGCTAACGGTCAAAATGGCGCTAACGGCCAGAACGGCGCCAACGGTCAAAACGGCGCCAACGGCGCCAGTGGGGAAAACGGTCAGAACGGTCAGAACGGTCAAAATGGACAGAACGGACAGTCCGGCGACGATGGCCGCGACGGTCGCGATGGTCGCGACGGTCGCGCCACGGAGGTCCCGGTTTCCACCGCTTACGCAGCGCCAACGATCGCCACCGAAGACACCTGCATGGGTTCGAGTTCGGTTGGCGCACAAGGCGTCGCGTTCGGCATCTCGGTCGGCACAACTTGGCAGGACGAGAACTGCCGCCGGCTGAAGAACTCGCGCGAATTGGCTGCGATGGGCTTCGGCCGCGCCGCAGTGGCGCTGCTGTGCGTCGATGAGGAAGTGCGTGAAGCCATGCGGATGGCTGGCAGCGTCTGCCCGGGCGAGAGTTCCGGCGGCGGCGGCTCTTCGCAGGCCCCCGCTCCACGCGGGCCCGACGAACGCGCCGACGCAACCCCAGCACGCCGCCGCTAAGCCTCAGGACATAGTCCCATGGCGCGCGTGCACACTCTGGCTCCAGTGCTGGCAAGCGTGTTGCTCAGCGCCGCGGCGATCAGCGCCGCGGACGCCGACGATACCTGCTCAAGCTATTCCTGCTCGCTCAATGGGGAACCCGGCCAGAACGGCGCTAACGGTTCGGACGGGGCTAGCGGCTCAAATGGCGTTAACGGCGCTGACGGGATCGGCGGCGTTGATGGCGTCTCGGGAGCGCAGGGTTTCGCCGGCGCTGCTGGTTCAGTTGGTCAAAACGGCGCTATTGGCGCCAACGGGCTTTCTGGGCTCGGCGGAATGAGTGGCGCCGACGGCGTATCGGGTGCGACGGGCGCTTCCGGCATCGACGGCCTTGGCGGATTGAGCGGCTTTTTCGGAGCAAACGGCCAAAATGGATCAGGCGGAACGAACGGCCAATCTGGCTCGGATGGCGTAGCGGGCCTTCAAGGTGGCGATGGCGCAGCTGGATTTGCGGGTGCCGCCGGAGCAAACGGCTTCGCAGGCGTTGATGGAGCAACAGGCGCATCCGGCCTTGCTGGCTTTGACGGCGCGAGCGGCGGCAATGGCGCTGCGGGATCAGCAGGTTCTGCGGGTCTTGCTGGCGTGGCGGGCGCAAACGGGTTCGATGGAAGTCCAGGCGCCGACGGCGCGCTCGGGTTGGTTGGCGGCGATGGGTTGAGCGGCGCATTTGGCGCAGGCGGTCAAGCCGGCGAATTAGGTCTGGCCGGTCTTAACGGCGCCGACGGCGCTGATGGGGTCGCCGGCGCGAACGGATCGAACGGCGTTGCGGGAGCGTCCGGCCAAAGCGGCGCGTCGGGCGCCAATGGCGTTAGCGGCCACGACGGCGTGGACGGACGCGATGGTCGCGACGGCCTCGACGGCGTCGCGCGGCGAATTCCGGTGTCGACCGCTTACGCCGCGCCCCTGACTGCGTCGCAGGACACTTGCATGGGATCGCGCATGGGCGGCGTGCAAGCCGTCGGCGTCGGCGTTTCCGTCGCCAGCACCTGGCAGGACGATAATTGCAGGCGTCTGAAAAATGCCCGCCAACTCGCGGCGCTGGGCTATCAACGAGCCGCAGTGCAATTGCTTTGCGTCGATGACGAAGTTCGCCAGGCGATGTTTTTGGCTGGCACGCCCTGCCCCGCCGACGAGCCAGCTATGATCCCGGTCGTCGAGCAGCAGGCGCCGCCGCCCGAACCCCTCAACGGCTACGCAGTGTTGTTCGATTTCGATGAAGCGACGCTGAAACCTGAGTCGACACCTATCCTCGAAGAGATGCTGGCGGTCGTCCAAAGACGCCCGGAAGTGAAACTCGATATTGAAGGCCACACCGATTCAACCGGCACGGACGCCTATAACGAGGGCCTCTCGCAACGGCGTGCGCAGACAGTGGTCAATTGGCTCGTTGCACACGGCATTTCCGGAGACCGCATCCGCGCCGTCGGCAAGGGCGAACGCGAACCGATTACGAGCAACACCACCCGCGAAGGCCGCAGTCAAAATCGGCGCGTCGAGATTTCGCCGCGCTTGGATTGACCGGCGTCAGACCAAGTTAATTTCCGTTTGGCATCTTCCCTGCAAGGCGCTCCTCATGGGCGCTGCATCATCACCGCCGGAACTTGACGCCGAATTCGAGCACGTCGCCGACATGCGTCAGAGCGATCGACGGGGGAAGCAACGCCGCCAAGCGCCGCTCAAGCTCGATCCGCTGTTCGCGGTTACGCTGGTGTCCCAAATCGAGACTGCTCCAACTAAGAACAACGCCGCCTACTCCGCCCCGTGTCGGCGCTACGGCAAATACATCAATCTGCGCGCGTGAAGCAACGGGCGCAGCGTGTTCAAGCCCGCTTGCGCGCTGTCCGCTCGAACTCTTCCAGCCAAGCATCCATTGCATCCAGGCGTGCCTCGATGTTTTCGATCCGCGCCGAAGCATCACCATGAGAGCCACCGCGTTCAGCCACCCCGCTGCGCAGCGTCACTTCGACAAGATCGGCGCGCAGCGCCCGCGCGAGCGCTGCGAGTTCAGCAGCGTTGGGCGTGCGCTCATTAGCGAAAAGACGTTCCAGGTCGCTTGTATCGATGCCCGAAGCAATTGCTAACGCGGCGCGATCCATCGCCAGTGAAGCTATCCGGTTCTCGAACCAGGCAACGTCGAAAAATAGGGACATAAGCGTCCTTCACCCTTCGCAGAGCGCCCTGGCGCCGGAACTGCAGCGCCACTCCCCATGGCCGATAGTCTCCCCCGATTCGCTCGTTGGATCGACTTCTCAATTGCACTTGCTCTGGGAATTTGGTGCCTGTGAGCGAACTCAGTGCTGGCCCGCGAATTCCACATCGCGCCGCGCCGAGATGATGGTGACAACCACGCCAGCCAGCACGTCCAGCAACGCCATCACCGTGATCAAGAAAAATGGCGTGGTTGCGCAAGCGCCCCAAAGCAGGAACTCGACCAGGCAGACGATGAACACCAGCATCGACAGCGCGTGATTGAAGATCGCCGCCGTGCCAGTCGAGGTAGATTTCAGCAACTCAATGAAGAGCAGCACCATCGAGACCAGGACAAACATATCCCCAGTGGTGACGGCCCATTTTGCGCCGGAAGCCATGGTGATCGTCATCGGATTTTGTGGGTTGGTTAGTTCAGTGACAAACCCAGCCATGCCGGCGTCGCCTGCCCCTGCGGCCCAGATATTATAAATCAAGACCGGGATCAGGATCAGCGGAAAGACGTTGATGATCGCCCACATAGGATTCCCCTGGTTGTCGCCGCCCCTTCCGCCCCCGCGGCGAGCCTGGCGGATTGCTAAATTCTCAGCGACGCCGATGGATTGGTTGTTGCTCATAATTCGTCAACTCCCCCCGGCAAGCGGGCCCGGCTGCGAAGCCACATCACGCCGAACAAGTCTGTCATGTTCGCGGCCAGACGGCCTAGATTGGTATACTTGGAGCGCCCGGCGCCCCGTGGACGATGGTTAACCTCTAAAAACTCAACTGCAAAGCCTTCCCGCAGCATCAGTGCAGGCATGAAACGATGCATGTGGTCAAAATAGGGGAGCTTGAGGAAGGCCTCGCGCTTGAACACCTTGACCCCCGAGCCGCTGTCGACGGCGCCGTCGTTCAGGGCCGCCTTGCGGATATTGTTGGCGATCCGAGAGGCCGCGCGCTTGCTCCAATTGTCCTGCCGCTTGGCCCGGTTCCCTGCAACCATGCCCAAATTCGCGGGCGCGTCGGGGCGGGTGAGCCGCGCCAGCAGCCGCGGCAGGTCGGCGGGGTCATTCTGGCCATCGCCGTCGAGCGTGCCCACGATCGGCGCGCGCGCGGCCAAGACCCCGGTCCGCACCGCCCGGCTCTGCCCGGAATTGGTCCGGTGTCCGAGCACGCGCAGCGTCGGCAATTCGCGCTTCAGCGCCGCCAATTCGTGGCGGGTGTCGTCGCGGCTGGAATCGTCCACGAAAATCATCTCGTAGGCGCGCCCATCGAGCGCCGCAGCGATTTCGCGCGCCAAGGCTGGGGCGTTGCCAGCCTCGTCATGGACCGGCGCCACTACGCTGAATTCTATCGTTTCGGCCAAACCAAGCTCCGACCCAGGGGGCGTTTCATCGGGCGGCGTGTCATAGCGGCTCATCGCGCCATAAGCGAGCCTCTCCCAACCAAGCAGACAAGCGGCGCCAGCGCGGGTATCAGACCCGCGCTCATGCGTCAGCCGGTTTCCACCGCCCTGTTCGATCAGTTCGCCCGCGGCTGGCGCGGCGCGGCCATGGTCGCCTTGGTCGCGCTCGCCGCCAGCCAATTCGGCGCCGCGCGGACCCCGGTGTGGGATCTCGCCGAGGCAGGCTTCGCGCAGACCAGCCGGGAGATACTCGAAACTGGAGAATTCCTAGGGGGCGCCCATTGGGCGCAAGCGGCGGCCGCGTATGTGGGCGGGGGCCACGGCGAGCAAATCTGGTTCTACCGCCTCCCCTCCGCGCTGGGCCTCGTACTGGCCGCGCTGGCGACCTTGTGGGCGGGAGCGCCGCTGGTCGGGCGACGCGGCGCCTTCCTCGGCGCGAGCTTGTTCGCGGCGGGGATGCTCGTCGGCTTCGAGAGCGCCATCGCGCATGCGAGCACACTAGCGATGGGGTTCACAACGCTTGCGATGGCGGCATTGGCGCAGCTCTACGCTTCGCCGGCAAATCCCAAGCGTCACGCCGCGATTTTCTGGCTCGCCATTCTATGTGGCGTGCTGATCGCGGGCCCTGCGCCTTGCATCATCGCCGCCGCCGCGATGCTTATGCTGGCGCTCTGGGAGCGGCGCGTCCGGTGGATGGCGCCGCTGCTCTGGCCGCCGCTGGCGCTCGCAGCGCTGGCGGCGCTGACCTGGACGGCGACGAATCTGCGACCCGCTCTTGAAGAACCCTTGCCGGGCTTGCAGGCGCCGCCCTCCACCCACCTCTTCCTGCTGAGCTTTCTCATCTTCCCCGCAAGCTACGCCTTGCCTGCAGCAGTGCGGCTCGCTTTCGGCGCGTTGCGTGGCGGGGCCGGCGACACCGCGTTGGGAGGTTCGCGCTTCTTGCTCGCTTGGATCGCGCCTCTGTTCGTGGTCGCTGAGCTGACGCCCGCCAAACTGCCGCAGGACGCGATGGCGAGCTATCCCGCCATCGCGCTGATGTGCGGAGCGGGCCTTATGGCGATGCGTGGCCGCCCTTGGCGCACCACACACCCTTTGGGCGTGGCGCTGTTTGCGGTGTCGGGGGGCGCGGTTGTTGTGATCATGGCGCTTGCGTCCACCTTGATGTCCGGCGGCTTCGAAGCGGATGTTCGCCGCGCTGTGGCCACGGGCGCCATCGGCGCTGCAATCGTGGTCGCTGCTTGCGTCGGCCTGCTGATGGTGCGGCGACCGGCTGCACGTGCAGCGGTGCTGATCGCGTGCGGGCTGGCGCTATCCTTTAGTCTGCGTGACCGGCTTATCCCTGACGTGCGCGGGTTCTTCGTCAGCAGCGAGGCGACCGTCGCGCTGACCCGCGCACGATTGCTGCCGAACCAAACACGCAGATTGTGGGTGATTGGCCACGAGCCGGAGGGCATCGTGTTCCTTACGCGAGGCCCAGCGCTGGAAGCTTCGCCGAGCGATGCCGGCGCACAGGCGCGCGCGGGCGATGCGATGTTGGTGGAGGGGCGCGTGCGTGAGCAGACGCTGGCTGAATTGGCGTCGCACGGGCTGGATTTCGTGGAAGCAGCGCCGGCGGTGCGCGGGCATTCGTTCGTGCGCAATCGGCGCGTGAGCCTCTACATCGGTGAAGTCCGCGCGGCGCCTGGATTGGACTCCGGTCAGCGCCCGTAGCGGAACCGCGCGGCCACGCCGATGGCCGCCTCCAGCCCCTCGCCGACCGGCTTGAAACGCGCCTTGAGCTTCTCGAATTGCATCACGTTCTCGATGCGCGCGTCGAGAAACGCCCAGGTCTCGGTAGCGTCCTCGCTCTGGTCGGCGAACCAGCGCGCATAGGTGGAGGCGAGCACGCCTGAAAGAATGGCGCGCTTGGAGTAGAAATTGCCGTCGGTGCTCGTATCGCCCACCGCCCGCCAGATGCGGTCGGCGGTGCGCCAGAGCAACCGCGCCGCCTCGGGCGCGCGGTCTGGCCGGGCCAGCGCCCGCGACATCGCGCGCGCGGCCTCCTTGTAGGGCGCTTGCGCCTGCAAACGCAGCCGCACCGCGGCGGTCACGCGCTCGCGGATGCGCATCCGCGGCAGATCGAACCCGTCGAGCGCTTCCAGCATGGCGAGGTCGGCGCGATCGGCGAAGGCGTCGAAAAGGTCGAACGAGCGCCGGGGGCATGCGAGCATGGCCTCGCCCTCCGAGAGGCCGGCGTCAGCCACAGCGGCGCTGAAAGCAGCGTCGGTCCACCCCGATTGCGCCGCGCGCGGGTTGAACGTTTCGAGGATGGCGCTACGGAAACGGGTGGAGGGGGCGACCATGAGAGGATGCTATCCCAAATCGCCTAAGCCGTCACTGCAGGCGTGATCGTATCTCAGTTTGAATTGTCAGCTAAAGGCCGGCCAGAAAGTAGGCCAAAGCCGCCATTCAGGCATTGGAGGAAAACCGGCGGAAGATCGCCGTCTCCAGTCATTCGTCCGCACCGCCAATCTCCGCGACGATGCGCGCGCATTCCGGATCTGAGCCCGCGCGCTCAACCAAATTCGCGCACATTTGACGCGCCGCGCCGCGCTCACCGCGGGCCGCCAAAAGTTCCGCTAGCCGGCTTGTGGCTCCCGGGTTCAGCGGTGCGATCACCAACACGCGGCGATACCACGCCTCCGCTTGATCCACGTTTGCCGTGCTGCGATATCGGTCGCCGATGAGAATGCCGAGCACGCTCTGCCAGGGACGGATGCGTTGAGGCTCTTCGCCGTAGGCGCGCTCCATTGCTTCGTAGGCACGCTCATAGAGTGGCAAGGCGTTCTGCGGACGCCCCTCGATATCCTCGAGATCGCCGAGGTTGATGAGCGCTCCCCAGGCATCGGGATTCAGTGCGACCGCACGCTCGTGCGCGGCACGTGCGGCATCGAACTGGCCAAGCGCGGCAAGGGTCAGGCCCAGAGCTTGGTGCGTGAAATCGTTACTCGGCGCAAGGCGCGCCGCGCGTTCCGCCAAGGCGCGAGCGCGTTCGAGCCGGGCGTGGGCGCTTGGCGTTTGGGTCCGTCCGCTCGTCAGCGCCTCGCCCAGGGTTGTGCGGGGGTAGTCCCGCTCGCCCGGAGCATTTGGCCAGCGGATGACCTGTTGAACCAAGGCCGCCGCCAGCCCGGCACGCGCCTGGGCATTGTCAGGCTCGACCGACAAGACGCTCTCATAGAGGTCGATGGCGGCCTCATTGTCGGCGCGCGTAAACTGAAAATAGTTATCCCTCGCGCGCGCGATCAATGCGGCGGCTGTGTCCTCCCGATTGGCCAGCATCGAAAATCCAATGGCCGCGAGCACAACCAGGGCCGCAGCAGTGATCAGCGCACGCCCTCGAGTGAGAAGCAACGCGCGACTAATGTCAGACGCGCTAACCGAGGATTCGACCGGTGCAATAATCCGGTAGCCTCGCTTCGAAACCGTCTCAACATACTCGGGGGATTTTGAGTCATCCCCAAGCGCGCGGCGAAGCTTTGATACGGAGCGCGCAAGCGTGTCGTCGCCCACGACAACTCCTGGCCATAAGGCGCCAAGAATTTCATCGTGCGCAATCACCTCTCCGGGTTTGGAGGCCAAGAGCACGAGGAGGTCCATGACTTTGGGTTCGATGACTCGGCTCACGCCGGCTCGTTCGATGCGGCGCAAACTTGGGCGCACGGTCCACTCTCCGACCTTCCAGGTCTTGGACAAGGGTATTGTTTTCATGGACGAAAGGCTCGGTCAGGAATCCGTCAGGAAATCAGGAAGCGTCCGTCATTCCCTAACCTTGGTGGTTCGTCTAGTGCGCTGAGCCGGTGGGCGCGGCCCCCCGCCCGCTCTTCGAGGTGCAACTATGAATGTCTTGGCACGGGTCGTCGCATCGCTGCTGATTGGACTGGCTCTGTTGGGCTGCGCCAACACGCCGAGCCCATCCTCACCGGCCCACGACGAACTGCTCACGCCGACCCAGTTACGGGAAGATTTCCGAGCGCTCTATGAGGGCCTTCAACGGGCCCACATCAACCTCTTTGCCAATCGCACAAGCGCAGAGTTCGACCAGTCATTTGCGGAGACGCTCGCCACGCTCAATCGCCCCATGACGAAGGCGGAGGCGCAGATCCGTTTCCAGCTCTTTGTCGCCCAAGGACGGGTCGCGCACGCGCGGATCGATGCGCCGATGGACGCGTTCGGCGCATTCCGGGAGAGTGGTGGACAGATATTCCCCTTTGGCGTCCGCATTTCAGAAGGCAGAGTGTTCGTCGCCGAGAATTTTAGCGGCCTTGCCGAGATCGCGCCGGGCGACGAGATTGTCGCGATCAACGGACAGTCGGCAGAATCTTGGGTGCGGCGCTTGCGCCGGCACATGTCCGCCGACAGCGAGTACCTGGCCGACGCCATTCTCGAACCGCAATTCACTATCGCGCTTTGGCTTGAGTCGGGCGCGGTCGAGACGTTTCAAGTCCGATTTTTGACGCGCTCAGGCGGCCGATTGGACCTGGCCATTCCAGCGCGTTCGCGCACTGAGATGAGGGCGACGAGCCCAGCAGCGCCAGCCACTTTGGAAATTGACCCAACTGCGCGCGAGGCGCGGATAGTGCCCGGCGGCGTCGCCTATCTTCGTCCAGGCGTCTTCATGAATGTTGCCGACGGCGGGGACCCATTCGACCCTACTGCTTTTTGTCAATTCGTCGATAGCGCCTTTGAGCGTTTCCTTGCTGAAGACGCCACCAGCCTCTTGATAGACTTGCGTGACAATCCGGGCGGCGACAATTCCTTCAGCGATCACATGATCGCTTGGTTCGCGGACCGCCCGTTTCGGTTTTCTTCCGACTTCCGCGTCCGCGTGAGCCCAGAAGCGATCGCCGCCAATGCAGCGCGGTTGGAGCACTCATCACCTGACGGAATTAGCCGACAATACGCTGAGGCGTATGCGCGCGCTGCCACCGGGGACATCATCCATTTCCCGACACCAATGGCCCGGCCGCGCAGCGGCGCGCGGTTCACAGGGCGTGTCTTCATACTGGTCAACCGACGCTCGTTTTCGAACGCGGTGTCGGTAGCGGCCATTGTTCAAGACTACCGCTTTGGGCAAATCCTAGGCGAACCCACAGCCGATCTCGCCACCACCTACGGCGCGATGGAAACATTCAGTCTGCTCAATTCCGGCATAGCGGTCGGGTTTCCGAAGGCGCACATCATTCGTCCCAGTGGAGACGAACGCGTGCAAGGGGTCACTCCAGACTTTGTGATCGCAACGCCTATCATCGAACCGACCGACGATCCGGTGCTTCAAGAGGCGCTAAGACGTGTCGAGGATTTGTCCCGCGGGCCGCGATGACTTGATGTTCGGATCCGGGGGAAACGCTGACCCGCTCGAACGGGCCAAAACCAGCCCTCTCGTCCCGAGCTAGCCCGGTCGCTCAAGTCCAGCCGCCAGAGGCGCGACCAATGAGCGACCGCCAAATTCAACTGACCGGCCCCGCCCCTGCTTGGCGATGGACAGGGCCGCTGGCTTTTGCTAAGGGCCAGCCTTCGTTTCGACCGCCCGCAGCGTGCTCACGCCCTGCGGGGGTGTTGGCGTTTGGTTTTTTGACTTAGTTTTGACCGCGGGAGATGGGTCCTGGTACAGATTTTCGTTCGCGATAACAACGTCGACCAGGCGTTGAAGGCGCTCAAAAAGAAGATGCAGCGGGAAGGCACTTTCCGCGAAATGAAGCGTCGCAACCATTACGAAAAGCCGTCCGAGAAGCGCGCCCGCGAGGCGGCCGAGGCGGTCCGCCGCGCCCGCAAACTGGCCCGCAAGCGCGCCCAACGCGAAGGCCTGCTGCCGCGCCCGCCGGCCAAGCCGCGCACGTAGAAGGCATTCCACAGGATAAGACGCATGCGCCGCTCGGCTTTGGCCGGGCGGCGTTTTGCTGTGCCGATATCAGTCGCCCGTAACGCGTAAGATCAGCTCCGCCGCATCTGCCAGGGTCTGCAGTTCAGCGCCCGAGAGCTTTGCGAACCGCGCCCGCAGCAGCGCCAGCCGCCGGGCTCGCCCGGCCTCCATCAGCGCCCTGCCCTTCGCCGTCACCGCCACCACCACGCCGCGCCCGTCCGTCTTGTCGGCGCGCTTGACGGCGAGCCCCTCGCGCTCCAGGTCAGCCACCAGCTTGGACATGGTCGGCGCGCGCACTTGTTCGGCGCGAGCCAGGGAAGAAAGGCTTTGCGGGCCGGCGAACGCCAGAACAGAAAGCGCCGATATCTTGGGCCCGGACAAACTGCTTTCCGTGTCGGCGGCCCGCAAGGAGCGCAACAATCGTATGGCGGCCCGATGCAACCGGTCGGCGGTTTCGGCGGAATTGGGCTTGGGCATCGGCGGCATTTTCAGTTGACATTATTAGTTAGTCAAACTAATTATTTGACGCAATTGAGTTCCAAGCAAGGGTTTCCCGAATGTCCTCACCACCAGAACCGATTGTAACTGGATTGCGGCAAGTGGCGCTCGCCAGCGCGGCGCCGGAGCAATTGGCTGACTTCTATCGCCGCGCATTGGGCTTGAGGACTCTGTTCGAAACCAACGGCATGGTGTTCATGGACGGCGGCGGCGTGCGGTTGATGATCGGCGCCAAACCCCCAGAAGCGCCCGTTGGCGGCGACGCGGTGCTTTATTTCGAACCAGTTATTTGGGATGTTGCCGAGCGCGCGGTGGAGGCCGCCGGCGCTACCTTTCTCCATCCCCGCGCAGTCTTACAGCAGGCGGAGGGACGCGATCTGCTGCTGCGTGCGTTCAAAGATCCAGAGGGCCACGCGCTTGCTCTGCTGGGTTGGCGTGCGGCCAGTTAACGCGTGGAACCAAAGGCTGGACGCCGGGAAATTGCGGCTTCGACTTGAGGTGGATCGCGGACGAGAAGGAGCGCCATGAAACTGCTTTGGATCGTGCTTGGGTTGAGCGCCGCTGGCACGGCGGCTTTTCTGGCGTTTGCGAGCGCCTGGTCCGGTTGGGAATTAACGTTCCACCTCTGGATCGCGCTGGGGTTGGGGGTTTTCTTATCGTTGGCGTTGGGCGGGGGGTTAACCGCCCTGATGTTCTATTCGGCCCGCCAAGGTTATGACGACCGGGTGGAACTTGACCGGGGCGACGAACACAATTGAGGTGGTCAGCTTATGGTCTTTGTGAGCATAAGCTGGTAGAAGAGCGTCAATGGCCACGCGGCAAGCCAATCCCCGATCCTCGGATCCTACCCGTTTCAAATCGCTTTATGCGCACGGTTTCGCTCGGGTTGGGGCGTGCGCTCCCGTGGTGGCGCCGGCCGACCCCGCCGCTAACGCCGCCGCAATCCTCGATTTTGCACACCAGGCCCATAGCGCCGGGGCGGCGCTGCTGCTGACCCCAGAACTCTCGCTCACCGGTTACTCGATCGATGATCTACTTTTGCAAGACGCCCTGCTTGACGCGGTCGAGGAGGCTTTGGTCTCGCTCAAGGCCGCGAGCAAACAATTGGCGCCGGTTATCGTTGTCGGCGCGCCACTGCGCGTGGGCGGGGCGCTCTACAATTGCGCCATCGCTATCCATCGCGGGCGTATCCTCGGCGTCGCACCCAAAAGCTTCCTGCCGAACTATCGCGAATTCTACGAGAAGCGCCATTTCGCCAGCGCCGCGGACACGAGCGCGCAGAGCCTCGTGATTTGCGGCGAGAGCTGTCCGTTCGGCGCGAACCTCCTGTTCACTGCCAGCGACATCCGTGACTTCACGTTCCACCTCGAGATCTGCGAAGATTTTTGGGCCCCGACGCCACCCTCGTCGCTCGCCGCACTGGCGGGCGCGACTGTGTTGCTCAACCTCTCGGCGTCGAACATCACCATCGGCAAGGCGCAGGACCGCGCCATTCTGTGTGACGCCCAATCGCGACGCTGCACGGCGGCGTACGTGTTCGCCGCAGCGGGCTGGGGCGAATCCACCACCGATCTCGCCTGGGATGGGCAGATCGTGGTTTACGAGTTGGGCGAGAAGATCGCCGAAGGCGAGCGTTTCTCGCGGACGCCGAAACTGGTGATCGCCGACATCGATGTCGGACGCATCGTCCAGGAGCGCCGCCGCCTCTCCAATTTTCGCGACGCCGCCGCGCGCGAAGGCGAACGTATCGCCGCTTTCCTAATTGTGCCGTTCGAAAGCGGTACCGCGCCTGCGGTGCTGCCACTACAGCGGAAATTGGATCGCTTTCCGTTCGTGCCCGACGATGCAGCGCAACGCGACCGCGATTGTTACGAGGCGTACAACATCCAAGTCGCAGGGCTCGCCAAGCGCGTCGAAGCCACGGGCGCGAAGCGGGTGGTGATCGGCGTGTCAGGCGGGCTCGATTCCACCCACGCATTGATCGTGATCGCGCGCGCGTTCGACCTCATCGGCCTGCCGCGCAAAAACATTATCGGCGTCACCATGCCGGGCTTCGCCACCAGCGACGCCACCAAGGCCAATGCCTGGGCGCTGATGAAATCGCTTGGAATCGATGCGCGCGAGGTGTCGATCGAACCGCTGGCGCAGCGCATGCTGGAAGACCTCGATCACCCCGCAGCGCGCGGCGAAAAGGTTTACGACGTCACCTATGAGAACGTGCAAGCCGGCGTGCGCACCGACTATCTTTTCCGCCTGGCCAACAAGGAGGGCGGCTTCGTCGTCGGCACCGGCGACCTATCGGAGCTGGCGCTCGGCTGGTGCACGTACGGCGTCGGCGATCACATGTCGCACTACAACGTCAATGGCGGCGCGCCGAAAACGCTTATACAGCACCTGATCCGTTGGGTTGCGGCGTCCGCACTGTTCGACGCGACCGCATCCGCCACGCTGCTGCGCGTACTTGACAGCGAGATCAGTCCAGAACTGATCCCGGGCGCGACCGCGCAGAGCACGCAAGCAATCGTGGGGCCCTACGAATTGCAGGATTTCAATCTCTATTGGCTCACGCGCTACGGTTTCAATCCGAGCAAGATCCTGTTCCTGGCCTGGTCCGCGTGGGGGGAGAAGTATTCGTACGACGAACTTCGCAAATGGCTGCGCCTGTTCCTGACGCGCTTCTTCGCCAATCAGTACAAACGCTCGGCTGTTCCAAACGGCCCCAAGATCGTCTCAGGCGGAGCGCTTTCGCCGCGCGGCGATTGGCGCGCGCCAAGCGATGCAGCGGCGACGGCCTGGCTCGATGAGCTAGACAGGAATACGCCGGAAGTGCTGACATGATCACGACAGACCTGAACGACCTGATCGCGCTCGCGCGCGCGGCCGGCCGCGAAATCATGGCCGTGCGCGAGCAAGGCTTCGTCGCCCAAACCAAGGACGACGGATCGTTGGTGACGCTCGCCGATCAGCGCGCGGAGGCGTTGATCGAAGCCGGCCTGAAACAACTCGCGCCTGGCGTGCCGATGCTGGGAGAAGAAGCGGTGGCCGCAGGACGCGCTCCCGAACTAGGCCAGCGCTTCTTTTGCGTCGATCCGCTTGACGGAACCCGCGGGTTCGCCAAGGGCGGAGATGAGTTCACAGTCAACATCGCGCTCGTCATCGACGGCGCGCCGATTCAGGGCGTCATCTACGCGCCCGCCACGGGCGAACTTTATGCCGGCGAACCGGGCCGGCCGGTGCGCGCGATTGGCGATGCCG
The DNA here is from genome assembly GCA_902826035.1 of uncultured Alphaproteobacteria bacterium. GTDB lineage: Bacteria > Pseudomonadota > Alphaproteobacteria > Caulobacterales > Aquidulcibacteraceae > Vitreimonas. The sequence continues at coordinate 14,635 of CADEDG010000011.1, forward strand.
CGTTGACAGCAGTCGCCACCGCGACCGCGCCCCCAGACGGGGCCTGGCGCGTGGTGGCGTCCGATCATTCAGGCCGCAACGAGAAGACCGCGCATTTTATTGCAGCGCTTAGCGGAATCGCGACCCACGCCAGTTCATCGATCAAGCTTTGCCGCATCGCCGAGGGCGCGGCCGATCTCTATCCGCGTTTTGGCGACGTATGCCAGTGGGACATTGCGGCGGGTCACGCCGTGCTTGCTGCCGCCGGCGGCGACATCATGAGCCTCGACGGAAAACCCTTGCGCTATGGCGGCGATAGCGGCGGCTTCATTGTTCCTGGCTTTGTCGCTTTCGCCAACGTCGCGGCGGCGAGTGCTGCTCGTTCTGCGTTGCTCTAACGCTGCTTAGCCTAGTGCCCGGCGCAGATCGATGCGCCGCATCGCCTTGCCTGGAAGTGCGGCGAACTGCGCTTGCGGCATGCGTTCGACGCGCCGCCGCAGCGCCCATTGCGCGCGCCGCACCGCGCCCGACCAGGAGACGCCGGCGGCGACACCGCTTTCGATCTTGCGTTGCGTTGTCGCCAATTGGCGTTTGTACTGGTACTCGCCGGGGCCGAAATCGATTTCAGCGAACCCGTGTTCAGCGGCCCACCCGACAACCCAACGCGCCAACTGCACGCCTGGAGAGTAAGCGTTGTGCGCCTCGTCATGGGCGATGACCCAGAAGTGTAGAACGCTCGCGCTGCGCAAGCAGAAAGCCGCCGCAACCAACTGATCGACGCCCGTTTTGAGCGTAAACAGCATGCCGCCAAAGCGCTGCTCGCGGGTTGCAAAGCAAACATCCAATACACCGCGCACCCAAGGCGCGGCCCAAATCTCCGGTTGCCCGCTCGCTCGCAATTGCCTGCATTTCCAGCTGAGCAATTGCTCGAAGTCGGCGCTGTCGGCGGACTGCGCGCAGAAACGCGGCGGCCCCTGCTCGCGCGCAAATTTGCGCAACTTCTTGTCAGTCTGGCGGAGGAATTCGCTTCGTCTCTCCCGCAGCGCGGCTTCGTAGGCCTCCCGCCCGCCGAAGGTTTCCGCGATCCAGGAAGCGTCCTCATGCGCACCGCCGCCAGCCAGGATGGTTTGACCGGCGGGGACGTGGGTCAGGTCAAGGCGGCCAACGCCGAGTGCGCGGCAAAGGTCCACCGCGGGCGCCGCCTGGCCAACGATTCCTTGATAGTCCGCGATCGGGGCGCCGAGACCCATCGCCGCGAAACGCGTCAGACGCTGCGCGGCGAAAAAGCCAGCGCCGCCGTCGATTACACAGATGCGCGCATCATCGCGCTGAGCGCCGACTATCCTGGCCCATTCCGGGGCAAAATACGGGCTGCGCAACGCCATGTCGCGAACCACATGGGAGCGCCAAAGAGCGATTTCCGCGCACCCCAATTCCTTCGGGTGTATCGTTTCGATACGCACCATCGCCCCCGTTCAGATTTGTATCGGCGGCCTCGCAAGCAGCATTCCCCCAGCGCAGCGCTTGATCTTGCCCCCTCGCTCTGGAACAACGCGGCCATGGCCGCGCCTATCCTGTTCATTGGCAACAAGAATTACTCGTCCTGGTCGCTGCGACCCTGGCTCGCGCTGAAATGGGCGGGGATCGCGTTCGAGGAACGCGTTATTCCGCTGGGCGGGGAAGGCTATGGCCGCTCCGCGATCAAGGAAGTGCGCGAGGTTTCGCCGAGCGGGCGCGTGCCGGCGCTGCACGTGGAAGGCGCGGCGATCTATGAGAGCCTGGCGATTTGCGAGTGGGCGGGCGAGCAGGTGCCGTCGCTGTGGCCGCGCGATGCGTTGCAGCGTGCACAGGCGCGGTCAGTCGCGTGCGAAATGCATGCGGGGTTTTCTGCATTGCGGCGCGATCTATCGATGAACATTCGCCGTCGATTGAACTCAGCCCCGCATTGGCCTGAGGACACAAGCGCTGATCTCGAACAATTGTTCGCCACCTGGGAACGACTACTCGCCGCCCATGGCGGACCCTTCCTTTTTGGTGTGCGCGGTATCGTCGACGCCATGTTCGCGCCGGTCGCGACGCGGCTGCGCACTTATGCTGTTACAACCCCCGCGCCTGCGAGCGCCTATTGCGACGCCATCTTCGCCGACGACGCTTTCGAGCAATGGGAGCGCGCCGCGCAATCCGAATCTTGGACCATTGAACAAGCAGAGGCTCTTTACCGATGATTAGAAAATTCCTCGCCGGCTCCCTTCTGGCGCTCGCTATGGCTTGCACCGATGCAGGACGCGACGCCGCTTCCGCTCCTCCCCCCGCACCACCCGCGCAAAGCCGCACGGTGACCGAGGAGCCCATGGCGCTTGCGTCTGGTGTGACGGTTCAGTTCACGCAGCGCGCGACGAATGAGAGCTTGCCGAAACCGGGGCCGACCACCGAGGTGCGCGTCCATTACGAAGGCAGCCTGGTCAGCGACGGCAGCGTGTTCGATTCCTCCTTCGAGCGGCGTGAACCGGCCGATTTTCCGCTGGACCAGGTGGTTCGCGGCTTCTCGGAAGCCATCCAGCAGATGCGGCCGGGCGACGAAGTGATCGCCACTTTCCCGCCTGCGATGGGTTATGGCGCAGCTGGCCGCCCGCCAGTGATCCCGCCCAATTCGGCGCTGCGTTTCCGTATCCTGCTGATCTCGTTCCGGGGCGCCGATGGCGCGGTGGTTGGCGGGCCGTGACCTAGGCGGCAGCCTGCTCGTCGTGCTCGGCGACGAAATGGCCCGGCCCGATTTCGTACCAGTGCGGGCGATACTGCACGGCGTCAGGGTCGTCGATCGCTTTTGACTTGAGGAAGCGCAACGGCGCACGGGTGTCGAGCGGGCTTGGCAAATCGCCAGCCAGGCGCACACGCGGCTTGTTGCGGGCGATCGCGGGGTCCGGCGTTGGCGCGGCCGCAAGAAGTGCGCGCGTATAGGGATGGCGCGGGTCGCGCAGAATGATCTCCGCCGGCCCGTACTCGACCGCCTGCCCCAAATACAACACCAGCACATTGTGCGAGACCGCGCGCACCACCGCGAGATCGTGGCTGATGAACAGAAAGGTAGTACGAAAATCGCGCTGCAAATCCGCCAGCAGTTTCAGGATTTGCGCCTGGATCGATACATCGAGCGCCGACACCGCCTCGTCGCACACCACCAATTTCGGCTTCATGATCATGGCGCGCGCGATGCCGACACGTTGATTCTGCCCGCCCGACAATTCATGCGGGTAGCGATTGATCAAATCGGGATCGAGACCCACCAGGCCCATCATCTCTTTGGCGCGCGTCTCGCGTCCGGCGCGATCGAGTTCGGGCGCGAACGCCAATAGCGGCTCGGCGACCGAATTGCCCAACGTCATCCGCGGATCGAGGCTCGCGAGCGGATCCTGAAACACGATCTGCAAATCCTGGCGCGATCTCCGCATCGCTTCACGCTCGCTCGGCAACAAGCTGCGCCCCAGGAAGCTCACAGCGCCTGCGGTGCGCGGCAGCAATTGCACGATGGCGCGTGCGAGGGTCGACTTGCCGCAGCCGGATTCTCCGACAATGCCCAGCGTTTCGCCAGCACGCGCCGCGAGGTTTATGCCATCGACGGCGCGCAACAGTTTCTTCTCACCGAACAACCCGCTGTCGATTCTGATCGGGAAATGTACGCGAAGGTCCTCGACTTCGAGGATCGGCTCGCCCTCCGCCGCCGCTGGCAGCGGGAACGGGCGCTCGCCGTCAACGCGCGGCACCGCCCGCAACAGCATGCGGGTGTATTCTGCTTTTGGCTCGGCGTAGATTTGTTCGGCGGTCCCGGTTTCGACAATCTCCCCACCGCGCATCACCGCGACGCGCTGCGCCATGCGCGCTATGACGCCCATGTCGTGGGTGATGAGCGCGATCGCGGCGTCGGTGTCCTTTCGCAAGTCCTCGATCAAATCCAGCACCTGCGCCTGCACAGTGGCGTCGAGCGCGGTGGTCGGCTCATCCGCGACCAGCAGCGCCGGCTCGCACATCATGGCCATCGCGATCGTCACGCGCTGGCGCATGCCGCCGGACAACTCATGCGGATACTGGCCGAGGCGGGTCTCCGCTTCCGGAATCCGCACGCGCTCCAGCCATTGCTTCATCCGCTCCCGCGCAGGCGCGCCCTTGATCTGAAAATGATGTGCGAGCACTTCGCCCATTTGGGCGGCGATGGTCATGTGCGGCGTCAGCGCGGTCAGCGGATCCTGGAACACGAAGGCGACGTAGCGGCCGCGGATGTTGTCGAGCTCCTTGCGCGGCAGCCCCAGCACTTCCTGGCCGCTAAACGTGACCGAGCCGGCGACGCGGGCATTTTCCGAAGCGAGGCCGAAAGCCGCGAGAAAGGTCTGACTCTTGCCCGAACCCGATTCACCAACAATGCCCAGGCACTCGCCCTTTGCGATGCTGAGCGAAACTCCCTTCACCGCCTCGACATCCCCATCGGGCGTGTCGAACGCGACGGACAGGTTGGAAATCTCGAGCAAAGCGTCGGTCATGGCAACGCGGAAACTAGCGGCGCCCACGCCCAAGTCCACTGGCGCCTCCAGTTCGACAAGGCGCGCACGCTTCGCTATCGAAACGGAATGGAGGCGCGTCCCATGGCCGTGATGAATTATCTCACCCAATGCACGTTCGATTTCGGCGCCGTCGTGCAATTGCCGAAGGTGCTTAAAAACATTGGCGTAGCAGCGCCGTTCGTCGTCACCGATCCTGGGCTCAAGGCCAATGGCCTGCTTGACCAATTGCTGTCGGCGCTGGGGGCCGCGCCGGCTGGGATATTCTCCGACACCCCCGCCAACCCGACCGAAACCGCCGCCATCCGCGCCGCCAACGCCTACCGCGTCTCAGGCGCTGACGGAATAATCGCTCTCGGCGGCGGCTCGTCGATGGACCTCGCCAAGGCGATGGGCCTGATGGTTTCCCACGACGGGCCGTTCGCGCGCCTTGGCGCCACCCAGCGCGGCGCTCGCTTCATCGGCGCCATCCCCCCGCTCGTCGCCGTGCCGACGACCGCCGGAACCGGCAGCGAAGTCTCCCCCGGCGCGGTGGTGATCCTGGAGGATGGGCGCAAGGAGACGTTCGTTTCCCCGCGGCTGGTCCCGATAGCGGCGGTGTGCGACCCCGAACTCACTTTGGGTCTGCCGCCGCTCCTAACCGCTGCAACCGGCATGGACGCCATGACCCATTGCATCGAAGCGGTGCTGACCCCGGTCATTCACCCGCCGGCTGAAGCCATCGGCCTGGACGGCGCAGAACGCGCAATGGCTTGGCTTGAGCGCGCGGTGAAGGACGGGACTGATCGCGACGCGCGCTGGCACATGATGATGGCCTCGTTCGAGGGCGCGCTCGCGTTCGCCAAGGGCCTAGGCGCGGTGCATGGGCTTTCCCATGCGCTTGGGCGCATCCACGAATTGAAGCTGCACCACGGCACGCTCAACGCGGTGATCCTGCCGCATGCGCTGGCCATGATCGGCGACGCAGCAGAGGCCAAGTTCGCGCGCCTGCGCCGTGCGCTTGGCTTAGCCGCCAACGCCGATCTGCCGCAAGCCATCGCCGATCTCAACGCGCGCATCTGCCTGCCCGGCTCGCTTTCGGCCATGGGCGTGACCGATGCGCACTGGCCGGGCGCGCGGGACTATGCCGTCAGCGATCTCGCGACATTGACCAATGCCGTGCCCTTCGACGCCGCCAAGTACGACGACCTGTTCCAGCGCGCGCTTTAAGGCGCCGCCGGAGCGCCCGCGGCCCCCGGGCGAGTCGCGAACAGCGACACGATCATAGCCCCGCCGATCAATGCGATTGTCGCCAGCAAGGACCAATGCGCTTCCAGGTACGGGACAAGGTGCAATTCCTTCGACAAGCCAAAATTCCAGATGATCTTGCAGCCGATCAGCACGAGCACCAACGACAAGCCGTACTTCAGGTACTTGAAGCGCTCAACCGCGGCCGCCAGCATGAAATACATCGAGCGAAGCCCGAGGATGGCGAAGATGTTCGAGGTGTACACGATGAAGGGATCCTGCGTCACCGCGAAGATCGCCGGTACCGAATCCACGGCGAAAACGATGTCGACAAACTCCACCACCACCAGCGCCAATAGAAGTGGCGTCGCGAACAGCACGAGTTTGCCGGTTTTCGGATGCGGGCGTCGAACCAGGAAATTGTGATTGTCGATTGTGTCGGTGACACGGAAACGCCGACGCATGAACTTCACCAGAGGATTTTCGTGCAGGTCCATCTCCTTGTCGGCATGGGTGAGCATTTTCCAGCCGGTGTAGATCAGGAATGCCGCGAACAAATAGAGCACCCAGGTCCACGACGTCACCACCGCGGCGCCTGCAGAGATGAACAGCGCGCGAAAAACAATCGCGCCCAGAATTCCCCAAAACAGAACACGATGCTGGTACTCGCGCGGCACCGCGAAATAGGTGAAAATCAGCGAGATGACGAAGATGTTGTCGAACGCCAAAGCGGTTTCGAGCAGATAGCCCGTGAAGTATTGGATCACGGCCTGCTGATTGAGATTGTACGGATTTTGATAGTACCGAGGGTCGGGCGCATAGACGAAAGCGACATAGGCGCCGAAGGCGATCGCCAGCGAAGCGAAAGCGCCCCACATCAGCGCACTTTTGGTTGGCGAGACGACGCCGTCCTTGCGATTGACGATTCCAAGATCGAGCCAGAGCAACACGCCCACGCCGGAGAGGAACGCAAGCCAAAGCCACGCCGGTTGGCCGGCGTAAACAACAGTCAGAAAATCCATGATCTATTCCTGAAGAGAGCCGCGACTCAGACCCGGCGGCGCTGCGGCTTTGTGTTGGGGCTCACGTTCTGACGCTGCAGCCTGGCTATTTCAGAAACGAGGCGCTGAATGTGAACAAAATCGGGCTCATGGGCGCGCTTGGCGATTGCGAGCGCCTCTTCGAGGTCGTCTATTTCCTGGCGCAGCATTAGTCGCTCGATCGTGGTCATGGCGCATTCCCTCCAAGCGGCGGCCACCGCGCGCTGGCGACTTGGGGGCGGCTGTCGAAACGTCCAACCTGTCCCCTCATGAGAAATGGCAATAGCGGCGATTTTCTTGTATGATTTTCACTGACATTGCGCCCTTTGGGGGCGACCCTTACTTGGAGGCGAATGCCAAGCGTCCAGCAACGTCTCGTAAACCTCGATCTCGATCTGCTCCGCGCTTTCGTTGCCGTTGCGGAAGCAGGCAGCTTCACACGTGCGGGCGCAAGGCTCGGGCGTTCGCAATCGGCAGTGAGTTTGCAAATCCAGAGGCTAGAGTCTCAGCTCGGCGTCCAGCTGCTGAGCCGCGACCCCCGCCACACCGCGCCGACGCCATCCGGCGAAGCGCTGCTGATTCAGGCGCGGAAACTGCTCCGTCTCAACGATGAGATTGTTGCGGGCGTCATCGAACACAATCTTGAGGGCGAGGTCCGCCTTGGCGCGCCGGAAGATTTCGCCACCGCCCACCTCCCCGATGTGCTTGGCGATTTTTCGCGCGCCTACCCGCACGTCAATCTCTCGGTGACCTGCGATCTGACGCTGCACATCATGGAGAAGATGAGCAAAGGCGAACTCGATTTGGCGTTGATCAAGCGCGAACCGTTGGGACCCGAACTCGGCGCGCGCGTTTGGCGCGAGCCGCTGGTGTGGGTCGCCGCCGGCCTTTCGGTGCTGATTGCGCACGAGACGCTTCCGCTGATCGCGGCGCCGGCGCCTTGCGTCTATCGCAAGCGCGCCATATCGGCGCTAGATGCGGTCGGCAAACCCTGGCGCATCGCCTATACCAGCCCCTCGCTTGCCGGTCAGCATGCCGCGTTGCGCGCGGGCCTTGGCGTGACGGTGCTGCCGCGCGAAATGGCGCCGCCTGACCTTCTGCTGCTCAACGCGGATGACGGCCTGCCCGCGCTTGCCGACACCGAGATCGCGCTTGTGCGCGCCAAGACGCTGCCTATCGCGGCCGAGCGGCTGGCTGAATTTATCTTCGCCGCGCTGAATGATGAATCCGAACGGCGCCCGGCGCACCGGCAATAGCCGACATGAAGCTTTCTCATCGATGCCGCGCTTGCGCTCCCAGGTTTCGACGCCACCTTCAGCGGCAACACTGGAGAATCTAATGCCGCTGCTGATGTGCCCCAATTGCCAAAGCAACATGCAAACGCTGAATCGCTCGAACGTCGAGTTCGACATGTGCCCGAGTTGTCGCGGCGTTTGGCTCGATCGCGGCGAACTCGAAAAATTGATGGAGGGCGCGCGCGTAAGCGAACCGCCGCCGGCTCATATCTACCCTCAGCATCAGCCGCCGCCGCGCCAACATGGCGGGTACTATGACGAGCGTGGAGAACAAGGTGAACGGGGCGAGCGTGGAGAGCAGGGCGAGCGCGGCTATGGCGCGCACGGCCAACGCAAGCGCGGCATGGGGATTTTTGACATTTTCGATTGAGCGCGAAAGTCCGTCTCGTCACTCAACCTTTGCCAAAAATCCAAGCACCGCGTCCCACGTTTCTGGCTCGTCCAGCATCGGCGCGTGGCCGATATTGGCGACATCAACCGTCTCCAAGTCCGGTTTCAGCGCGCGCATTTCGGCCACCGTCTCCGCACTGAGCAGATCCGAGATCGCGCCGCGCACGCTGAGCACAGGCTTGACCGCAAGCATCTGGAACAAGGGCGTCATATCCGGGGGCGGCGCGTCGCCGGCGGCAGCGAAAGCAAGCGCAATGTGGGGATCGTAATCGGTCTCGATCATACCATCGTCGCGCTGGCGGAAGGTGCGGCGTGCGAACGCGTCCCAGAACGCGCTGTCCTCTAGCCGCTCGGGATACGCTGTCCCGGCGATGGCGCGCACCGCCGCCGCGGCTTCCGCCCAGCTCGCCACCGGGCGCGTAACGCCAACGTAAGAAGCGATGCGCGCAACGCCCTCGGGCGACACTTTCGTTCCGATGTCATTGAGCACGGCGGCGGCGATCCGATCCTGCGCCAAAGCCGCAATCGCCATAGTGATAATGCCGCCCATGCTCGTGCCAATGAACACCGCGCGCTTGATCTCGAGTTTGTCCAATACCGAGATCACGTCCTGGGCGTACACCGCGGGCACATAATGAGCCGGGTCGGGGTCGTTGGCGCTCCTGCCACGCCCGCGCATGTCAGGGACGATGACGCGCCGGCCGCACGCAGCAATACGCGGCGCGATGACAGCGAAATCGCGCGAGTTTCGCGTCAGGCCATGCAGACAAATCACTGGCGCGCCGGTCGCCGGCTGCAGCGCGGGATAGTCGCGCGCATAGAGCGCAAGCCCATCGACCGTGGCGAAAACGCGCTCCTCGAAACCGCCGATGAAGGAAGAGGCCCCGCTATCCATCTGCATCTCCTGTTTGGACCTTGACCGGCGTGTTTGCCGGCGCCTGACCTTGCCATGCCATCGCTAGAAATGCCGTGATCAGCGCCGCGCTAACCGCTAAGCCCCAGGCCCGCAACGAGTGCAGGTCCAGCGCCGAAAAATCGATGCGCCAGCGACGCCGAGACGGCAGGGGATTCATCGCCGATCCGACATTGCTTAGCGCCCCTGAACTCTCGCGACTCGGACATACTTGGCCGCTCGAGGAAACTAGACAATGTCCTCAGCGGCTTGGGATGCTAAATACTGGACCTCGATGAGCATTTTCCCCATTGCAGCGAATATCGCCGCGGCGCGGGCGCCAGACGCTCCGCGTGCGCGCACGGAGGACGAGGCCGTCATACAGGCTGGGGGCCCGGTCTTCCTGACGGCCGAGGAACTCGCCGAAAGCTTCGAATCGCCTGTGGACGCGGAGGCCGCAATTCCTGAAATCTATGGGTCAGGCGTCTACGAATTGTACTGGCGTGACGGCGCTTGGCGGGTGGCGATGCGCTATTGGCGCCCGGCCCCGCCAGCGCCGGTGGCGCGCACGGTGGAAGCGGCGATGAAACGCCCCCTCGGCCACGCCCGCACCCCCGAAGCCGCACGCGCCCTGCTCGGCGCGCCGGCCGAACTCGCCCGCGCTACGCTTCCCAATCTCTATGTCGACCACAAGCAAGTGCTGAAGCGCTGGAGCGATGTGATCAGAAGCGGGCTGGGCGAGATTGTCGAGCGCGAGGGCAAGTTCGCGCTGCTGGCTTCGTTCTGGCGGCCGATGCATGCGCCTGGCATCGCCGCCCCGCTCGCGCCGGTCGAGCGCAGCGAACTCGCCGCCCGGGTCGCAGCACCGCTGAAGGCCGACGCGCCCCAGGATGACCTCGATTTCGGCCTGTTCGAGGATGCCGCCCCGGAGAACCCCAATGTCGTGCTGGTCACCGAGGAAGGCGACGGCCGGTTCCGGGGGGAGTGAGCGTTTCTTGTACAAGCACGGCGGAATTTCGCCATAGCTCCTAACGCCGATTCACCCTAACGCTTTTCAACCATCCCTCCACACGGCTTTTTCATGCAAATCGGCGATAAGACAGGTTCAACGCGGAAGCTGCTTCTGGTGGCGGCGGCGGCGTTGATCGATGCGCACGGCCGCGTACTGATCACGCAGCGGCCCGCGCACAAGGCGCTCGGGGGCCTATGGGAGTTTCCCGGCGGCAAAGTCGAGTTGGGCGAAGCGCCGGAAGCGGCTTTGGTGCGGGAACTGAAGGAGGAACTGGATTTGAACCTTGAACCAGACAGCCTCGATCCGTTCGCGTTCGCGTCCCACGCCTATCCGGATTTCCATTTGCTGATGCCGCTTTACATCGCGCAACGCTGGGCGGGCGAGCCGAAACTCAATCCCGACGCGGTTGCAGCGCTTGCCTGGGTGCGGGCGCGCGAATTGCGCAACTATGAAATGCCGCCGGCCGATGTCGGCCTGGTGCAGCGATTGATCGAACGCGAGGCCGCGTGATGGTGAAGCATTTCCTCCGTGACGAACGCGGCGCGACCGCGATCGAATACGCGCTGATCGCGGCCCTGATCGGCGTCGCCATCGTCGCCAGCGTTGGCGCCCTGGGCGACAGCGTCAACGCCCTGTTCACCGATGTGGGCACGGAAGTGGACACCGTGAACCAATAGGTTTCACGCTTCCAGTTCGACATCCCAATACAGATAATCCATCCAGCTTTCGTGCAAATGGTGCGGCGGGAAGCGCCGGCCTACGTGCTGGAGTTCGTGCATGGTCGGACGCCGCGGTTTCCGGTACGGGCGCATGGCGGCGTGGCGCGCGTACTTGCCGCCTTTGCGCAGATTGCACGGCGCGCAGGCGGTGACGATATTCTCCCATGTGGTGCGCCCGCCCTTGGAACGCGGCACCAGATGGTCGAACGTCAGATCGTCGCCTGCGCCGCAATATTGGCACAGGAACCCGTCGCGCAGGAACACGTTGAAGCGGGTAAAGGCCGGCGGGCGATCCTGAGCCACGTAATCGCGTAGCGAGATCACCGAGGGCAGACGCATCTCGAACGAGGGCGAGTGGATCAGCTTATCGTAATGCGCAACGACATCGACGCGCTCCAGGAACACGGCCTTGACCACTTCCTGCCAGGGCCACAACGACAACGGATAATAGGAAAGCGGCCGGAAATCGGCGTTCAACACCAGCGCCGGAAAGCCCGCGAGGGGGACGCTGGAAACGTTCATCGCCGGCCTCCAAGCTGGCGCGAGAGAGGCCTGGCGAGGGCCTGCCGGGTAAACGTCCGGACGGGGGGTGTTGCGATACGACTGAAGACGGGCGCTCCTTGCTGGCCTTCATTATAGCACAGCGTGCTCAGCCCATAGCTGATTTGGCGCGACAGCTTCACGACGGTTCCGCGACGTGGCGAAGAAGTCTCAGGGTGAGACGGTAATTCGCTGTTTTTTCAAATAATTAGCCAGGAACGCCTCCCCCAACTCCAGCCCGTCCGGCCCGATCGAATGGGGCACCCCGAGGGACACATGCCATTGCGCGCCGTGTCCAGCGGCCGCCAGGCCCTCAGCTGAGTCGAACAAAGCCGCCACCGGGATCATCGGGTCGCGGTCGCCGTGAACCAGGAGCACCGGCGGCTTTGCCCGCATCTCGTCCTTGAGCTTTTTGCCGGCCACCAGCACGCCGGAATAACCCAGGATCGCCGCCGGAGCGCGCGCCCGCCTGAGGCCGACATGCAGCGCCATCATCGTCCCTTGGGAGAAACCAACCAGAGCCAAGCGACTGTCGTCGAGACCATGTTTCTCCAGCTCCCTATCCAGGAAACTGTCCACCGAAAGCGCAGCGCGTCGTGCGCCCTGCTCCATCAGGTGCGGGTCCATGTTGGTGATCGGAAACCATTGGTAGCCGCCTGGGGCCTGCGGGACCGGCTCGATTGCATTTGGCGAGACGAACGCCGCGCCGGGAAGCGCCTTCTGCCAATAAGGCGCAAGGCTGATGAGATCGGCGCCATTGGAGCCGTAGCCGTGCAGGAACACCACCAGCGCGTCCGGCTTGCCACCGCGCGCAGGCGGAAGGCGCGGGCCATCGATAAAGACTGTCATGGGTTCAGCTCCCTCGCCCCAAAAGAACCGCGACGGGCCCGCCTACACAATTTTAATTTTTTCTCGCACCAACTTCAAGGCGGCCGAGAACGGCGTTCAGCTCAGCATGCTCGTCGATGAAAATCCACCACTCGACGCGCGGGCCGCCCACTCACGCCGACGTGACTGGACGAACCCCTTCGTCCGCACAAATTTTATCCAGAACGCACGCGTGGGCGCCACAATGACAAGCCTTGATCTGGAACCGAACGCACTCATCGATTCTATTCGGCAAGCCTCGTTTCGGGGGGATCTCGATCAAGCCAGGGGACTTCTCGGCAAAGCTCGGGCCATCGCACCTGAACATCCTTTGGTGCTGAATGAGAGCGCCATGTTTATGCTGCGCTCCGGAAATGTTGCGGGCGCCGCCACGCTATTGGAGAAATTGGTCAAAACACACGCGACTTTCGCAGAGGCTTGGTACAATCTGGGACTTGCGCGCCGACAACTCAACCAATTCAGCGGCGCGATTGCCGCGTTCGACTGCGCCATTGCTTTAGCGCCGAACCACTTTCTCACTCTTATGGAAAAGGCCTCCCTGCTTGAGCAAATGGGCCACGCGCGCAAGGCCGCTACGGTATATTTCTCGGCGCTTCAGGTTCTCCCTCCGGGATGGAATCGTTCTCCGCCAGAGCAAATCGAACGCGTGCAGCATGCCGCCAACATCATTGACAACAATCACAGAGCGCTTGAAACCGCCATCGCGGATGCCCTTGGGCCGTTGCGGTCGCGATATCAGAACTTACCCCTCAAGCGCTTCGATCGGTGTGTTGCAGCGCTCCTCAGAAAGAACCGGATATTTGCTCAACACTCCACCTTTCTGCACTTTCCAGAACTGCCGGCAATCGAGTTTTACGATCGCGAGCGCTTTCCCTGGATTACCGACATTGAAGCCGCAACTGAAGTCATACGGGCCGAGTTCCTTGCAATCCTTGAAGGGACGGGCGCCAATGCGCTTGCGCCGTACCAAACTACGCCCGCAAGCATCGACACCGGAGGACAGTCGCGACAGTGGCGATCGTTTCCCTTCTGGCGTGAAGGTGTGGCGTTTCCTGAAAACATAGCGCGCTGCCCCCGCACGATAAGTTCGCTTGCATCCTGCGGTCTCTGGGATCCGCCGGGGTTGGGACCGAATGTCATGTTCTCGGTGCTCGACGGCGGCGCCCGAATTCCCCCGCACACCGGCCCTTCTAACACCCGCTTGGTGACGCACCTCGCGTTGGTTGTGCCCAAGGGGTGCGGGTTCCGCGTTGGCGGCGAGCGTCGAGAGTGGCGCCCAGGGGAGGCCTTTGTATTTGACGACACGATCGAGCATGAAGCTTGGAATGAGAGCGACCAAATGCGCGCGCTCCTGATCATCGATCTTTGGACACCCTTTTTGACCGAAGAGGAGCGCAACCTCGTTCGTGCGCTATCATCCTGCGTGTGCGCGTACTATGATGCTCCAGCGGAGCCGCCGGTTGACAGGGTTCGCTAGCTGGAACTCCGTTGCACCGCCAATTTTAGCCTTCACCTCGATGCGCTTCACCACACGCTTCGCACCCTCTCCGACGGGTTATCTGCACCTCGGGCACGCGTTCTCGGCGTTGGAAGCGTTTGACGCGGCGCAGGCGGCGCGCGGGCGGTTTCTGCTGAGGATCGAGGATTTGGATCGCGGCCGTTGCCGGCCAGAATTCGAAGCCGCGATCCTGGAGGATTTGCGTTGGCTCGGCTTGCGCTGGGAGGAGCCGGTGCGGCGGCAGTCCGAGCACATGGGCCAATACGAAGCGGCCTTGCAGACACTGAGCGCGCGCGGCTTGGTTTATCGCTGTTTTCGCACCCGTCGGGAAGTCGCGGAGGCGATTGCAACGGCGCCGCACGGAGCAAGTGGGGAGGTGTTTCACAGCGAGGCGTTGCCGACCGCAGAGGAAGGCGAACGTCTCGCGCGCGGAGAGAGCTTTGCCTGGCGCCTGTCACTGGCGCAGGCAAGGGCGGAGCTGGGCCGCGCCTTTGATGAACTCGCGTTCGAAGATGAAGCTGGACCGGTTCACGCAGAGCCGGGTCGGCACGGCGACGTGGTGCTGGCGCGCAAGGAATTTCCTGCCTCCTATCACCTCGCCTCGGTGCTGGACGACGCGCTGCAAGGCGTAACCCACGTCATTCGCGGTGAAGATCTCCACGAGGCGTCGCATCTGCACGTGCTGCTGCAAGCGTTGCTGGAAATACCGACGCCATTGTATCGCCACCACAAACTCATTCTCAGCGCGGATGGCAAGCGGCTGGCCAAACGTGATAGCTCAGCTACGTTGCGCAGCCTCCGCGAAGCCGGAAAAACGCCCGCCGACGTGCGCACGATGTTGGCCAACGCTACTTAACCTCAACAGGCGCTAACGCTGCCGGCGAACTGTCCGCAAACGATGTGCGCCTATCATCGGGGCATCGCTGAAAGGCGCTCTGGCGGCCGGACCTATGAAGTGGATCGATCATCCGAATTATTTCGGCCCCTGCCGACGGCGCGACTGGCTGCCCGTGCGTTTGATCGAGCGACGCACGGACAGTTTCTCCGGACCCCCGCCGCCGCTCTCCACCGCCTTGCGCCAGTTGCGCCAATACGTGCTCGACGCGAATGGCGAGCGGTTGCGCATCTTCGTCACCAGAGTGGAATCGACCGCCCTGCTTGCACGCATGAATCATGAGCCGGAGGTTTCCGCCGTGCTCCTGAGGTTGGCCACACTCGCCGGTCTCGGAAACACCCGCGATGTCCGCCCCGATCTGCTCGATATGCTCGACCGCGCCCACCGCGCGCTTCGCGAAGGCGAACTCACGGCTTTGGCGCCGGCTTTGGAAGCGCCCTGACCACAGCTTAATTTTGGGCCAATCGCCTGCCTAAGATTACAACGCCGGTAACCAGTTATGAATAATTCGGAAACCCAACAGGCGTAACGCTAGGGGCCGAGCATCAGGCGCGCCCGTCATGGATTGGGTCGATTATAAGGATTATTTCGGACCCGACCGCAGGCGCGGCCGGAATAAGCGACTGCTTGACCGGCGCAAGGACGATGTTTCCAGCCGCCCCCCATCTTTGCGTACAGCGTTGCGACAATTGCGACTGCGGGTGCTGGAAGCGGACGGCGCAGGCGCGGAGATGTTCATTCAGAGGGTCCAGGCGGTGGTAACCCTGGCGGCCATCCACGACGAGCCTAAGGCGGGCGACATGCTTTCTCGCATGGCGATTCATCTAATGCGCGCCAATGGCGCGGATGTTCGCGAGCAGCTCTACCGTGCGCTCGACAAGATCCAGGAAGCCATCGTCAAGGAAGATTGCTGATCCATCGGGCCAATCAGTCCGGATAGTGTCGCTCCCCCGGCCACCCCTCGATCGCCTCGATCGTTTCGTGCGCGCGTTCAAGCTTGTGGTCAGGCACATTGGAGATACGCGCGGCTTCGATCCAAGCCTTAATCGCGGTCGGCGCCAAGCGGTCGCGTCCGCACAGCACGAAGAACGGCTCGTCCTTCGCCAACCCGCCGAGAGAGCCGAACTCGAGTTCGGCCGCCAGGTAAGTGAAGCCGGCCTCGCGCAGCATGAGGGCGCATTGTTTGGTGACGCCGTCGTTCATTCGCCTCTCCCACACATCAGGGCGCGGTGCGATCCCCGAACGCGCCCACAAGCAACGTGGCCCAATCGCCAAGCGCATGCCAGGATTCTGTCTCCCCATGGAATAGGCCAAGCCGCACCATGACGAGGTCTTTTGACGGAACGACGACGACGATCTGGCCTTCGTGTCCCTGGGCGGAGAACGCGTCCGCCATGGCATTGTCGGTGATCAGTGAGCGTTGTGGGCGACCTTGGCCGTGCGCCGGCGTCAGCCACCAATGGGCGCCGTACACGTCGGAATTCGCCGCCGGCCCAGGCGTGCGGGCGAAATCGACCCAACCCGCCGGCAGGACGCGAACGCCGTCCCACATTCCGTCGCGCAGATAGAGCGTACCGAAGCGAGCCCAATCGCGCGCCGTCGCGTAGATCAGCGCAGAACCGTAGAACAATCCCCGGGCATCGAACTCGACCACCGGATCCATGCCGATGCGCGCGAACAGCGATTGCTGCATCCACGCGCGCATGCGGTCGCGACGGTCTTTTGCGTCGGCGAGGTTGGGCACTATGGCGCGCGTGAGCGCATCGGCGACCAGGATCGTGCCGGCGGAATTGTAGTTCCAGTGCGTCGCCGGATCGTGGATCAGCGGCAAGCTGGCGGCGAAGCGCGCCGTGTCGCTGCGGCCGCGGCCATAAAGCATGTGGGTGACGTCGTTTTCGAGCACGCTGGGCGCGCCGATTTCGGTGTAGTCCTGGCCGTCGACCATGTTCAGCCATTGCCGCCACGTGATCGAGGCGCGGCGATCGCCGGCGCGCCAATGCGGCGAGCCCATCGGCGCGTCGATCCCCACCCTGCCCTGCAGCACCGCAGCACCTACCAGCGCATGGGTCACCGATTTCGCCATCGACCACGACACCAGCCGAGTGGCGGGCGAGTACCCATCATTGTAACGTTCGAACACAATGCGCCCGCCCTGCACGACCAGCACAGCGCGGGTTTCTCCCAACGGCTCCTCGGCGCTGGCGAAGGCTTGAGTGATTGCGAGGTCGAAAGCCGCGCGATCCACATCGGCTGGCAGCGGCGCAATCTCCCAGCCTTGCGTCGGCCACGTCACTCCAGCCGGTTGCGCCGGCAGCGGTGCGAGGGTCTGCGCCGCCGCGAACGGCGCCCAGAACCCCACAAGCACGAAAATCAGCGCCCTCAGCATGTACGTCCGCGTCCCCTGCCGCTAACATCGCAATCAGCATTAAGGGAGGCGGGCGTGGGGCGCAAACGCTGGATGTGGACTGGCGGGTTGGGGATCGCGGCGCTTGCGCTCGGGATCGGGGCCTGGTCGCTGCAAGACGACATCGCCTATGGCCGCATCGCCACCGGCTACGCTGCCAAGCAAACCTGTTCGTGCATGCATGTCAGCGGGCGACCCTTGGATGCATGCCTCGCCGACTATCCAGAGGACGCGCGCCAAATCCGCGTGACGGCGACGGGCGAGACGGTTCAAGCGAGCGTCATGTTTGGCGCCATCAAGGCTCAGGCGGTATACGAAGAGGAGTTTGGCTGTCGCATCCTGGACTGACCCGCGCGGCCTATGCCGCTTGGCCGGCGGTACCCTCGCCAGCGGGGTTGCCAAAACACAAATTTTTCGGATGCGTGGCGGCCAACCTGCCGGCGGGGACGCCGGCGGTCCAAGCCGCGCCAATCACCGGACAACGCTTCGCGTTTCCGGGTTCGCTTTGCTCCAGTGCATCCACCCCAAAGGTGGGAGAGCGGGGCGCGCTCTGCGCGTGAGCTCAAAATAAAAATGGGTGGTGCGCAACGCTGCGCCCCGCGCATTATGTTTCCAGCCGGCCAAAGCCTGAGGCGTTAGATAAAATCCCGGACGGCCATGCGTTGAAAAGACGGAGCATCGGCGAGGGCTTCTTCCTCTTGTGCAACTGACTCGCGCCGGTCGCAGCCGCATCCGCGACGCTGGGGTTTCCGGCGACCTCTTGGCGCCGTGCTTTCGTTCCCGGCCGACGTGCGGTGAAGCCAATTTCGGCAATCGCCAGTCGGCAGTCGGCAATCGATCCGATTGCCCATTGCCTATTGCCAATTGCCTCTTCACCGGGCCTTCGAGTTCGATTTCCTCCTCAAAGCAATCACGATCACAATGCGTCTCCTGAACTTGTTCGGCTATGGGTCCCGTAAAGCCTCCCGACAGGAGATGAGAAGAGTGTAGGCCCGCGCGAATTCGGTCGGATAGATTTTGTACAAGTGCTGGTTTTGTTGGCTTTGACGCCGCTTTTCGCGGGGTTGGGGTGGAAATGTTCCGCGATTGTGGGGCTGGTTGGAGCGCGCGGCCCTTACCTAAACCAGCCAGCCTCGCGGATTTGGAACCGGTTTGCGCATGATCGCCAACACCAGCGCAATTGCCGAACGTAAACCCGCCCACGCCACCACAACAATCCGGGTCCAGATCGCGAACAGGAACAGACCCTCGCGCATGCCATCTGGGGTCATTGCGGTAACCGTGACCATCGCGATCACATCAGCAAGCGTCATGACCGAGTAGCCGATCACCAACGTGCGGAGCGCGTGTTCGTGGTGGGTGTTGGCCCACGGCATTCCCGCGCCGCGATTTGAGTACACGAACAAAAACGCCGCCACCGCTACGCCCAAGGCGACGAACGACAGCGGCGGCCGTGTAAAGAAGAGCGCAAGCGCATAGGTCGCAAGCGTTAGCAAATGCGCCAGCACTGCTCTGCCCCGATGGGTTTTCAGTCCCCACCCGCTTTGCTGCGGCGCGGCCGGACGCTTCGGCGGCGGACGACGGAAGGGGGTGACATTGTCGGCGGGCATGGGTTTGATTTAGGGGCAAGAAGAGGCGGTAGGCAATTGGCAATTGGCAATTGGCATTTAGGATTCCTCGACTCATTTATTTCCAAGCTGCGCCCACAATTATTCTGACCACCGCTGGCTCACTGAGCGCGGCGCCGCGCCCCAATAGCCTATTGCCTATTGCCCATTCCCTATTGCTACTCTCCCGGCGAAAGCGCTTCGCCCGCGAGCGTGATGCGGTGCATCTCGCGGCGATGACCGTGATAATCGTTCTTGGCCCAGTGCCACGTCGAGCGATTGTCCCACATGGCGATTGAACCGGGGCGCCACACAAACTCGTGGGAAAACTCCGGCCGCACGCAATGGGCGAACAGTTCCGCGAGCAGGTTCTGCGATTCCGCTTCCGGCATTCCTTCGATACGGATCGTGTAGGCGGAGTTGACGTAGAGCGCCTTCTTTCCGCTGAGCGGGTGCGTGATCACCACGGGGTGTACGGAATCGACCAAGTGCTCAGCCGCGTCAGCGTTGCCGATGCGCCCACCGCGCGCCTTGCCGTACTCCGCGCCCTTGCCGAAGATGTGACGCGCTGAATGCACGGCGCGCAGGCCGGCGAGGCGGCGCTTCATGTCCTCTGCCAGCGCCTCGTACGCGCGATACATTGACGCAAACACCGTGTTGCCGCCAGCAGGAGGCAGTTCGCGCGCGACCAGAATCGATCCCATCGCTGGAATCTGATCGTAGGAATGATCGGTGTGCCAGGCGCCGCCAATGTTCTCCTGCTGGTCGGCCTCCTTGGTGAGCACAGCGATTTCGGGATGCTTCGGGTGCGCGGTCAGAAAGCGATTGATGTCGATGGGCGCCCAACGCCGCGCGAAGGCGATGTGCTGTTCTTCGCTGATGGACTGATCGCGGAAGAAGATGATTCCGTGCTCAGCGTAGGCGGCGCGGACCTGTCCGAACTCCTCGGTCGACAGCTCCCGCGCTAGATTGACGCCGACAATCTCGGCGCCGACGCCGGGAAGGGAGTTGACTTGCGCACCCATCACAAATTCAACAAATGCGGATCGCCGCCTTGGGCGGCGATGTTGACGCTGATGGCGCGCTCCTCGGCGAAGCGCAGGAGATAATGCGGACCTCCGGCCTTCGGCCCGGTGCCGCTCAGGCCTGAACCGCCGAACGGCTGCACGCCCACCACAGCGCCGACGATGGTGCGGTTGACGTAGACGTTGCCCGCCGGCACGGCAGCAATCACCGCTTGCGCAAAACTTTCGAGCCTTGAATGCACGCCGAGTGTAAGTCCGTAGCCCTTGCTCGCGAGTTCGCCCCCAACGCGTGCGATGTCGGCGGGATCGTAGCGGACGATGTGCAGGATTGGGCCGAAGATTTCGCGTTCGATTTGTGAGAGCGAGGTGAGCTCGATGATGGCGGGGCCGAAGAAAGGAAGCGACTCCTGGACCGGAGACGAGACGCCGACGGTCCAAGCAAGCTGCTTTAACACCTTCGCCTCTTTGCCCATGCGCGCCATGTGCTTGTCGAGGTTCGCCTTCGCCTCAGCGTCGATAATCGGACCCACATCGGTGAACGGATCGGATGGATCGCCGAGCACCAGGCAATCCATCGCGCCGAGCAGCGTTTCGATGATTTCATCGGCCGTGTCATGCGGCAGGAAAAGCAGGCGTAGCGACGAGCAACGTTGCCCGGCTGATTGGAACGCAGAGGCGATCACGTCGTCGACTACTTGTTCCTTCTGCGCGGTGGTGTCGCAGAACATCGCATTCAGGCCCCCGGTCTCGGCGATCAGCGGCACGATTGGGCCGTCCTTGGCGGCCAGCGCCCGATTGATCAGGCGCGCAACTTCCGTGGAACCGGTGAAAGCGACGCCCGCGATACGCGGATCGGCCACCAGCGCCGCGCCCACGTCGCCGGCGCCGAACACGAGTTGCAACACTTCCCCCGGCAAACCCGCGTCACGGAAAATCCGCACAGCCGCTTCCGCGATCAGCGGTGTTTGCTCGGCGGGTTTGGCGACAACCGTGTTCCCCGCCGCCAGCGCAGCCACGATCTGCCCGGTGAAGATCGCCAGCGGGAAATTCCATGGGCTGATACACACGAACACGCCGCGGCCGTGCAATTCGAGGTGGTCGGTCTCGCCCGCGGGCGACGGCAACGGTGTCGGGCCGGCGAACAAGCGTTCGGCTTCGGCGGCGTAGTAACGACAGAAATCCACCGCCTCGCGGACCTCGTCGATGCCGTCCTGCAGGGTGCGGCCGGCTTCGCGCGCGATTAGTTGTACAAGTGCGTCGGCGCTCTCCTGGAGCGCATCGCCCATGGTGCGGAGTACGCGTGCGCGCTCGGCGCCGCCGAGGGCGCTCCAGGCGGGGAAGGCGCTCAGGGCTACCCTGATCGCCTCCGGCTCCCTTGCGAACCGTTCCGCCGTCACCTGGTCTGCAAGGGAGAAGGTTCGCTGTGGCGCCACCAGCGCCTCGCGCTCGCTGGCAACGCTCAAATCCCGCCCTCCGGAATTCCGCCGGCTCGCGCCGAACAGCTGCGGCGGCGGCGGCAGACGTGTGTGGCGGTGCGGGCGTGCTTCGAGCGTGGCGATGGGGTCGGCGGCGACGACTTCCGGCGAGACATCGTCGTCCAGGAACGAATGTACAAAACTTGTGTTGGCGCCGTTCTCTAAGAGACGCCGCACCAGATACGGCAGCAAGTCTTCGTGCCCGCCGACCGGCGCATAAACACGCACCGGCGCGGGAGGATCGAGCGCGGCGTAGAGCGCCTCGCCCATGCCGTGCAGGCGCTGGAACTCATACGCTCCATCGCGCCCTGCGGCATGCGCCATGCGCCGGACAGCTGCAACCGTGTGGGCATTGTGAGTGGCGAATTGCGGGAAGATGGCGTCGCCCGCGGCGATCAGGTCGCGCGCGCAGGCGAGGTAGTGCACGTCGGTGGCGGCCTTGGTGGTCCAGACTGGAAAGTCCGGGCGACCCATGATTTGCGCTCGCTTGATCTCGCCGTCCCAATAGGCGCCCTTGACCAGGCGCACCTGGATCGGCTCGCCGCGCTTGCGCGCAAGCAGCACGAGGCGTTCGATCAGCGCACGCGTGCGCTTCTGGTACGCTTGTACCGCAAGCCCCAAGCCAGCCCAGCCCTTGAGCGAAGGCTCAAACGCCAAGCGCTCGAACAGCTTCAAAGAAAGCACGAGCCGGTCGGCCTCTTCCGCATCGAACGTCAAGCCGATGTTCCACCGCTTCGCCGCTTGCGCCAGCTGCAGCACGCGCGGGTAAAGCTGAGCCATCACCCGCGCTTCCTGCCGCGCTTCGTAGCGTGGGTGGAGCGCGGAGAGCTTCACGGAGATTCCGTTCTTGGAACGCGGGCCCCCAGATCCACTCTGCTCCGCCGACGCGCGGTCCGCTGCTTCGCCCACCACGTCGATAGCGCTCGCATAGCTCTGCAGATAGCGCTCGGCGTCGGCATTGGTGCGCGCGCCTTCGCCCAGCATGTCAAACGAATAGCGGCTAGCGAGCCCTTGGCGGACCATGCCCGCGCCGCGCTTCAAAGCCTCCTTTATGGTGCGCCCGAGCACGAATTGCTCGCCCAGGATGCGCATGGCCTGCATGGCGCCGGCACGCACCACCGGCTCGCCCATACGCTTGATGAGACGAGCCACAACTTCGCTGGCCTCGCCCTTCATCTCCTCCGGCAATCTTGTGATGCGCCCGGTGAGCATCAGCCCCCAGGTGCCGGCATTGACCAGCCAATGATCGGATTTACCGAGGTGTTCGCCCCATTTTCCGTCGGCGATCTTCTCGGCGATCAGCTTGTCGGCGGTTTCCTCGTCGGGCACCCGCAACAGCGCTTCCGCCAGACACATCAGCGCTAGGCCCTCGGCGTTGGAGAGCCCGAATTCCTCGAGGAAGCTCTCCATTACCCCCTTGCGGCGCTTCAAACCGCGCGCGCGCACCACCAGCGCGCGCGCTTCGGCGTTGACGCTGGCGCGCGCGGCAGGATCGAGCGGCGGGGCCGCCAGCAATTCCGCGAGCGCTGAATCCTCGTCGCAATATTTCAGCGCATCGAGCGCGTCCCAATCGATGGCGGCGGCGGGGTGCGGAATGGGAGATGGGTGCATGTGAACTCTACTTAGCTACCGACCCAAGGACCGGGCTTGGCGGCAGTTTCATGACCGCCATGTGCCCGCGTCCTCGATTTATGACAAGCCTCAGAGTCGGAGCGTCAACGCCGAAAACTCCAACAAGTCGTCGAGGTTCTTCTCGATCACTATGCGCACGATCGCCGGGTCCAACTCGTGGTAGCGATGCGTCGCAATGTTGCGAAATCCCACCATGTTCTTCAGCTTGTCGCGCAAACTGCGATCAATAACTTGCTCCTCAACAAGCTTTTCAAACGCGTCTCGATTCGAGCTCTGCACGCCAATCCCGCGAAGGCGTATGATTCGGTTGGCGATATCGATCGCCGCTTCGCAGGCGCGCTCGACGTTCAAGACAGCGGCGTCTTGGCGAGTGTAGTCATTCTCGAAATCCGAACTCGCCGCCAATTCCTCGCGCGCGCGTTTGATGCATCTTTCAATGATTGCAGCTTTGACGATGATCACGTTGTCAGGCATGGACGCGACCGCGGGCGACGATATCGGCCTCCGTCGCCGCGCGGCGGGCTTTCAAATCTTGGTATTCCCGGATCACACGCAACTCAAATAGCGCCGTCTCGTCCGGTTGGGGGGCGTCGATGAGTTTTCCTTCGTCTATCGCCTGACACTGCAGAATCGTAGAGGCGGCGGCCAGATCGACGAGATCGACATCGCGGTTGAGAATATTGGCGATCTGTTGCTGGAGGCCGACCACGACACGGCGCTCCAGGGGCCTGCCGGCATAAATCGCCAAATCGATGTCGCTTTCAGCCCGCGCGAGACCAGCGGCGAAACTTCCGAACAGATACACCCCCGCCAGTTGCGGTATTTCCCGCCGCAGAAGCGCCAGTACCGGGGTTAGATCGAATTCCATCGCCCTCAAATGCGCCTTCTTGCGCCCTCAGTCTAGCAAGCGCAGCGGCACACTGACCGAAATACAACGCGCGCGCCGGCCGGCTCCGGGGCAAGGCGCCCCTTGCGCGGCCCGGTCGCCCGTGGTCAACCGCGCCCGTGAGCACGGATGCCGACCTGACCGATTCCGAAGCCGAGGACGGCCCCCCCGAAACGCTGTCCGGCGCACCCCCGCTGGCGCGGAAAATCATGCTGGTCACCGACGCCTGGGAGCCCCAGGTCAACGGCGTGGTGCGAACGCTCGCCAACACGATCAGGGAATTGGAAGCGCTCGGCTGCGAGGTCGAGATCGTCTCCCCTGCCGACGGTTTCAAGACCATCCCGTTGCCGACTTATTCAGAGATCAAATTGGCGCTCGGCGCGCGCGAGGAAATCGAGGACCGGTTTCTCGCATTCGCACCCGACGCCGTGCACATCGCCACCGAGGGTACGTTGGGCTGGGACGCGCGCGCGGTGTGCCTGAAACACAAGTTTCCGTTCACGACCAGCTACCACACCCAATTTCCCGAATACGTCACAGCACGGTTCAAGTGGATTCCGCTCTGGGCCGGCTATCGCTTCATGCACGCGTTCCACGACAAGTCCGGACGCGTCATGGTGGCGACGCCCACCATGATGGAGCAATTGCGTTTGCAGGGCTTCCGCAACGTCGCGCTGTGGGGGCGCGGCGTGGACGTGGATTTGTTCCACCCGAGCAAACGCGGGATCGATGGCGGCGTCTACGCGGAGGACATCCAGCGGCCAATTTTCGTGTATGTCGGGCGCGTGGCGGTGGAGAAGAACATCGAGGCGTTCCTGAAGTTGGATTTGCCGGGGACGAAAATCGTGGTCGGCGACGGGCCCGCGCGCCAAGAGCTCGAGCAAAAATACGCCGACGCCAAATTCGTCGGCTCCAAGTTCGGCGAGGACCTGGCGCGCCACTTCGCCGACGCCGACGTGTTCGTCTTCCCAAGCTTCACCGATACGTTCGGCCTGGTGATCCTCGAGGCGGCGGCAACGGGAACCCCGGTGGCAGGCTATGTCGCGCCCGGGCCTAAGGATATTCTCCCCGGCACCGGCGCGGGCATCGTAGACACGGATTTACGCAAGGCCTGCCTGGAAGCGCTGAAGCTTAAACGCGAAGACGCGCGCGCCCTGGCGGAGCGTCATTCCTGGCGCGCCTGCGCAGAGGATTTTCGCCGCAACCTCGAGCCGCTGCCAAAGGAAGGCAAACGGCGGTTCTGGCACAAACTGCGCGACCTACGCGCTCGCGCAAAAGAGCGACGGAAGTTGAAACGCGAGGCTAAGCAGGCGCGGAAGTTGGGGATCGGAGATTAGGGGGGACCCGGAACCCAGGGGACCCTAGAGCGCTGTGCTTGTGGCCCCTGGGTCCCGGATCGCGCTCCGCGCGTCCGGGATGACGGAGTTTGTACATGATAGATGGATTGATGCCATTTACCGCTGGCGTCGCCCCCCAATCACCAATTAATATTCTTGCGCAACCGATAGCGCAGCCAGATCGCTATCCCGTTGAGCAGGAGCGTGATTGCGAGCAACACGATCCCGGCCGCGGCGGCGATCTCCAGGAATTCGGCCTGCGGCCGCGAGGTCCAGTTGAACATCTGGATCGGCATGACCGTGAATTCGGAGCCGAGCCAGTGCGTCGGCGTCCAAGATTGCAGCGCATCGCCCCAAGTCGCCGAACTTTGCACGCTGGCGCCATGCGGCAGGTCTATCACCTGCCCGGCCTTTACCGGCATTTCGCTGAAATCTGGCAGCACCACTACGCCGTCCTGGGCGATGCGCACGCTCTCGCTCGCCTCCGGCGTGACCGGAGCGCCATATTCATCGACAGCACCGATAACCTCGAACTTGGCGTCGCCCGGGCGCGTGATCGGCAAGAACGCCACGAAGGTCAAACCACCGATAAGGATGAGCGGCGCCGTCTCGCCGATGGCGCGCGACATGCCGATGATGATCCCGGTCACGATGCCTGGGAGGGCGTAAGGCAGAACGTGATCCTGCGTCGCCTGCCATTTGGTGGCGCCGATAGCGAGAGCTGCTTGGCGCATTTCCTGCGGTACGCCGCGCACGGCCTCGCGCGTCGTGACGATCACAACCGGCAGAATGAGCAGCGACAGCGTCAGTCCGGCGGTCAAGATGGTCTGGCCAAGGCTGAACGCCTGCACGAACAAGCCAACCGCCAGCAGCCCGAAAATAATCGACGGCACGCCGGCCAGATTGTTGACCGCGATCTCGATCGCGCTGGTGATGACATTCTTCGGCGCGTATTCTTCAAGGTAGGTTCCCGCCAGAACGCCAATCGGAACGGCGATGAAGGCGGTGGCGATGATCACCAGAATGGAGCCGACCCAGGCTGAGAGGATGCCTGCCTCCGCCGGATCCGATGAGGGGAAGCTGCCCAGAAAATCGAGCGTCAGGCGGTGGCCGCCGTCATGAACCAGCTGGCTGACGAGAGCGACCAAGGTGCCGAGGCCGACAAGCGTCGCGATAATGCCCCAGAACACAAAGCTTGCGCCCTTAAACTTCCGCAGCTTCAAGCCCGGGGGATGAGCGGCGATATCTAGCGCCGGCGCGGCTTCAGCGGACATCAATAGGCCTCCCGATAGCGGCGCTGGAGCGCAAAGGCGACGAGGTTGAACACCAGCGTAAGCGCCAAGAGCGCCAGGCCCGCGGCGAAGATGCTCGAGTACTCAAGCGTGCCGAACGGAATGTCGCCGAGTGCAACCTGGGCGATGAAGGCGGTCACGGTGGCGCCTTGTTGGGTAGGAGAGGTCACGATGACGGGTTGCTGACCCGCCGCGATCGCAACGATCATGGTCTCGCCCACGGCGCGGGACATGCCCAGAATGACGGCGCTCGCGACACCCGATACCGCGGCGGGAAAGACCACGCGAAGCGCGGTCTCGAGCCGCGTCGCCCCCAAAGCGGCGGACCCCTCGCGCATGCTGCGCGGCACCGCGCGCAAAGCGTCCTCCGAGAGCGAGGCTATGGTGGGGATGATCATCAAGCCCATGACAATGCCTGCCGACAACAGGTTAAAGCCAGGCAGCTCAATGCCGTACGGGGCGAGTAGACGCTGCAGCAGCGGCGTGATGAACAGCAGAGCGAAATAGCCGTAAACGACTGTAGGCACGCCGGCGAGCAATTCCAGCGTCGGTTTGACCAGCTCGCGTATGTGCGAGCTTGCGAACTCAGACAGATAGATGGCCACCAGCAACCCGAGCGGCACGGCGACTGCTAGCGCCACGATGGTCGACATGAAGGTACCGCTTAACAGTGGGGCGATGCCGTAACTAGGATTGTCGAAGGTCGGCGTCCAAACTGTCGAGGTGACGAATTCCAGGAACGAGACTTGGCCAAAGAACTTTATCGCTTCCGAGAGAACGACGTAGAGAATTCCCCCAATAATGGCGATCGCGGAAGCGGCAGCTATGAACAGGACCAATTCGATGGCGCGCTCGCCAACGCGAAGCCTTTTTTTGGTGAAATCCCGGATCAACGCTCTGCTCCCCTCGCGTCAAACGCGGCTCCCGCGCCCCGCTTCGTCTCAATCGGACAACCGACCACTAGAGTCCAGACCGCCGCCCGCCGTGCGGGACCTTGGGGCTTCAGATATCGCCCCCAGGCCCCACTTTCGGCGCGTTCGTTTCGGACTGGGGCGAGCGATGCATTGCATGCATCGCCCGCCACCTTAGCGGGTATCAATCCGAGGAGGTCGGCGTCTGCACCAGACGGCGAGCGAGCAATTGCTCGATGGTGATGCCGATGGCTTGGCGTCCGCCGAACGCGGTGCCTACCTGACGGCGCTGAGCGCGCTGCAGGTAAGTGGCGTAGGCGCTCGCCGGCAGCGGCACATAACCAACGCGGGTGGCCGAAGCTCCAGCGTTGTTCACGTAATGCTGCACGAATTGCGCGACCTGCGGACGGCGCATGGCAGCCGCGTTAACATAGATGAAGATCGGCCGCGAGAGCGGAGCATAGCTTCCGTTCGTCACGTTAGCGACCGATGGCTCCACCGGGCCGTTGCCGTTGTCGATCGCCAGCCCGCGAAGGCGCGAGCGGTTCTCTTCATAATAGGCCAGACCGAAATAGCCCAGGCCGCCAGCATTGTTGGCCACGCCTTGAACGGTGACGTTGTCGTCTTCGGTGGGCGTGTAGTCGGTGCGTGAAGCGCGCGCCGTGCCGTTCACCGCTTCCGTGAAATAGTCGAACGTTCCCGATGCGCTGCCCGCTCCGTAGAGCTGCATGGCCATGTCAGGGAACGACGGGTTCACTTGGCGATAATTGGTGACGCGGCCTTGGGCGGACGGTTCCCAGATGCGGCGCAGTTCCGCCACCGTCATCGAACGGATCGGATTAGACGGGTTCACCACAACGGTGAGACCGTCGAACGCCACCGGGATTTCGATGTATTGGATGCCGGCCGCCGCGCAGGAGGCCATTTCGCTGGTGCGAATGGGACGCGAAGCGCCGGAGATATGGATTTCACCACGGCAGAATTTGCGGAAGCCGCCGCCCGTGCCAGATTCACCGACCGTGACGCGGACCCGACCTTGAGTCTGCTGTTGGAAGCCCTCGGCCACCGCTTCGGAAAGCGGGAAAACCGTGGACGATCCGTCGATCTGGATGGTGAAGGCTTGGGCGGCGCCCTGCGCGAGCGCCGAGGAGCTGGCCATCGCCAACACTGCCGCCGAAATCGCCGCGGTTCGAGTGAGGAAACTGAGATTCATGTGAAAATTCTCCAATCGAATTCGATGACAGATGATCAGAAATCAAACTGCGTGCGCAGGCTGATCACTTCAGCGTCGAGGTCCAGCTGAGCCGGGTTGGCGCGATCCATCTCGGTCATCGCGTAATTGAGCTTGAAGCGAACGTGATCGAGCGGGACCCAGTCGAGACCAACAGCGTAAGCCGTTTGCTCGCCGCGCGACGTGCTCGAGCCAGCAGGATCGCTGAGATCGACGAAGTCGTACCGCGCCGCCAGCATCCAATGTCCGGGTCCGCCTTGATTGATGGCGCGACGCGGAGCGATGGCGCCGAACGAACCGGTGTTGCCGCGGTAAGAACGCGGCTCGCCCGTCAATGACCAGTACGCATCGACATAGTATCCATCGAAATCGAAGCTAACGCCCGGAACCGTCTCACCCGCAAGTGAATGATACTCAGCTGTGAAGCCGAACTGATTCCATTGGCCCGCGAGCTCCACGCCATACGTGGTGTCGCTTTGACCGGCGAGGCCGCTGCCTGCGTCGATGTAGCGGCTGCTGCGCCCGTTCAGGGGACGGGTGCGATAGCGCACGGTTGAATCGTCGCCATTGTAGCGCTGGCGCGCCGTGAGGCCGATGTGCAGCAGCGTGTAGCTGTCAGGCGCGTTTTCGAAGATCGGCGCCCAGGTGAAGCGGCCGCTGACTTGGGTGGCTTCGTCGTTGTTGAAGTTGGTGTCTTGGCTATTCAACGAGTCGCCATAGACGCCAACCGCAGCCATCCAATTGGCGCCGTTGGTGAGGAGGGCAGCGCCCGCGGAACGGCCATAGCCGAACGTGTTGATAATGCTCGAACGCTCAATGAACGGAATGTCGAGCGAAGAGGTGCGGTCTTCAAGCGGCGCGGTGACGTTGTTTTCGCCAATCACGAACGAGAAGAAGTCGCCCGCGTATTCCAGATACGCGTCGTCAACCGCCACGTCATCGCCGCCGCCGGTCGTTGTGACCGTCGCGACGCAGGGCTGGTTGCCCGGCGTAACCGAATCGCAATCGGCGATTGTTGTCGTTGCGGTCGTCGCTTCGCTGGCGCCTGGGTTCAACACGAAATCGATTTTGTAGCGCCAATTGTCGGTGAAACGCCCTTGGGCGCCGAGGAAGGCGCGGCGCACGTAGGAACGTGTGCCCTGCTCGGTGTTGTTTTCCCAGTCGCTCGCAATCACGTCGTACTGGAAACGACCGCGCATTTTGAAGCGCTGTTGGCCGTCGCGAATTTCCGGCGCGCCGTTCATCGGTTGAGTTACGGGCGGCGGCGCTGTCTGGGCGCTCGCAAACTCCGCCATCACTGCAACGCCACCAGCCGCCGCCAATGTGGCCAACGCTGTCTTGGTAATTCTATGCTTCTTCATGAAGACCCCCTCTTGAAGTCCCGCCCTGCTTTGGGCGTGGTTCGCCCCTCGGGCGTGGCGGGGGTTAATGGCGGCGCGTGAAGCCAGCGCGACGAAAACGCAAAGCTTGCATGACGCTGCCGTTGCAGTTTTGTGACGTAGCGCCGACGTCGCATCTCATTGCGGCGGCGCAAGGGAATTAACCCTGATCCTCTCTTTACATTGGGGAAAGATCACCCTATGTGCCCCGCTTACCGGCGGACCTGGAAACAGCGTCCACTAACGCCCCCT